>URFE01000018.1:0-22726 GCA_900546965.1 uncultured Collinsella sp.
TTGAATATCAGCCGCCCATTCGCGTGGCCACGCTCCATCTGGACGGCGTCGACCGTCAGCCCGTTTCCATTTTGAACGAGCTCAAAGCGTTGCTTAAAGAGGCACTGCAAGTACCGGGCACCAAGCTGGACTAGCGTTGTGGGGCGCGATGTGAAACACAAGCCGTTTCACATCGCGCCCCACGTCATCTACCCTCTCGTGCGATAATCCTCCGCAGAAGTCACCGACAGCAGAGGGAGTTTGTGATGAAGGTTCTTTTGGTCAATGGCAGCCCCAAGGCAAACGGCAACACCGCCCGCGCACTCACCGAAGTCGCAGAGCAACTTAATGCAGAAGGCATTGATACCGAGGTGTTTCAGCTGGGCGCCAAGCCCATTCGCGATTGCATCGGTTGCGGCCAGTGTGGCAAGCTTGGCGGTCGCTGCACCTTTGACGACGACGTGGTCAACGAGCTGATCGCTGCCGCCGAACAGGCCGACGGCTTTGTCTTTGGCTCGCCTGTCTACTACGCGCACCCCAGCGGCCGCATTCTCTCGGCACTCGATCGCGCATTCTATGCCGGTAGCAAAGCTTTTGAACACAAGCCGGGCGCTGCCGTCGCCGTCGCCCGTCGCGGCGGTACGTCGACGACCTTCGACGTGCTCAATAAGTACTTCACCATCAACCAGATGCCTGTGGTAGCGTCCACGTACTGGAACAACGTGTTTGGCGCCATGCCGGGCGAGGCCGCCCAGGACGCTGAGGGCCTAGCCACCATGCGCAACATCGGCAAGAACATGGCCTGGCTCCTGCATTGTATCGAGGCAGGACAGGCCGCCGGTATCGAAGCCCCCGAAGCCGATCGCAAGCGCACCAACTTTATCAGGTAGAACGGCGGAACATACTATGAACGTGCAAATCTTCGGCACCAAAAAGTCGTTCGACACCAAGAAGGCCCAGCGCTATTTTAAGGAGCGCCGCATTAAGGTGCAGTTTATTGATCTTAAGGAAAAGGAGATGAGCAAGGGCGAGCTCACGAGCGTGATGCAGGCGGTCGGCGGCATCGACAAGTTGCTCAACCCCAAAGCCAAGGACGAGGAGACGCTCGCACTCATCCAGCACCTCACCCCTAGCCAGCGCTTCGACAAGCTGCTCGAGAATCAGCAGGTTCTAGCCGAGCCCATCGTGCGCAACGGCAAAAAGGCCACCGTCGGTTATTGCCCCGATGTATGGGGAGCCTGGGAGTAGCCTGTGTTATTTGCCAGCGCGTGGGTATAAGAGCAGGCGTTTGGCATATGATTCAACTGTAAGCCATGTCTAACAAAGGAGGGCACATGCCCAACAAACCCGTGAAGATCATCATGCTTACCGGATACCTCGGTGCCGGCAAGACCACGCTGCTCAACCACATCCTCGCTAACGACGGCGGCATCCGCGCCGCCGTGATCGTCAACGATATCGGCGAGATCAATGTGGACGCCAGCCTCATCGCCGACGGCGGCCTTTCCGAGACCGACGACCTCATCCCGCTCACCAACGGCTGCATCTGCTGCACGCTTTCGGACGACCTTGCCAACCAGCTGCAGGGCATCGCCGATTCGGGCAACTTCGACTACATCATCATCGAGGCTTCGGGCATTTGCGAGCCTATCCCCATCGCCTACACCATCTCGAGCTTCTGCGACGAGGCCAAGGTGGGCGGCGAGCCCAAGCTCGCGCTCGACAACATCGTGGCCGTGGTCGACTGCGCCCGCATGTACGACGAGTTCAACGGCGGCCGCGACCTGCTGGCTGAGGATATCGACGAGGACGACATAGAGAGCCTGCTCATCCAGCAGATCGAGTTCTGCTCCACGCTGATCCTCAACAAGACCGATACCGTGAGCCCTGAGCAAATCGCCGAGCTCAAGGCCATCGTGCGCAGCCTGCAGAAGGACGCCGTGATCGTCGAGGCCCAAAACGGCGAGGTCCCCATGGAGGAGCTGCTCGATACCGACCGCTTCGACTTTATGCGCGCCTACAACTCCGCCGCCTGGATCGATGCCATGGAGCATCCCGAGGAGCACGACGACCCCGAGGTGCTCGAGTACGACATCGAGACCTTTGTTTACTCGCGCCGTAAGCCGTTTGACCTGAAGAAGTTCACCGATTTTGTTGAGCAGGAGTGGCCCGACGAGGTCATCCGCGTCAAGGGTCCGCTGTGGCAGACCGGCGACCCGGACATGTGCTACATGTTTGAGCAGGCCGGCCACCAGATGCGCCTGATGGAGAACGGCCTGTTTGTCGACTCGGCGCCCGAGGGCGAGAAGCAGAAGATCATCGACGAGAACCCCGAGATCATGCAGATTTGGGACGACGAGACGGGCGACCGTATGACGAGCCTGTGCATCATCGGCCGTCACATGGACAAGGATGCGCTCATCGCCTCCCTCGATGCCTGCCTGACCGACTGGCACCGCGCCTAGGTTTATCCAAGCGGGCATTTGTCCGCCTACGTAACCGCCAAACCACCACGAAGGTGCCCTTCGTGGTGGTTTTTCGTTCTATGCCAAGGAGATTCATGTTCAACATTGTGCTGTATGCGCCCGAGATTCCGGCCAATACGGGCAATATCGGCCGCACCTGCGTGGTTACCGGCGCCCGCCTACATCTGGTGGAGCCACTGGGCTTTTCGCTCGACGACAAGACAGTACGTCGCGCCGGCCTGGGCTACTGGCAAAACTTGGACGTGACCACCTATGCCGGCTGGGAGGATTTCCTTGCGCGCAACGACCTCTCCCCCGCCGACGAGCGCCTGCACTTGCTGACCAAAAAGGCGCGCCGTACCTATGCGCAAAGCACCTACCGCGACGGCGACTTTTTGGTCTTTGGCAGCGAGAGCTCGGGTATTCCCGAGCCACTGCTTGCCGCGGCGCCCGAGCGTTGCGAGCGCATCCCCATGCTGCGCGATTGCGACTCACTCGATAACGCCGAGGCTTGGGAAGCTCACGAGGAATCGCTGGGGCATACCGAGGACAGCCACGAGGCCATCCTTCAACAGGATATCTGCGGCAACTTCGTCAACCCGGACGACTACCGCATCAGCGCTCTCAACCTCTCCAACAGTGCCGCCATCGTCCTCTACGAAGCCCTGCGCCAAACAGGCTTTCCGGGAATGTGACAAAGGGACTGTCCCTTTGTCACATTCAAGCGCCACGCCGATGGCACACACGCCTAATCGATGCTCTAGATAAAGAGCCCTCACTTTTAATCAGAATTAACTAAAGTAAAATGAAGTTAAATGGCGGTGTGAAAGGAGAGCCTTGTGAAATATCTCGAGAACCCGTTTACCCCCAGTTTTGGTGAGGTTCCTGCCCATCTCGCTGGCAGACAACAGATTATTCGGGATTTGGACCGTGCCTTCTTGAGCCAGCGCAGGCGCCCAGAATTGACCTCGATCTTCTCAGGCGCGCGTGGAACCGGTAAAACCGCTCTCATGTCGTCGCTCGCGACAAGGGCGGAATCCCACGACTGGATAGCCGTAAAGACGACCGCGCTCCCGGGAATGCTTGAGGAAATCGAGTTCGGGACGAAACGCGCCGCAGCCCATCTCATTGAATCGTCCAACCACTTCGAAGTCACCGGTCTCGGAATTGCACCGCTCGGCAGCATCGAGGTCAATCGCGTTCACGATGCCTCAACCTGGCGTTATCGCATGAGCGACATCATCGACCAGCTCAACGAGGCGGGCACCGGTCTGCTCGTCACGGTTGACGAGGTGGACCCGACACTCGACGAGATGATTCAGCTCGCAGCAACGTATCAGCACTTTGTGACCGATGGGAAACGCGTCGCCCTGCTCATGGCGGGACTTCCCAACAACGTATCGACACTACTGAACCACAAGACGGTCTCGTTCCTTCGCCGCGCCCAACAATATCATCTGGGTCGCATTGCCGACTATGACGTACGCGAGGCCTTGATTCGCACAATCCAGGAAAACGATCGCCTGGCAGATGCTGAGGGAATCGATAGGGCCGTTCGCTCGATCTCTGGTTTTCCCTTCCTATTGCAACTCGTAGGCTACCGTGCCTGGGATCTTACAAGCGATTCGAAGGAAATCTCATCACGCGACTTTGACCTGGGAATCAAAATCGCGCGCGACGAGATGGACGACCGAATCCTCGCGGCAACCTATCGGGAACTCACTGCAGAGGACAAGCGATTCCTCATCGCCATGCTCGATGACGAAGAAGAGTCCACCACCGCCGACCTTATCGAGCGCCTTAAGCGTTCGCCGCAGCAGGTCTCCCGCTACCGACGCCGCATGATAGACGCCGGCATCATCGGGGAGCGAGGACGAGGGCTCGTCGCATTTGAATTGCCATTCTTCCGCGACTATCTCGCGGCTCAATGCGTGAAATAGAAATCAATGTGACAAAGAGGCAGTCCCTTTGTCACATTGCCTATAGGTAGCGACCGGTAATGCTCTTGGAGCAAGCCGCGATGTCGCTCGGCGTACCGGCGCAGACGATTTGCCCGCCCGCGTCGCCACCGCCCGGACCCATGTCGATCACGTAATCGGCGTTACGGATAAGGTCGAGATCGTGCTCGATTACGATAACCGTGGCGCCCTTGGCAACGAGACCGTCAAACACGTTCAACAGCACCTGAACATCGAGCGGATGCAGGCCGATCGTGGGCTCGTCAAATACGAATACGGCATCGTCCTGCACGCGGCCCATCTCGCTCGCAAGCTTAAGGCGCTGCGCCTCGCCGCCCGAAAGCGCCGGTGTGGGCTCGCCAAGTGTGAGATAACCCAAGCCCAGGTCGTGCAAGGTCTGCAAGCGCGTCTGAACTTTCTTGAGTCCCAGTGTGGCGTCGATGGCCTCGTCCACGCTCATGTCCATGAGCTGCGGCAACGTAAGCAGACTCCCGTCCTTGCCCTCGCGATGGATATGCGAAGCCGCGTCTGCATAACGCGAACCACGACATGCCGGGCAGACGATCTCGACGTCGGGCAGAAACTGCACGTCGAGCGATATCGAGCCCGTGCCATCGCACGTAGGGCAGCGCAAGGCGCCAGTGTTGTAGCTAAAGGCACCCGCCTTGTAGCCGGCTGCCTTGGCTTCGGGCGTACGGGCGAAGGCGCGGCGCAGCTCATCATGGATGTCGGCATAGGTCGCCACCGTCGAGCGCACGTTGGCGCCGATAGGCGTGGCGTCAATCAGGTTGGCGCGTGCGATACCCTCGGCGTCGACCCAGCGCACATGGCTTGGCAGGCGCTCGCCAGCTGCCTGGGCTCTAAGCGCCGGAATGAGCGTCTCGAGCACCAACGTCGTCTTGCCCGAACCCGAAACGCCCGTCACCGCGACAAGACGGCCGCGCGGAATATCGACTTCGAGCGGCTTGACGGTATGGATGGCATTAGTTGCCATGCGGATGTGGCCCTGATCAAACATTTCCCCGTCAGTCACCTGCGGGCGCAAGCGCTTGGGATCTGCGCGCAAAAACGGTGCGATGCGGCTGTCCTGCGATTGCTCGACCTCGTCTACCGTACCGGCAGCGATCACGTTACCGCCGCCTGCTCCGGCAACGGGGCCCATCTCGACCAGATAGTCGGCTTCCGTCAGCACGCGTGTGTCGTGGTCGACAACAACCACGGTGTTGCCGTCGCCCACCAGGTCGCGCATCACGCCTACCAGGCCGTCGACATTGGCAGGATGCAAGCCGATCGAGGGCTCGTCCAGCACATAGAGCACGCCTGTCGATCGGTTGCGCACCACGCGGGCAAGCTGCACGCGCTGGCGCTCACCCGTGGAGAGCGTGGCACCGGCGCGATCGAGCGAAAGATAATCGAGACCCAGGTCGACCAGGCGGCGGGCCGCGCTCAAAAACGAATCGCAGATATCCGTCGCCATGGGCCGCATCTCGGCCGGCAAGGATGCGGGCACCCCGCGCACCCACTCAATCGCCTCACCCAGCGTCATGGCCGCGGCCTGCGCCAGATTGATACCGCGCACCTGGGGCTGGCGTGCCGCCTCGGAGAGACGCGTGCCGCTGCAGTCGCGGCATGGGCCCTCGCGCAAAAAGCGCGCAACGCGTTTGAGGCCCTTGTCGTCCTTAACCTTGGCGAGCGCATTCTCGACGGTATAGACGGCGTTGTAATAGGTGAAGTCGAGCGGCGTGGCGCCCTCGCCGTTTTTGGGAACGTAGAGAATGTGCTTTTTAACCGCCGGACCATGGAACACGATGTCGCGCTCTTGAGGCGTGAGCTGGTTAAACGGCACGTCGGTACGCACGCCCATCTCGCCGGCGACCTGCTTCATCAGATCCCACATGAGCGTGCCCCAAGGAAGCACCGCGCCCTCGTTGATAGTCTTTGACTCGTCGGGCACCAGGCTCGCCTCGTCCACCTCGCGCATGACACCGGTGCCACCGCAGGTAGGGCACGCACCGCCGCTGTTGAAGGCAAGGTCCTCGGCGCTCGGGGCGTAGAACTCGCGGCCGCATGTCGGACACGTGAGCGACAGGCCCGCAGCCACGTTAAGGCTCGGCTCCACGCGTGCCCCGCAATGTGGGCACGCGTGATGGGCGCAACGGCTAAAGAGCAGACGCAGGCTGTTGTTGAGCTCGGTCATGGTGCCAAAAGTGGAGCGCACGCCCGGCACGCTGGGGCGCTGATGCAATGCGAGCGCCGCTGGCACGTGCAGCACCTCGTCCACCTGGGCGTGCTCGGCCTGCGTCAGACGACGGCGGGTATAGGTGCTGAGCGCCTCCAGGTAACGGCGCGAGCCCTCGGCATAAAGAACTCCCAGCGCCAGCGAACTCTTGCCCGAACCCGACACGCCGGCAATACCCACGAGCTTTCCCAGCGGGATATCAATATCGATGTCCTTAAGGTTATGGACACGCGCGCCACGCACCTCGATAGCCTGCGGGCTCATCTTCTGTTCCGTCACCTTTATCACCCTACTCATGCCATAAAACTCGATCGCGAATGTACTCGCCCAGCATGGGCACGGTAAACCGGACGAGACCGTATCCGGCAGCCTCGATGACGCGCTCGCGAATCAGGCTTGCGCGATATTTGCTCGCCCAACTCTGAGTACGGTCGCAGCGCTCAATGATATCCGCCATACGCGTCGGTTTACCCTCGTCAACCGCCATGGCCTCGATAAAGAGGCGTTGCGGGCTGCGCAATCCATAATACAGGGGCGCGTCGACCGCTTCGTAGAACTCGGGGACGGCATCCGCATGGCCATCCTCGACATCGCACCTTTCAATGACCTGCGAGTTGCGTCGGACAGCAGAGCGCCACATGTAATAGCCCACCAGCTGAACCATATAGGGATGCCCCATGCTCTTGCGTGCCGCAAGGTCCGCCGTCTCCGCGTCAACGTAAAGACCAGCGTCTTTGACCGTCTGGATATATGAATCGCGCACCTTGGGCAAAGAAATCGCCCCCAGCGTACGCTGCTGGGCACGGCGCAAAA
Organism: uncultured Collinsella sp.; assembly: GCA_900546965.1. Taxonomy (GTDB): domain Bacteria; phylum Actinomycetota; class Coriobacteriia; order Coriobacteriales; family Coriobacteriaceae; genus Collinsella. Next base: position 7,455 of record URFE01000018.1, read on the forward strand.
ACGTCACGCTCGGCTCTTCGAGCAAGTCATCAACCATACTGGGCAATCCAGCGAACACCAGCGCAAGACCGCGCTGGTCGCTATCGGGCAATCCCGTAGCATCCTGATCTCCGAGCACTTGCTGATAGAGAACGGCAAGAGCCGCCAGCTCCTCGATAGACGCAGACTGCGCCTCGTCAATCGCAAACAGTATGCCCTTTCCCGGCCCGAGTTTCTTGAGGCGTTCGTTGACTAACCCGCGCAACGTCTCGCCTTTTGTCCGCGCCGCCTCGACCGACATCCGGCCAAATGACGGCCCGAACTCCATTGACGTCACAACTGGCCTATTCGAGCGAAGCGCATCGGCCAGGCGGTCGCATAGGCCAAGCGAGGCGGAATCGGAGACAGCCGCCCATCCGCGCTCGCTAGCTAAACGCTGCAGCTCCCGCAAGAGAACCGTTTTGCCACAGCCGCGGTTTCCCGTAATGAGCATGAGCCTGCCCGGCGCTCCGGCGCCGTTGTCGAGTCCTTCTTCAAAATCTTCGATAACAGACTCGCGACCGATGAGTATCGGAGGCCGCTTACCAGCCGTGGGCTTAAAGGGATTTGGATTCATGTCGGCCTCCTCGGATTGGCAAACCCTGGTAATAGTTATACCAACTTGTACCGAGTTACACCAATAGCATACGACAAAGGAACTGGCCCTCTATCACCTATGGCCGAAAAACTCGGCGTCTGCTGCTCGCCAGGGGCGAAAGGTGGCGGGATCGATCTTTACGTGCGCCGCGGCGGGTACGTCGTACCATTTGACCGCGTAACCGGCACCGTGAGAGCAAAAGACCGAATCGGGCGTGTTGGGCAGATCGGCCTCGGGCTCATAGGTGGCCGCCTCGATGACGCGCTCAGCATCATGGCAAGCCGCATAGCCGGCAAACTCTAGGTACAGATGTCCGCGACCGCTCGTGTAGGCAGCCACCTCCAGCGCGTAATCCTGCACCTCGGATGCCGGTACGCGACCCACAAGCGTCGCCCGATCGCCCGCCATCGTCGGTGGCTCGTACTCGGCACCCATGCGCGTGGCATCCGAGAGCGCCCGGCCCACGCACTCCCCCGGCACCTCAACCTCAAAGTGGTACCACGGCTCCAACAGCACCGTCGCGCCGGCCTCACGCGCCTGCATGAGCCCCTGACGAATCGCGCGGTACGTGGCCTGGCGAAAATCGCCGCCCTCGGTGTGTTTGGCATGCGCACGGCCGCCCGTGAGCGTAATGCGCACATCGGTGATGGGCGAGCCGGTCAGCACGCCCAGGTGATCGCGCTCCATGGCGTTGGTGAGTGCCAGACGCTGCCAGTTAAGATCGAGCTCGTCGGTCGAGGTCACGGTACCAAACTGCACGCCCGAACCCGCCGGCAACGACTCCAGGCGTAGATGCACCTCGGCATAGTGGCGCAGTGGCTCAAAGTGGCCCACGCCCTCGACCGGCTGCGAAATAGTCTCCTTATAGAGAATGCCGCCAGACTCAAACGCAACCAAAAGGCCAAAGCGATCGGCCAATACCCGCTGCACGACCTCGAGTTGCACGGCGCCCATCAGCTGCAGGTGAATCTGCTCGAGATGCGTATTCCAGCTTACGCCGAGCATGGGATCTTCGTCCGCCAGCTCAGTCAGTGCCTTGAACACCGCATGGACATCGTGTTCGCCCGGAAGCACCGTATAGGTGAGAACTGGCGCAATGACGGGCGCATCGCCCGCGGGCTCCGCGCCCAGGGCGTCCCCTGGGCGAACGTGTGCAAGACCCGTCACGGCACAAATACCGCCAGCAGCAACTTCTTGGGCAAGCTCATACTTCTCGCCGTTATAGATGCGTACCTGATCGACCTTCTGTTCCCATGCCTCGGCACCGGAACGTCCGTCAATCATCTGCTTGGCATGCAACGTGCCGCCGGTCACTTTAACCCAAGCCAAACGCTCGCCGTGATCCCCGCGGCTGACACGATAGACGCGCGCGGCAAACTCCGGGAGCCACGCCTGTTCGCGCATCAGCGCGCATATGCCATCCAGCAGCTCGTCCACGCCTTGGTCCTTGAGCGCCGAGCCGGCAAAGCAGGGAAAGAGCTTGCGCTCGGCAACCATGCGCGACAGCGTCGCGGAGGAAAGCTCACCCGCCTCAAGAAACTCCTCGAGCGCCGCCTCGTCCAACGCAGCAGCGTCCTCCTGAACGGCGCCGCCCGCCAGCAGTTCGTTGGCATCCAGGCAGCCCTCGGAAAGACGTTGCCTAAGTTGTGCCAGCAAAACATCGCGGCCGGGATTCTCCAAATCGATTTTGTTGATGAAGATGAACGTCGGGATGTCATAGCGCGCAAGCAGGCGCCACAGGGTTTCGGTGTGCCCTTGCACGCCGTCGTTGGCGCCCACAACCAAAATCGCGTAGTCGAGTGCGCGCAGCGTGCGCTCCGCCTCGGCAGAAAAATCGACATGCCCCGGTGCATCCACGAGCATGACGTGGGTATCGCCATGGTCGAGCACGGCTTGCGACGAGAAAATCGTGATGCCGCGCTCGCGCTCGATCGCATTAGTGTCCAGGTGCGAATCGCCATCGTCCACGCGGCCGCGCTTGCGAATGCGGCCCGCGTTGAACAGCATGGCCTCGGCCAGCGTGGTCTTGCCGGCATCGACATGCGCCAAGATTCCAACGACCGCTTGCTTCGACATGGCTCTCCTCTTATTACAAGCCCATCGCACGCGGCAACGGGCGTCCTCGTTCCACACTGGATGATACAATTTACGAGCCGGCGGGCGAAGCGGGCCCTATCCCCCGACCGAGCTCATCGCCCCGCGTTGCCGCGCGGCGATTTTCGTAGGTTCGCGCCTTGCGAAAGCCGGCTTGCAAATCAGCACAGCGAACGAAAATGACCCCACCTGGGCCAGTTTCGTTCGCATGAATTATTGATATGAGGCGTCGCTCTTACGCCTCGCGCAGCCAGTCAAACGCAACACGCGGCGTACCGTCCGACACATACACGACGCCGGCACGCTCAAATCCCGCCTTAATACTCGCACCCTGCATGGGCAGGTTATCCTGATGCGTGTCGATACGCAGGTGGTCGGCACGCTCCTTGGCAAAGGCAAACATCGCAGCCGCGATGCCGTGCACGGTGCCGTCGGATGCCACGCGGTGCAGCACGGCATATGGAGCGTCGCTACGCCATTGACCGTCCTCAATTACGTCATAGCACTCGTCCGGACCCGGTAAAAAGGCAAACGTCGCCACCACGCGGCTGCCGACTTCGCACACATAGCTGCCACCGGCAGCGATGTCGGCAGCCAGCTGCTCGGCCGAAGGCGTGCCCTCGGGCCACTGCGTGGCGTTGCCATGCGCGCGCATAAAGGCGCGGGCCGCGTCATAGATAGCCATGACGGCGGGAATGTCGGTATCGAGGGTTTTTCTGATCATCACGCGGCGACCTCACGTTTATTGGTATCACTTTGATTGAGCAATGATACCAACGTTTTGAGAAGGGCGCGAAGCAGATGGGAAGCAAAAAGCGAGCCGCCTGGTCAAAGGCCAAAAGCGAGTTTTTAGGCGCTGCCACCGGCGGCGATATGAGCGACCTGTTTGCACGCGAGGACGAGCGCCGCGACGCCCTGGACGCCGAGCGCGATGAAGCCTGGCGCTACAAGTCGTGCGAGCGCAAAAACCGTTACGACACGCGTGCCGAGGCCGAGGCAGTTATGGCCGACTGCGAAAACCGCGGACGCCGCGGGCTGGCCTGCTACAAATGCGAATACTGCGGCGGATGGCACCTGACGTCGCACCCTTGGAAATAGGCGCCGCTTCGGCACGGCACTGACGGAGCGCCAGCTATCGCGCGCAAGCTACGGGTGCGGCGGCACCAAAACATCGTAGCGAACGACCTTGCCCGCAAGTTGATAGCTCGGCTTAACGCCGGCAAGCAGCGGCCCCTTCACCGGTCGCTTGATAACCACCTTGCGCGGATGCACCGCAAGCGCAGCTTCGACCAGCGTCTCCTCATCGGCGCACGGCTGTTCCAGATGGTGCAAGAGTTGGAACTTCTTTTTAACCGCCGCGCTCTTGGTGCGCCCGGGAAACATGGGGTCCAGATACACCACGTCGGGAGCGGCAAGCTCGCCCTGCCCGATCAGCTCAGCTGTATGGCGAAGGCCGGCAATGCTGTCCTCGCCCGCATGTAAGCGCATACGCGACACGGCAACCGCAAGCGCCGGATCATCTGCCGCGCGATCCAAGGCATCCTTGAGGAGCGCCGCGATCACGCAATCCTGCTCATACAGATCGACGGTAAAGCCCGCGGCCGCCAGCAGCAGCGAATCCTCGCCAAAGCCTGCCGTAGCGTCAATCGCCCATGGTCGCTCGATGCCCTTTGTGCGCGCAGCCTTCACCAACAGCTCTTGCTGCAGACGGCCCTGCTTGAGTCGCGGCAGCATGCGGCCAAAATCGGCACGCAGCTCCATCGTGCCGTCGGTGAGCGTGAGGCCCTCGGACTTCCCGGTCAGCTCAAGCCCCGCGGCCCGAGCAACAGAAAAGGGATCGACGACACCCATGGGTACTCCTTAACAAGCAAAACGAATACGTGAGCGCCGTTCATGCCAGCACCCAACCGTCCGCTATTGTCCCACATGCGACATGGCCCACAGCATCCCAATGCAAAGCACCGCCATCAATCCCGTGCACACGGCAACGATCACAGAATCACCCATGCGCCTTCCCAACGACCGCGGCTCACGCACTTGCCCTGCTCCGTACATCATGACTCCTCCTTGAGACCAGCTCCTTGTTACGGCCTCATCATCGCAGCGCCGCACATGGGCTGCCATCGATTTGGCTTACGTCCAGCTTTCCTTTTTGAAAGGTTGGGGTGGGCTGCGCGGGGTCAAAGCGCTTTCAGGCGCATGCATCGCCGCGTTGAACTACAATGTGCTTCACCATATGTGCAGCACATGGGGTACGTCAGATTGACGTACCCGTATCGAAAGGACCAGCCATGAGTTCCGCTCGCAAGACTCTCAAAATCCTTGCCCTCGTCTACTTTGTTTTGGGCATCGCCAGCCTCGTCATCGCCGGCGTCGGCATCGCGACCGGCAACCTCGATTCCACGTACGGGCCGAACGCCATGCTCGCCGCGGTCGTGCTGGTCGCCAAGGGCCTCATCGATCTCGCCGCGGGCGTTGCGGGCATCAAGGGCGCCAACAAGCCTTCGCAGGTGGATGGTGCGTTTAAGCTCGGCATCGTTGCCGCAATCGCCACGATTGCGCAGGCCGCGCTCACGCTTCCCGCGCTCGGCGGCAGCGCCGTCAATATCGTCGCCTTTGTCATCGTGGTGTACGACCTGTTCTTTGTACAGCAGGCACACGCCGTTAAGGCCGAGAACAAGGACCGCCTGTAAGCGCTCGCTTCTCATAACCTCTGCAGCCAAGCAACTAAAAAGGGCCGATCGCACATCTCCGCGGTCGGCCCTTTACGTTTGCCCGGATAAAACCTGCCACAATAAATCTGTCCCTTTTTGGCAGGTTGTTAGCTGTGGCGGTACTCGGCGATGATGAAGTCGATGTCGGTTTGAAGGGTGTCCAAGTTTGCCAGGCGCTCTTTATCGGCAGGGCGCGTGCGGTAGTAGTACGGCGTCATCTGGAACACCGCCTCGATGTCGGCCTGGGTTTGGAGCGTAATGTTCGCAGACACCCGCCGCGTTCCGACCAACTCGAGCTCGGTGGTCTTCGGCAGCTTCTCATCGTTAAGGTACGGCGTGTCGTAGAGTACCTCCTTGAGCCCAAACAGATGACGGGCACCCGGCACCACGGTGTAGAGCGAGCCCTCTGGCGCCAGCACGCGAGAAAACTCACGCTCGTTAAAGGGAGCAAAGAGCTCGGTCACCATATCGAAGGTGCCATCGGCCACGGGGATGTCCTTCATGTTGGCCACGAAATAGGTCGCATCGCCGCGCTTGGCGGCAAGGCGCACCATCTCTTTGCCCAGGTCAAAGCCGTAAGCATCCACGCCCGGCACCGCACCCATGGCGCTGGTGTAATAGCCCTCGCCACAGCAAATATCGAGCAACGTCATGGGGCAGTTCGTAGACGCGGCACGTCCAGACACCCGCTCGCGCACCAGCTCGACCATCGCATCGCGCAACGGCGCATAGTAACCGCGGTTCAGAAAGTCGCGACGGCTGCGTGCCTGCGACTTGGGATCGCCCATGGAGTCGCCGCTCTTGGACGAGCGCAGGAGATATAGATAGCCCTCGCGCGCACGGTCAAACCGGTGCCCACCCGCGCATGCAGCACCGCGTTCGTCATCCACCAGCGGCTCATGGCAAACGGGACACAACAACATGGCAACTCCTTAGCGCGAACAACACAACGCCCACCATTGTCGCACGCCTTCCCCGCCTAGTCATTGGGGACGTTCTTGAATAAGTAATCGTTTTAGAACGTCCCCAATGACTAGTCGATTAGGAGTATCATCGTCTGCGCAAATAAGCACAAAAGAGCATGTTAGAGATTGAGAGCGTATGGCTGACACCGTATCTAAGCACATTGACATGACCACCGGATCGCTGTGGCGCAATGTTCCCCTGTTCGCCTTCCCCGTGGCCGCCACGAGCATCTTGGAGCAGCTGTCGAACCTCATCGCCACGGTCATCATCGGTAACTTCTCGGGCGACCAGGGAACCCTCGCCATGGCAGCGGTCGGCTCCAATGTTCCGCTTACCAGTCTTATGCTCAACCTGTTTATTGGCATGTCGCTTGGCTCCAACGTGGTCATCGCCAACGCCATCGGCCGCAACGATCAGAACATGGTCAAACGCGCCGTCCATACCTCGATTTTAATGGCGCTCGTGGGCTTTGTCGTCATTGCGCTGGGCGAGATCTTTGCCGAGCCCATGCTCGCCGCGCTCAATGTTCCCGCCGAAACCATGCCGCTCGCTTCGCTCTACCTGCGCGTCTTTTTGCTCAGCATGCCCTCGATCTTGCTCTACAACTTTGAGGCCGCGATCTTCCGCTCCGTCGGCATCACCCGCATGCCGCTGCAGGCACTTGCCGTGTCCACCGTCCTCAACATTGGCCTGGACCTTATCTTTGTCCCCGTACTCCACTGGGGCGTCGCAGGCGTAGCCATCGCCACCGCCATCGCCTACACCGTCAGCGCCGCTACGCTCTTTATCCGCCTGCTCAAGACCGACTCCGTCGTCCACGTCACCCCACGCGACCTGGCTATCGACCCCGTCGCCCTCAAGCGCATCGTCAAGATCGGCCTGCCCGCCGGCATCCAGAGCGCCGTCTTTGCCGTCGCCAACATCATCATCCAGTCCGCCATCAACAGCCTGGGCACCGAGGTCATGGCGGCATCGAGCGCCGCCATGAGCCTGGAGTACGTGTGTTACAACCTGCTCAACAGCTTTAGCCAGGCTTGCACCACCTTTGTGGGACAAAACCACGGTGCCCGCCAGATCGACCGCTGCACCAAAACGCTCAAGGTCTGCCTGGTCGAAGGCGGTATCGTCGCGCTCACCACAATTATCGTTATTGTCGGCCTGGGGCGCGAGATCTTGTCGCTCTTTAACAGCGATCCCAACATCGTCTCGATCGGCTATATCCGCGTGTGCTCGATCTTCCCGGCGTACGCCTTTAGCATGTTCTACGAAAACATGTCGGGCTACCTGCGTGGCTTTGGTATCTCGCTCACGCCCGCCCTCATCACCATGATCTGCGTCTGCGGCATCCGCTTCTATTGGGTGTTCTGCGTGTTCCCGCACTTCCGCACCTTTGCAAACATCATGATGGTCTACCCCATCAGCCTGGGCACCACGGCGTTCTTTATGGTCGTGGCGGTGCTACTTTGCCACCCGGCACGCACCTATCGCGCCACCCAAGCCAAAGCGACAGCCCGCTAAACACCGCACTCAACGCCACGCCAGTCATTAATTGACAATATGCGAGCTCATATAGTCGATAAAGTGCCTCGTGGCGATGGGCATGGTGTCCCAGCTGCGCCAGGCCGCCACCACGTCGCGCGAGGGGGCATGCACGATGGGCCGCACACGAATATCGGCTCGCATGCCCTCCACAGTACGACGGTAGAGCATGCTCACGCCTAGGCCCTCCTCCACCATCGCCATGATGGTGTAGTCGTCGGTGACCTCGCTCGTCACGTGCGGCGACAGGCCATGCGCCGCGAATGCATCGAGCACCAGGCTCTGTTCGCCCTCATCCAGAAGCACAAACGGCTCGGAAGCCAGGTCGGCGAGTGTCACCTTTTCCTTTGCCGCCAGCGGATGCGCGACAGGCAACAGTGCCACCAACTCGTCGTGATAGACCACGCGCTTCTCGAGCCCTGCGGTAAAACCGCGTGCCGTAAAGCAAAAGTCAACCACGCCATCGTGCACCCACTGGGCGTTGCGCGTGTAATCGCCCTGCTTGAGGGTAAAGTGCACGCCCGGATGCAGGGCCCCAAAGTCGCGGATCACGCGCGGCAACACGGTGCGGCTCACGTTGGTAAACGTCGCGATACGAATATCAGTCGAGGAGAGTCCCAGCAACTCCTGACGCTTGTCCTCAAGCTCGGCCTCGGCAGTTACGATTTGGCGCAGATATGGCAGGTACTGCTTGCCGTCGCGCGTAAGCGAAACGCCCTGCTTACCGCGCTCGATAAGCGTGGTACCCAGCTCGCGCTCGAGTGCCTTGACGGCCTGGCTCACCGCACTTTGCGTATAGCCCAGCTCGTCCGCCGCGCCCTTAAGACTGCCGCGATCGACCACCATACAAACAATCTGATACCGCGATGCCATCGCACCTCCACATCAATGCAGCCGTAAAACGTTTTGCCAGGGCTTTTTCTGCCAACATTAGTATTTCTTAATCATACTGAAGATACATTCGCTTTACTACATCCACATCTGGGAGCAGAATCCTTTTTGCGAAACCGTTCTGTAACAAAAGGAGTCCCATGGATCGCAAAAAAGCAATCGCGCTCTCATTTTCCGTTCCCGTCGCATGGGGCTTTTCGTATCCCCTCATGAAGATCGGCATGGACAGCATGAACGCCACGAGCATCGTCGCGCTACGCTGCATCATCGCCTTTGTGGTCTGCCTGCTGCTCTTCCACAAGCACGCGTTGCGCATCAACCGCGACCTTATGGTCCGTGCCGCCATCATCGGCGCCATTATGGCAACCGAGCTCACCTGCATGTGCCTGGGCTCCAGCCTCACCTCCGCCTCCACCGCCGGCTTTTTGCAGAGCCTGACGGTCGTGATCGTGCCGTTTGCCAACGCCGCCCTGCTGCGTCGCGCCCCCGAGCGCAAAGTGCTCGTCGGCACCGCCATCGTCACCTGCGGCATGCTGCTGCTCTCGGGCGCCGACTTTACCAGCCTGAACCCGGGCGCAATCATCATGCTGCTCTCCGCCTTTGTCTACGCCGGACACATCATTGTGGCGAAGCGCTTTGTCGAAGATGTCGACCCGCTGGCTCTGGGCGTTTGGCAGCTGGGCTTTGGCGGCTTGTTCTCGGGCATCGCCGCATTCACCTTTGGCGGCTTCACGCTTCCCGGCACGCCGGGCGAGGTCGTAGTCGTCGTCGCGCTCGCACTCATCTGCTCTGCCTACGGCTTTATCACCCAGACGCTCGTGCAGCCCCACGTGCCTGCCGAGACCACCGGTTTCGCCTTCTCGCTCGAGCCGGTATGCTCCGCCGTCTTTTCGTTCTTCCTGGTCGGCGAGGTCCTGAGCCCCATCGCCTTCTTTGGCGCCGCCCTCATCCTCACCGGCGTCATGGTAGCAACCGTCGAGCTTCCGCGCCTCCGCGCACATGGACAGGCTCGCATGGCAGGAGCGCCCGAGCACGTCTCGTAGACCCCACTCTTCATACAGCCGCGGCATAAAGGCAACCGGTGCGCCTTTACAATAGATGCCAGCAGAGCATCTGACGTAAAGGAGCCCCATGGACGCCGCGACCCGCGACCGCAACATAGCAACTTGGTTGGGCGATGCGCCGCAGCCGGTACGTGACACTACGAACCAGCTGCTCGAGCGTATCGCCCTTTTGCGTGCCGAGCAGACCATCTACCCGGCACAAGACGACATCCTCAATGCCCTCGCCTACACGCCGGCCGACCAGGTCAAAGTTGTCATCTTGGGTCAGGACCCCTATCACGGACCCAACCAGGCAATGGGACTGTCGTTCTCGGTCGCCGCGACGCAAACCAAGTTGCCACCGAGCCTGCGCAACATCTATAAGGAACTCAAAGCCGATCTGGGTTGCCCCATTCCCGCCACGGGAGATCTAACACCATGGGCACAACAGGGCGTCCTGCTTCTCAACACCACGCTCACCGTGCGCGAGCATGCCGCCAACTCGCACGCCAAACTGGGCTGGAGCACGCTCACCGACTACGTTATCGAACGCTGCTGCCAGCTGTCCCAACCGGTAGTCTTTTTGGCATGGGGCCGCTTTGCCCAGCAGATGGTCGAAGGTAAGCTCGTCGCAACCGGTACGGGCAAGGCAACCGACAAGTTCTGTCTGGCCTCCACACACCCCTCGCCGCTTTCGGCCAACCGTGCCACGGCAGAACTCCCCGCTTTTATAGGGTCGCGCCCCTTCTCGGCAGCCAATCGGCTACTCGAACAGCACGGCTTGACCCCCGTCAACTGGACTTGCCTCGGCTAAAAATCGATGCATCAAAAACGCGCCCGACGGCTTTCCATCGGGCGCGCTTCCTATTCGGGCCAAATAAATTGTGTGCGGCCGGCCTCGCCGCCATCGATCAGCAGGCTCTGCCCGGTCATAAACCGGTTGGTCACGCCCACAAAGTAGATCCACTCGGCGATCTCTTGGGCGGTTGCCCAGCGCTTAAGCGGTGTGAGCTCCATAATCTGGTTCCACAGGTGCTCGTCTTCCATCACACAACGGTTGAGCGGCGTGATAACGCCGCCCGGGTCCACACTGTTGGCGATGGCCTGCGGCGCCAGGCGGTTTGCAAGGTTCTTGGTGTACGCGATAACGCCGCCCTTGCTGGCAGCATAGGCAGGAAACTCCGATCCCGTATGCCCGCTCGCCGACCCCACATTGACCACGGATTGGATAGCCGGCACCGGCTTGGCGGCAAGCCCCTCCCCCACAAAGGCATAGCGCTCGGTCACGTTGATGGTGCCACGCAGGTTGGCGGCGATGTCGTCGGCGGAATCCTGCGTACCGGCAACGTTCACGATTACCTGGGGTTCAATATCGCCTGGAAACGAGTTAGGCTCGCGTACATCAACGATCAGATGGCGGTAGCGCTCGTGTTCGATCGCCGCCGGCAGCAGGTCAAAGCCCACGACCTCGTGGCCCTCGTCCAAAAAGCGCTGCACGCACGCGGCTCCGATACCGCCCGAAGCGCCCGTGATCAAAACCCGCATACTTGCTCCTTAGGCGGTTGCGTGGCGCTCGAGGTACTCGGAGCCCACATTCTCGCGCTCCCAGCCGCGCACAACCTTGTAGCCCACGGGGCTCAGGAAGACTTCGCACAGCAGCTCGGCGACGGCACCCGTCAGCGAGCACATAAGGACCTGCACCCAGGTCCAACCAAAGAACGTGTGGCTCACCACAATGGCAAAGACCAGGTTGTCGATAAACTGGCCAACGCCCGTAGACACATAGGAGCGGAAGGCGAAGCTCGCAAAGTTATTCTTTTTGAGCATACGGCCGAGCGACTGGTTGAGCGTGGAGTTAACCACGGCAGAAACGAGCATTGCCAGCGAAGAGCCCAGCACCACGTACCAGGTGCCGCCGATGGTGGCGTTAAGAGCGGTGTTGACCTCGATCATGCCCGTGTCGTAGTAAGCGCCCCACATGCCGGGCGTGAGCGAGCACGCCCAAAAGCACAGGCTGACAGCGAGGTTGACCAGCAGCGCGAGGATAGAGATTTTAATGGACGCCTTGGCGCCAAAACGCTTGCAGATCATGTCCTGGCACAAAAAAGAAACCCAGCTCACCACAAAGCCGCAGTCGAGTGCCAGATACGGCAGGCTGATAAGCTCTTTGTTGGCCAGCAGGTTCATCATGATGACGCTCACGAAAAACAGCGAAACCGTTGCCGCGGGAATGCTCCGCAGCAGGACCTTGTAGTCCTCCATGACCTTCTTGATCATTATGTACTCCTTTGGTTTTAGGTTTAACGAGCAGGATATCGGACCCGAACTGCTCGGACGCCTCGGTCTTAAGACGACGGTGGGTATGATAGCCGCTCACACGGCATCAGGCAAGCAAACGGCGCGGCAGCCCCGCAGGGCCACCGCGCCGATGCGTTAAAACGCTACGTTGCCAAACTCCGACAGGATAAGGTCGGGATTGTGGTCGGTTGCCCAATCCACGTTCCACGGACTCGTGAACAGCAGCAGCTTACCGCCGCGCATGTCCTCGACACGCAGCGTGTCGCGCGTGAGCGAAAGGCCCGGGATATCGATGGTGTCGGGGTCGTTCTGGATCCAGCGGATGTCCGTATAGGGCAGCGGCTGGCGACGAACCTCAACACGGTACTCGGCCTTGAGGCGGCGCTCGAGCACCTCAAACTGCAGCACGCCGACCACGCCCACAATGACGCTCTCCATGCCGGCACCCAGTTCGCGGAAGATCTGGATGGCACCCTCCTGGGCAAGCTCCTCCATGCCCTTGACGAACTGCTTGCGCTTGAGCGTGTCGACCTGCGTAATGCGAGCGAACATCTCGGGGGCAAACGTCGGGATCTGCGGATACTGCACGTGGCGCTTGCCAGAGCACACAGTGTCGCCGATGCTAAAGATACCCGGATCGAACAGGCCCACGATATCGCCTGCGTACGCCTCGTCCACGATGGCGCGATCGTCGGCCATCATCGACGTGCCCGTGGCAAGCTTGAGTTTGCGGTTGCCCTGCACGTGGAAGGCATCCATGCCGCGCTCGAACTTGCCCGAGCAAATGCGCACAAAGGCGATGCGGTCACGGTGGTTCTTGTCCATGTTGGCCTGGATCTTAAACACAAAGCCGCTAAAGTCGTCGCGGCAGGGATCGACCGGCTCGCTGGTGAGCGTATCGGTATAGGCACGCGGCGTCGGGGCCAGGCGCAGGAACTCCTTGAGGAAGGGCTCCACGCCAAAGTTGGTGAGCGCCGAGCCAAAGAACGCCGGGCTCAGCTTGCCGCAGGCCACGGCATCCAAGTCGAGCTCGTCGCCGGCGCCATCGAGCAGCTCGATGTCGTCCATCAGGTTCTTATGGTTCTCCTCGCCGATGAGCTCATCCATGGCAGGGTCGCCCAGCTCGGCCTCGACCTCGGCGACCTTCTTGGTGGCGTTGGCGTGGCCGTCGCCCTCAAAGGCAATGACGCGACGAGTCTGACGGTCGAACACGCCACGGAAATTGCGGCCGCTGCCGATCGGCCAGTTCATGGGATACGTATTGATACCCAGGACGTTCTCGATCTCTTCCATGAGCTCAAACGGATCGCGAGCCTCGTGGTCGAGCTTGTTCACAAAGGTGAAGATGGGAATGTGGCGCAGCGTACAGACCTTAAAGAGCTTTTTGGTCTGGGCCTCGACGCCCTTGGCGCCGTCGATGACCATGACTGCGGCGTCGGCGGCCATAAGCGTACGGTAGGTATCCTCCGAGAAGTCCTGGTGACCGGGGGTATCGAGGATGTTGACGCAGGCGCCGTTGTAGGTGAACTGCAGCACCGAGGAGGTAACGGAAATACCGCGCTCCTTCTCGATGTCCATCCAGTCCGAGACGGCATGCTTGGCCGAGCTCTTGCCCTTGACCGAGCCGGCAGTCTGGATGCTGCCGGTATAGAGCAGCAGCTTCTCGGTAAGCGTGGTCTTACCGGCGTCCGGGTGGCTGATGATCGCGAATGTGCGGCGCGACGAGATTTCATCCGACAGGCTTGCCATGCGGATCCTTTCTTGCATTGAGTGCATTACGTCGTTGTAACCGCACTATTGTAGCCGCGAAATCCCGCTCTAGGGCGCCTATCAGGACAAATTCATCAGTTAGGGCCTGGGTAGCCGGGCCAATCGGTATTTGCCTCTTGCAGAACTGTGCATAGTGTATATATACTGTGCTTACCGGTTATATACACGTGTAGCCCAACAGCTAAGGAGCCGCTGTGGACATCATCCTATCCAATTCGAGCGACAAGCCCATCTACGAGCAGATAACCTCGCAAGTCAAAGCTCAGATCTTATCGGGCACGCTCGCCGCGGGAGCAAAACTCCCCAGCATCCGTGCACTCGCGAGCGATCTTGGCGTGAGCGTCATCACCACCAAGCGCGCCTACGCCGACCTAGAGCAGCTCGGGTTTATCTGCACCGTGCAGGGCAAGGGCTGTTTTGTCGCCGAGGGCAACCAGGAGCTCTTGCGCGAAAACCAGCTCTGCCATATCGAAGAGCTACTTGCGAAAGCGGCGAGCCAAGCCGAAGCCCTGGGCGTCACGCGCGACAAACTGCACGAGATGCTCGACCTGGTAGCCCCCGAAACCATGCAGTAGCCATCTGCAAGAAAGGCTATACCATGCAAAACTTGCTTGAACTCAAAGGCATCTCACGCACTGTAAGCGACAGCTTTTCGCTGCGCGGCGTCACGCTTGCCGTGGAGCCTGGCCAGATCGTCGGCTTTGTTGGTGCCAACGGTGCTGGCAAAACAACGACGATTCGAGCTGCTCTCGGGCTTATAAAGCTCGATGCCGGCGAAGTGCACCTGTTTGGGCAGCGCTGTGGCGCCGACGCGCCCGATGAGTCGCAACGCCATCTACGCTCCCGCGTCGGCCTCGTGCTGGACACATGCCCCTTCCCCTCCACGCTCAAGGTGGGCCAGATCGAGGCGCTCGTAGGCCCGGCGTACCCCACGTGGGACCGCGAAACGTTCGCCGGATTCATCAACCGATTTGGCCTCGATCCCAAGACAAAGGTCAAGGACCTCTCCCGCGGCATGGGTATGAAGCTGCAGCTCGCCTGCGCGCTCAGCCACAATGCCAAGCTGCTCGTTTTGGACGAAGCCACCGCGGGCCTCGATCCCATGGCACGCGAGGAACTGCTCGACGAGCTGCTTGCCTTTGTCGCCGACGGCCAGCACAGCGTGCTGCTCTCGAGCCACATTACATCCGACCTCGATCGCGCCGCCGACCGCGTCATCTGCATCGATAACGGTTCGATTATTTTTGACCTGCCGCGCGAGGAAATTACCGACCGCGCCGGCATCGCCCACTGCACCCAAGCACAGGCCGCCGAGCTTATGGCTTGCGTCGAAGGCGCCCG
>URFE01000019.1:0-20955 GCA_900546965.1 uncultured Collinsella sp.
CCTACGCGCGGATAACCTTGTCGACGTTTTGCAGCTGCAGCTCGTCGCCATCCTGACCCTCGATGCGCACGTTCTGCAGGTCGAGGACTTTCACGTTCTGCGCGATGATGCCCTGGCGCACCATTGGCTCCACGCCACAGGCCATGGCCGGCACAAAGGGCTCGGCATCGGCGGCAAAGGTCACATGGACATCCTGGAACGTCAGGCGCGTCACCTTACTCTCGGGCAGTCCCGTGATATAGGCCGCGGCCGCATGGCAGTTGGTGGCCTCGATATCGCAAAACGTCGTGGCGCCAAAGCCGGGCGTACGGTCGTCGACGGGCACCGCGTCGCGGCTCTGGACATAGTCGGTCTTGCCGTCCTTATCGCAGAAGTAGAACGAGTTGACCACGAAGGGCGTAAGTACCTTGTCCATGCGAATGTGCTCGAAGGTGATCCCCTCGTTGACGGCGTCCTTGCCGCGGCCGCGGCGGGTCTTGACGCGCAGGCCGCGGTCGGTACGCTCAAAAAGGCACTTGCTCACGGTGAGGTCCTTGATGCCGCCGGCGGCCTCGGATCCCAGCACCACGGCGCCGTGGCCGTCGTGCATGTAGCAGTGCGAGATCAGCACGTCGTGCGTGGCGGGACGAAGCTCGGGCTCAATGCCCAGTTTGCCGCTCTTGATGGCGATGCAGTCGTCCCCCACCGAGAACTGACAGCCAAGGATGCGGACAAAACCGCAGCTCTCGGGATCGAAACCGTCGGTGTTGTGGGAGTTCTTGGGACCCTCGATGGACAGGCAGAGCGCATCGACGTGCTCGCACAAGACGGGATGGATGTTCCATGCCGGGCTATTGCGGATGGTGAAGCCCACCAGGCTCACATTTTGGCACTCGGACAGGAAGATCATGCGAGGGCGCGCGACCTCACGGCCCTCCTCGGGACGGAAGATGTTCTTAAAGTCCTTGTTCCACCAGTTGTCCTCGGCAAAATCGGTCTGGCCGTCGATGGCGCCGCGGCCATAGATGCGCACGTCGTGCACGCTCAGACCCGTAAAGGTCGAACAGTAGGTCGAAAAGCTCTCGCCCTCCCAGCGACCCAGGGGCAGCATATCGGTGCCGGCATATCCGGCGCCCTCGTCACCCATGACCGCGCCCGGAATGTAGGCAAGCGCCGCGCGGTCGTGACGGGCCAGCAGCACCGCGCCCTCGGCGAGCTCGATGTTGATATTGCTCTTAAGGAAGAGGGACTTGATGCGGTAGTTGCCAGCGGGAATCAGCACGCGCCCGCCCTTGGGGCAGGCCATGATGGCAGCCTGGATATTGGTGGTGTCGTCGTGCTCGGCATCGCCCTTGGCGCCGCAGTCGCGAACGTTAATGGTAAAGGGCTCGGCCGGCGTGGTGACGCCCACGCTCAGCTCGCGCTCGCCGCAGACAAAGCGGATCAGGTTGCGCTTGCCGGGGGTCAGGCCATCGACATAGGTCTCGACCGTATTCGTGGTGCCCGCGGGCTCATCGTTGACAAAGATTTCCCACGTATCGGCACAGGTAAAGTAGCCGCCATCGTCAAGCTCGATAACGGCCGCACGCGCGTTGCGCCAGATAACGTTCGTCTCCATGGGTCTCTCCCTCAAATGTAATCAGAAGTTCATACTACTCGTTTTTAAAAAAGGGCCGCACCCGCCGGTGGATCTCCGGTGGCACGGCCCTTTGGTTTGGACAATGCGTTGGCCCTACTCGGCGGGAATTACGCTGCCGTCCTGGAAGCCAACATTGTTGTGAGCGAAGCAGTCCTCGTACTTAAAGCCGGAGAGCTCCTCGCAAAGCGCCTTGACCTCGGGCTTGACGTCGGCCATCTTGCCACCCTCCTTGACACGGTGGATCTCGTCGCAAAGGATGTCGCACTGCTCCTTGTCGATCTTGATGCCGCGGGCAAGGACAGCCGCGAGCAGGAAGAAGCCGGCGCAGCCGATGAGCATGTAGCCGCAGATGTACAGAGGCACGGTGGCGGGCTGGGTCACGGCGTCGCTGTTGCCGGCGGTCTGAATGAAGCCGGAGGCAGCAAGGACGATAGCCCATACGTTGACGGCAACAGCCTGGGCGATCTGCTGGCAGAGCTGCTGTGCGGAGCTGTAGATGCCCTCGCGACGACGCAGGGTGATGAGCTCATCGACATCGGGGATGTAGTTGAGCAGAACATCGGGCAGATACTGGAAGCCAACGTAGAAGAACTTCCAGATGGCGAAGATGATGGGGTAGGCGATCATGGCGATGGCGACCGTGGAGGTGCCGTTGATCTGACCAAAGGCGAAGTAGTTGTAGGCGATGATGCACGCGGCACAACCGACGTTTGCCAGGTACCAAGACTTGTGGAAGCCCTTCTTGGCCATGAGGGCGACCCAGATGGCGGTGCAGACGATAGCGACGACCTTGCCGGGCATCTCCATCACGGACTCGTAGGACTTAGGAATCTGCAGACAGTAGACGATGAAGAAGGACAGGCACGCAGACCAGCAGGCAGCGGCGAGCTTCGTGGAGACCTGCGCATACAGGACCTTGCGGAAGGACTTGTTGCGGAAGGTAGAGATAACGTCGATGAAAAACTTCTTGATACCCTCGCCGACGCTCTCGATCTTCTCCTGAGCGACCTCCTCGGGGGTGTGCTCCCACGTAGACAGGTACACGCAGAGCAGCGAGATTGCCATGACCGAAGCGTTAATCGTAGCAATAATGAAGTAGCTGAACGGGTTGGTCTCGCCGAAGGTGCCAAAGCCAAAGCCGACGAGTGCTGCCATCAGGAAGCCGGCGGCGTTACCAAAGAGGTGCTTGTAGCCGGTGAGGTACGTACGCTCCTTGAAGTCATCGGTCATCTCGATGGTAAGCGGCGACAGGTTGGCGGTGCAGAACGTGTACGCGACGTTGTAGATCAGGTACAACACAAAGTAGTACGGGAAACCAAACGGCGTAGCCACAAAGATGAGCGGCTCGGCGACCATCATCGGGATAGCCAGCAAGATCCAGAAACGGCGGCGGCCAAAGATGCGGCCGATCTTGGTAGCGTAGAAGTTATCGGCCACAAAGCCCATGAGCGGGCACAGAATGGCGTTGAGATAGATGGCGAACGAGCTGATCAGCGCAGCCTCGCCTGCGGACAGACCACACTCCGTGGACAGGAACAGCACCATGTAGCTGTGCGTAAAGCTCAGGGCACCGGAGTTGAGCATGCCGCCCATACCAAAGCCCAAGCGCGTCCAGAATGTGATCTTGCGCTTTTTACCGATCTTGTTAGTCATCGAGCTCCCTCTCTTTTCTCGATTGTCTTGTAACAAGACATTGGAGTCCATACCGATGTCTGTCTGCATATCGCCCACTCGTAGGGTGAACGTTTAGCTAGATTATGCGCGATTGCATATGATAGGTGAACGTTCACTTGTATATTATCCTTGAACGGTCGTTTTTTGCCGTTAAACGGACATCTGACTTGAAAAAAATCACGATTACATGGGTATTGAGTGGGTTTAAATTTGAGGTCGATTAGGTGAACGTTTATTGTTTTCGCCGCTCCCGTACCCTCAGAAAGACACGCCCGAACAGACAGAACAAACATGGCCCCGCCGGGAACACTCCCGACGGGGCCATGGTCAATAGCGCCCTATGCGAACCCATTTACCGCTACAGGCAGACGCCATCCTTCCAGATGCTGATCTCGTGACAGCCGCGACGCTCGGCACTCGTAAGCTTGCCGCTCGCCGTCTCTAGCACCAGCTGGTACAGGTCGCGGGCAGCCTCGTCGAGCGTACGCTCGCCCGTGGCGACCACGCCGGCGTTAAAGTCCATCCAGTTGGCCTTGTGGTCGCACAGACGCTGGTTGGTGAACACCTTGAGGGTAGGCGCCGGTGCGCCAAACGGCGTGCCGCGGCCGGTCGAGAACAGGATTACGTGGCAGCCGGCAGCCGTCAGGGCCGTGGTGGATACCATGTCGTTGCCCGGACCGCACAGCATGTTCAGGCCATGCTTGGTAGCCTGACCGGCATACGGCAGCACGTCGACGATGGGGGCAGATCCGCCCTTTTGCACGCAGCCGCAGCTCTTGTCCTCGAGCGTGGTAATGCCGCCGTCCTTGTTGCCGGGGCTCGGGTTCTCATAGACGACCTCGCCGTGGCTGATAAAGTAGTCTTTAAAGCCGTTGAGCATGTCGGCCGCCGCGTTAAAGACGTCCTGGCTCTCGCAACGATCGAGCAGAATGCTCTCCGCGCCAAACATCTCGGGCACCTCGGTGAGCACCGACGTGCCACCGCGGGCGACGACCATATCGCTCACGCGACCGATCGCGGGGTTGGCGGTAATGCCCGAAAGACCGTCAGAGCCACCGCACTTAAGGCCTATGACCAGTTCGGAGGCCGGAATGGGCTCACGCTTGGCCCGCTTGGCCAGGTCGGCCAGCTCGGACAGGATCTTGTGGCCCTCGACCTGCTCGTCGGCTACATCCTGGCAGGTGAGGAAGCGAACGCGCTCGTGATCGAAGTCACCGAGCTCGTCGAGTACCTGCTGGTGCGTGCAGTTTTCGCAACCGAGCGATAGGAACAGCACACCCGCAGCGTTTGCGTGACGCGAAAGCGCCACCAGCAGACGGCGTGTCTGGGCGTGGTCGGCGCCGGTCTGGGAGCAGCCAAAGGGATGCGGGAAGTAGTAAACGCCCTCCAGCGAACCCTCGACCAGATCCTGAGCCTGCTCGCACATGGCGCGCGCGACCTCGTTGACGCAGCCGACCGTGGGGATAATCCACAGCTCGTTGCGCGTGGCGGCGCGACTGTCGGCGCGACGGAAGCCCATAAAGGTCTCGGGCTCAACCGGCTCAACGACCGGATGCGTCGGGTTGTAAACGTACTCGACCTCGCCCGAAAGGTTGGTCTTGACGTTATGCGTATGAAGCCACTGACCGGGCTGGATGTCGCCCGTCACGTGGCCGATAGGAAGACCGTACTTGACGACGTCCTCCCCCGCCGCAATGGCACGCACGGCCATCTTGTGGCCCTGCGGAATATCCTCCGCGGCAACGACCTCGCCCACCCCGGGAACCGCGACGGCGGTGCCCTTGGCAAGCGGCGACAGCGCGACGATCACGTTATCGGCCGGATTGATCTGGATAGTGTTCATTACAAATGGTCCTAACCCTACAGGTTGAGCAGAAGTCGAGGCGCGGGCAAGCCGCCTGGCGCCTGCACCGGGAATTTACGCCTGAGCGTTGGCGAAGGCCTGCTTGGCGCCCTCGACACGCACGACGGTGAGCGCGTTGACGACAAACTCCTCGAGACCGGTGATCTGCGTAAGGTCCTCGCCCCACATTTGCTCATTGGTGAGCACGTCGTGCACCAGCTCGGCATCGTCTGCACCGGCGTGGGCGGCGTAGAAATCGAGCACGAAGGCATCGTCCTGAGCGGTGTACTCGGTGCCGTCGGCGCGGCGCAGGTGCAGGCCATCGCCCTCGCGAGCAACGAGCTCCTGAGTATAGAAGGCAATGAGCGTAGCGAGGCTCGTCGCCAGGCACTTGGGCAGGTTGCCGGTCTCGGCAACATAGTCCTTGAGCGTAGGCAGGTCGCGGGCACGCCACTTGGCGGTGGAGTTGAGGCAAATGGAGAGCAGCGCGTGGTCGATAAACGGGTTGTCGAAGCGGTTCTCGACGGCGGCAGCAAAGGCCTTGCAGTCCTCGACGTCCAGGTCGGCGGCAAGCGTCGGGATGACCTCGTCGTAGAGCATGGTGTTCATGAAGCCGCGGACGGTCTCGTCGTGTATGCAATCGCGCACGATGTCAAAGCCGGCAACCCAGGAGCCCGGAACAAAGGCAGTGTGGGCGCCGTTGAGGATGCGGACCTTGCGCTTCTTGTACGGGGTGACATCGGGGGTCACAAAGACGCCCGGCAGGCCGGCCTTCACGAAGGGGAGCTTCTCGGCAAGCGACTCGTCGCCCTGGATGCCCCACATCTGGAAGGGCTCGCGCACGGCCAGGAAGGGATCCTCGTAGCCCAGGCGCTCGGCCACGGCAGCAGCCTCCTTGGGGTCGCGGATACGACCCGGGACGATGGTATCGACGAGCGTGGTGCAGACGGTGCAGTCGTTGGCCATCCACTGCGAAAACTCGTCCTCCCAGCCCCAGTCGCTCACGTACTGGTTCATGATGCGCAGCAGCTCCTCGCCATTGTGGTCGATGAGCTCGCAGGCGAGCACGATGACGCCCGGCTTGCCGGCGGCCCAGCGGGTGTGGAGCACCTGGGCAAGCTTGGCGGGGAAGCTCGCGGGCGGCATGTCGTCGGCCTTGCAGGACGGGTCGTAGGCGATACCGGCCTCGGTGGTGTTGGAGACGATGATCTCCAGGTCGTCGGAGACGGCAACCTCCATCATGGCGCGGTAGTCGTCCTCGCGATACGGATTGAGACAGCGGCTGCAGGCGCTGATCACGCGGGACTCGTCGACCGTGTTGCCGTTCTCCTTGCCGCGCACCAGCACGGTGTACAGGTCGTCCTGGGCATTGATGCCGTCGGCAAAGCCAAAGGCGCCGCTGATGGGCTGCACCATGACAACCTTGCCGTTCCAGCCGGTTGCCTCGTTGCCCATGTCAAAGAAGCGGTCGACAAAGGCGCGCAGGAAATTGCCCTCGCCAAACTGCAGAACCTTCTCGGGCGCGTCCTTGGGCAGCAGGTAGCCCTTGTAGCCGATCTTCTCGAGCGTCTCGTAGCTGATGTTCTCCATCGATGTCTCTCCTTAGATTGCTGTTAGCGTGCAGGCAAAACGGGGGCGCCGCGTGTGGCAACGGCGCTCCCGAGTTCGGTGTGATTCGATGCGGGTTTAAGCCTCGACGGTATCCAGGTCAAAGCCAAAGTAGCGGACCGCGTTGTTGTAGCTGATGTCGCGCACGATGGCTCCCAGCAGTTCCATGTCGGCCGGATACTTGCCCTGCTCGACCCACTCGCCGATCACGCCGCACAGCACGCGACGGAAGTACTCGTGACGCGGGTAGGACAGGAAGGAGCGCGAATCGGTAAGCATGCCCACAAAGTTGCCCAGCACGCCCTCGTTAGCCAGAGCTGTGAGCTGCTCGCGCATACCGACCTCGTTGTCGTTGAACCACCAGGCCGAGCCGTTCTGGATCTTGCCGGCGGTCGGAGCCTCCTGGAAGCAGCCCATCACGGTGTCGATCATGGTGTTGTCGATGGGGTTCAGGCTGTACAGGATGGTCTTGGGCAGACCCGTGGACTCCTGGATGGAGTTGAGGAAATCGGCCAGCTGGTCGGACGGCGTGTAGTTGGAGATGCAGTCGTAGCCGGTGTCGGGACCGAGCTTGGCGAACATAGCGCGGTTGTTGTCACGCTTGCAGCCAAAGTGCAGCTGCATGGCCCAGCCAAGGCGGACATACTCGCCGGCGACGAACTGCATAAAGGCCGTCTTGTACTTGAGGACCTCGTCCTCGGTAAGCGGCTCGGCGGCAAGGCCCTTGGCAAAGATAGTCTCGATCTCGTCGGCGGTAGCCGGAACGTACATAACGTAGTCGAGCGCGTGGTCGGAAGCGCGGCAGCCCAGCTCGTGGGCAACGTCGTAGCGCTTGGAGATGGCGGCCTTCATGCCCTCGAAGTCGCTGATCTCAATGCCGGCAACCTCGGAGAGATGCTTGCAGTAGTCGGCGAACTCCTGGCCACGCTCGATGCGCAGGGCGGCATCGGGGCGCATGGCGGGAACGACCTGAACGTCAAAACTGTCGTCGGCGGCAATCTTCTTGTGCCACTCAAAGCTGTCGGCGGGGTCGTCGGTAGTGCAGATCATGCGGACGTTGGACTGCTTGATGAGGTTGCGGCAGGTAAAGCTGGCCTCAGCGAGCTTGGCGTTGGCAAGGTCCCAGACCTCCTGGGCAGTCTTGCCGTTGAGGACGCCTTCGTAGCCAAAATAGCGCTTAAGCTCCAGGTGGCTCCACTCAAAGACGGGGTTGCCCACGCAACGGCCCAGGGTCTCGGCCCACTTCTGGAACTTCTCGCGAGCAGGGGCATCGCCGGTAATGAAGCGCTCGTCGACGCCGTTGGCGCGCATCAGACGCCACTTGTAGTGGTCACCGCCCAGCCAAACCTCGGTGATGTTCTCGAAACGCTTGTCCTCCCAAATCTCCTTAGGAGAAAT
Organism: uncultured Collinsella sp.; assembly: GCA_900546965.1. Lineage (GTDB taxonomy): Bacteria > Actinomycetota > Coriobacteriia > Coriobacteriales > Coriobacteriaceae > Collinsella. The sequence goes on from URFE01000019.1 coordinate 8,142, forward strand.
GTGGCAGTGATAGTCGACGATGGGCATGCCCTCGGCAAAGTTGTGGAACAGCTCCTCGCCGGTCTTGGTGCTCAGCAGGAAATCCTGATCGTCCATAAAGTTTTTCATCAAACAGCCCCTTTGCTGGCAAGGCGGGCGCACGGCGCGCTCGTTATCCTCTAGGTGAACGTTCACTATACTAATTCATTGCGACTTAAAAGGTGAACGTTCACCTAACCACCATGGGGTGAACGGTCGATTTTGCCCGTTCAACGGTTACTGGAGCCGTGACTTGTATGTATTGCGAATTGGCAGGCGTCCCCGAACACCGAACTTGAGCGCTTTTGCTCAGGTGGGTCATGTCCCGACGTACATTTTTGGGAGTATTCAGCATTGGAGCGCGCCGTGCGCCATCCTCAGCGTCCTATTTGGAACGCAGATAGCGCCCGATCGGCATAAAAAGTGCCCCCGATGGCAAATTACGCCATCGGGGGCACTTAAAACAGTCGTTCTGCACCTCATTCAGGGCATGCCAATGCTGAATACTCCCAAAAATGCACGTCGCAAGAGGGGGTACCTGCTCAATCGGCTAAATACCCGCAAGTTCGCAGTAGCGGTTGACATTGCTGGCAAATACCATCTCGACGGCACCCTTCTGGACGGGCACCGTCGGGGTCCTTCCCCACAGCAGATAATCGCCCAGCGTCTTAGCGCCGCGATACGCCAGGCTCGTCGGGTCCTTATAGACAATATTGGTAAAGATACCGCGGCGCAAGGCCAGAGCACTTTCGGGAAACAGGTCGTTGCCGATCACCATGACCTGACCGGCCTTGCCGGTCGAGACGAGCGCGTCGGCAACCACTTCGGAACCAACGGCAAAAACGCTACAGATAAGTTCGGGGGCGTCCGGCGCACTCAAGCGCTTTTCGAGCTCATGCTCGAGTTGTTTGACTTGCGCATGGGCACCTGCAAGATCCTCAACCTGCCATGGAATATCACGTTCGCGCAGGTAATTGTGGAAGGCGCGGGCGGTTAGATAGTGCGAATCGGTATATGGGTCGCCTGTCAAAAGGAGCACGCGGGCGTCGGCCCCAGAAGCATGGACCAGGTTTGCCGCCTGCTCGGCCATAAGGCTGCCTGCCGTCGAATAATCGGCCAAGCTCGCACCCAAACGATTCAAATGCGGACGGTCGCCGTCGACAAGCTCAATCGTCACGCCCGCCTCGGCGATCTGCCCCAAAAGCTCAGTCGCACGATCGTCGCCCGGCGCATAGGCGAGCAAGCCATCAATCTTCTCGCCCACCTGCAGACGCTCGTCGATTTGCTCGAGTGCATCAGCGTAGCCGCCCACGCCAAATTCAACGCGCTCAACCGTAATGCCCCGGTCGATGACCTCCTGTTCAAAGCGATTGCAGCCTTCCCACAGGTAACGGAAAAAGTACGCTCCCTCGCGCGATGCGCGGGGCAGGCAAAACACCAGATTGATATCCTTGCGGCGCAGGCTTGAGGCACTTGTGTTGCGGTGATAGCCCATGGCCTCGGCCTTGGCGTTCACCTTGGCGCGCACGGATTCGCTCACGCCGGCCTTTCCCGTCAGGGCCTTGTGCACGGTATTGATGGAAACGCCAAGCTCGGCGGCTATGTCCTTCATGGTTACGCGAGCGCTCATGGGGTTACTCCGTTATAGATAAGTTGCCAATTAACAGTACAGGTAACGATACCCCAAAATCACCCTTCAACTCGCCACGCTCGCCCCCAAATGTGCAAAGCGCCCCGCGAACGGATGCTCGCGGGGCGCTTGGATGACGGACCTTACTTGATACCGCGGCCCAAGTCTTCGGCAATTTTGTCCACGCCCTTAAGTGCGGCGCAGGTCTTTTTGTTGGAACAATGTCCTGTGCAAACGCCACCTTGAGCGCAGTCGGCGCAGGTGCCCTTGCGATAAATGCGCACGCACACGGCGACAAACGCAATACCGATAATAGCCAGTACAACAATATCGATAGGTGCCATAGCAAGCCTCCTCTAGTTAACCATCACTTACTTTACCCCATTCTCCACCTACCGAATAGGGACAGGTTTAATTTGGTCAGTTTTATCTGCGGAAATGCCATATCTCTCCCACCAAAAAGCCCGAGTGTCGCTGAGACACCCGGGCTCGTGGAAAGGGGCTAATCCTTATTCGGACTTAAGCGGAAACTGCGGCGGAAGCAGTGTTGGTCTCGTCCTCGTCGGTCCATGCATGCTTGGGCATGGGACGGAAGATCTGGAAGAGCATCGCAACCAGCAGCACAATGGCCACAATCGTCCAGATACCAAACTGCCCAAGAACAAGCAGGTTGTAGAACTGGTTGATGAACAGGCCGATCACCCAGGCAAAGGCGCACTCGTAGCCGATGGCAATCGCGGTCCACTTGCCGGAGTCCATCTGGTTGCGGATGGTGCCCATGGCGGCAAAGCACGGAGCGCACAGCAGGTTGAAAGCGCCGAAGGCAACGCAAGCGCCCATGGTGGGGAACATGCCGGCAAACGCGGTCCACAGGCTCGGGTCGGTCTCGGCGGCGTCGGCAACGGACAGCAGCGAGCCGGCGGTGGCGACGACGTTCTCCTTGGCGACAAGTCCAGAGACAGTCAGCGCGGTGGCCTGCCAGGTGCTAAAGCCGAGCGGGGCGAAGATCCAGGCGACCAGGTTGCCAAGCATGGCGAGCACGGAGTAGTCCATGAACTCCTCGGGGATGTCGTCCATCGCAGGCAGGAAGCCAAAGGAACCGTTGTAGCTACCAAAGTTGGAGAGGAACCAAACCACGACGGTGGACGCGAAGATGACCGTGCCGGCCTTCTTGATAAAGGCCCAGCAGCGCTCCCATACATGCAGCGCCCAAGAGCGGATTGCCGGGAAGTGATAGGCGGGAAGCTCCATAACGAACGGCGTCGGGCGACCGGCGAAGAGCTTGGTCTTCTTGAGCATCAGACCCGAACCGATGACGGCGAAAACGCCCAGGAAGTAGAAGAGCGGGCTGATCCACGCGGCGGTGGTGGAAGAATCGCCGATGATGGAACCCATGAGCAGAGCGATGATCGGCAGCTTGGCGCCACAGGGAATGAACGTGGTGGTCATGACCGTCATGCGGCGGTCCTTCTCGTTCTCGATGGTCTTGGTGGCCATGACGCCGGGGACGCCGCAGCCCGAGGACACGAGCATGGGGATGAAGGACTTACCGGACAGGCCAAACCGGCGGAACACGCGGTCCATGATGAAGGCGACGCGGGCCATATAGCCGCAGTCCTCCAGGAAAGACAGCATCACGAACAGCAGGAACATCTGCGGGACGAAGCCGAAGATGGCGCCCAGACCACCAACGATACCGTCGCAGACCAGCGAATCGACCAGGCCGCCGTCCTCGGTGCCACCCGCCACAAGGGCGTCGTGCACCACGGTGGTGATACCCGGGACATAGGGGCCGTACTGCGCCGGGTCGACCGAGTCGGCATTGTCGCCCGCAGCCTCGACAGCTGCGTCGTAGGCGTCGCGACCCTGGCCGAGCACATACCAGCCGTCGGTGCCGAAGAGCTGGTCGTTGGTGAAGTCGGTCACCGTGCCGCCCAAGGTAGAAACGGCGATGTAGTACACGCAGAACATGATGACCACAAAGATCGGCAGGCCCAGGATACGGTTGGTAACCACGCGGTCGATCTTCTCGGAGGTGCTCATCTTGGCCGGAGCCTTGGTCATGCACTCATCGATGATGTGCGCGATGACGCCATAGCGCTCACCGGTGATGATGGACTCGGCATCGTCGTCGCAGTCCTGCTCGCACTGGGCGACCAGCTCCTCCACGCGAGCAGCCTTCTCCTTAGTGAGGTTGATGAGCTTGCAGGCGTCTGCATCACGCTCGAACAGCTTGACAGCGTAGTAGCGGCGCTTGTTGGCGGGAACGCTCGCCGGCAGGTTGTTCTCGATATGCGTCAGAACGTCCTCGATGGAGGAGTCGAACTTGTGCTCCGGCACCTGGCCCTTGGAAGCAGCGGACTTCTTGACCTGCTCGAACAGCTCCGTGATGCCCTTGTTCTTAAGAGCCGAGATCATCATGACCGGGCAGCCGAGCTTCTTGGAGAGCTTGTCCGTGTCGATCTTATCGCCGTTCTTCTCGACCAAGTCGGCCATGTTGAGGGCGACGACCACGGGCAGGCCGGTCTCGATAACCTGAAGCGCCAGGTACAGGTTGCGCTCGAGGTTGGTGGCATCGACCACCTGGACGACGACATCGGGCTCGCCGCTCATGAGGTAGTCGCGCGAGCACTGCTCCTCGGGGCTGTAGGGGGAAAGCGAGTAGATGCCGGGGAGGTCCGTGATGGTAACGTTCTTGTCGCTTAGGAGCTTGGCCTCCTTTTTCTCAACCGTGACGCCGGGCCAGTTGCCAACGTAGCCGTTGGCGCCGGTGATCAGGTTGAAAAGCGTGGTCTTGCCGCAGTTGGGGTTACCCGCCAGCGCGACATGGATCTGAGAATCCGCCATTCAATCCTTCTTCCTTGTGTGCCCGCGCTGCTTTCTCCGCGCAGGCTGGATAATGTGCTTCAAAGATGCTGCATTAAGTTAGAAAAACCTAACTTTATCTGCAGAAATATGCGCCACGAGCCCTTACTGGACCTCGACGACGGCGGCCTCCTCCTTGCGGATGGAAAGCTCGTAGCCGCGCACGTTGATCTCGACCGGATCACCGAGCGGTGCAACCTTTACGACCTTGAACGAAGTGCCCTTGATGAGCCCCAGGTCCATAAGGTGGCGGCGAAGCGCACCCTCACCGTGAAGCTTGACGATGGTGGAGCTCTCGCCCACCTTAACGTCACCCAACGTCTTCATTTACTTGTCCCCCTTTCGGTTTTTTTAAATGCTGCGGACTAACTGACGGTCATGATGTGCATGGCAACCTTGGAATCGATACCAAAGCGTGCGCCCAGCACAGTGACGATGATATTGGCGCCACTCGAGCTCACCACGTGGATTTCGCTGCCCTCGACAAAGCCGAGGTCCTTGAGGTGGTGCTTCATATCCTCATTGCCCTTTACACGAGACACGCGCACGGTTTCGCCCGCTTTTACCATCGAAAGCGGCATTGCCGGCATCTGCGGTCCGCAAGACATGAGTGGCTCCTAACGTCAGTTCGTCCTCAACATCGACGCGGTAAAAGTTAACCACGCCTATGTTCGCTTTAGTAAACTAACACGTGGTTAACTTTTTGGAAAGGGTCCCCATTCAGATTTCGAAAAAGTTTCCTATACGAAACAAAAGGGCGCGGCAAAGGACCATCCTTCACCACGCCCTGTCATGCTTAAAGCGAGAGATTTCTGATCGATGTGACACAGGAGGCCTCATCTACGCCCGAAACGCGGAAGATGATGTCCTCGCCGCACTCGCCGTAGAGAGCCATGAGTCCCATGACATCGCGGCCGTCCGTGTGGCGATCACCGATGCTGACTGACACGTCGCTACGATGCTTGGCAATGATGTCATAGAGCAGCGCAACCGGGCGGGCATGTAATCCCAACGGATCTTTAATCGTCTTTGTAAACTCGACCATGTCCCCTCCCACGACATCGCACATTCGGCCGGCAAACCCAGCCACGTGGTAGTTATTGTAGCGTTAGATGCTTGTCGAGAGCCCCTCTGGATACCCCGTGGTCAAAAAGTGGCAAATATGAGTACTGTCACCAATTTAGTAGCAGCAAAATCGAGAGCAAATTGCCTACTTTGAGCGATTCGAAGAGGTTGAAAGCCGTCAAACGCCCTTTAAAGGGGGTTAGATAAATTGATTTTGAGTCCATTTTTGCTCAAAACCGGCCGATAGATATGGCACTTATTTTGCAACAGTACTCATATTTGGCATTTTTGTCCACAGGGCCCAAAATCCATGCTCCAAAACACAAAAGGAGGGGCCTCGTAAGGCCCCTCCTTAGGAAGGGGAATCGATTTATTCCACAGCCGTAGATTAATCCCAGCTTCTACTCCATCATGTCAAGGACAGACGGACGCAGCTCGCTCTCGGCAGCCTCGGGATCGGTCTCGCGCAGGCGGTTGATGTAGCGGTTGTACCACATCACGGCAAGGCCCAGGAAGACAACCACACCGCCAACGTTGTAGACCAGCGTCAGCCACAGCGGCTGATCGAGCGGAATGGTGCCGCAGATAAGCACGAAGCAGAAGACCACAAGCAGGAATGCAGCAATGACCAGGCCAAAGGTGCGCGAACCCATGCGAAAGCCACGGGGAGCAGCGTCGAAGTTCTTGCGTAACATAAAGTAGGCAAGCAGGATCAGCAGCGGCGGGAGCAGAGCGGTGGCAGCCGTCATGTTGGTGACGATCATGAGCAGGTCGTCGAGATTACCGGAGCCCAGGGCCGGGATGATCAGGATGGGGACGACGATAGCGAACTGCAGCCAAGCGGCGCGGGCGGGAATGCCATGCTCGTTAAGCTCGACGATCTTGCTACCAAAGACGCCCTTGGGGATCTCGGTGAAGAACACCTTGATGGGAGCGGAGGTCCACATCATGAGGGAGCCCAGCGTGGCAGCGAGAAGGATCAGGCCGATGACGCGCGTGGACACTTCCATGGGAATGCCAAAGTGGGCAAAGACAGCGCCGAATACGTCGAAGATGCCGGTGGAGATGGCAACGCTGCCCTCGGGGATGAACAGGTTAACCAGCAGCGAAGCGCCTGCATACAGAAGGCCGATGGTCAGGCCGGCGATAACGACAGTGCGCACGAAGGCCTTGACGCCGCCCTTGAGGTCGTTGAGGAACACGCCGACGGACTCAGCGCCGCCAACGCCCTGGATGATCCAGGCAAGCGTACCGAAGAAGCCCCACGCAGTTGCGAAGTTGCTCATGTCGGGAGCCATGTTAGCGGGAGTAGGAGCCGTAGCGAACTCAACGCCGCCAAAGGCAGCAGCCAGGGACAGCAGGATGAACACGGCGGTCAGGCCGAGAGCCGCGGTCGAACCGAAGGAGGAAATGGAGCCGATCCACTTAGCGCCCTTGGTCGAAACCCACGTGGCGATAGCAAAGACGACGATCTCGATAATGGTGATCCACAGCTGCGAAAGCTCGGCGGTGGCACCAAAGAACACGTAGCTCGCGTAGATGATGACGTTGGGCAGGACGGACGCAAAGAAGAACAGGTTAACGAACCAGTAGCTAAATGCCGTCAGGAACGCCCAGCGACCACCCATCGAGGTCTTAACCCATGCGTACACGCCAGACTCGGAGTCCTTGTTGAGGCCGACGAACTCGGCGGTAACCAGGGTATAGGGGACAAAGTACAAAAGCGTGGCAAAGAAGAACGACGGCGCAGCTGCCAAGCCGATGGCCGCGTTGTTGTTGATGATGTTCTTGATACCGAACACGGCGGCGACCGTCATGCCCAGCAGAGCGAACGAACCAATCGTTCCTCGTTTTTCAGAGCTCATAAGCCCTCCCAATCATCTATTAAATGTCATCTAAACCCGTCCGAGCTGCAAGTGCAAACACGGACGGTGCACCTGCTAAGGGGAATGGGGAAAAGGGAGTCAACAAAGCCATCCCCCTTAACGGCGCGAAGCAAACGTCCAGGCGGACGAATACTACTTGTTGGGGAAGGAATATCCTTCAACCGTCACGTGCAGTACCACGACGCGGGGATCCGCGGCATCAGCCACGACACGGTAGGCCTCGTCGATCTCGACGACGGCAACGCCGCCGGCAGGAATCGTCACGGTCTCCCCCGCTCCCTCAAAGCGCTCACGATCGTCGATATCGCTGTAGGCGCGCGTACAGGTAAGATCGGCCTTAGAAGCCACCTCGACAGTCAGGTCGCCGTCGAGCGGGGCGAGCACGGCATGATAGCGACGGCGACCGACCAGATCGGCGGTAGCGGCCTCGTGGGCGTTCACCCACCAATACACCAACGAGTCGCCGATGGAGTAAGCCACGTCGTGCTGCAGGTCGGCAACACCATCGAGCGCCTGTCCGGTACGCATCCACTTCTTGACGGACTTCATCTGAGCGTCGAAATCGGCGCGCGAGTTAAAGACATGCATGACTTATGCCTCCTTAATGGGTGCCAGCGCCTGAGCCAGATCGGCAGACGTCAGCGGTCGCAGGGACACCTCAAAGCTGAAGCTCTCAAAACGGGTGCGATAGGAATCGAGCACCTCGGAACCCCAAGAGTTCGAGCCAAGGCCGAGCAACTGGTCGTTGATGTTGACCGTAACCGTGTCGCCCTTGACAAGGTCGTAGACGTGCTTGGCGTTATCGATAGCCTCGCAGCTATAGGGCCATGCCGAGAACGAGAACGGGTTGGAAGCGGCGTCGGCCGGACGAGTCACCAGCACGCCGTCACCGTGGCTCGAGCGCAGGGCAACCCAGCGGGTACCCTCGCGGTTGGCACAGTCCTGAGGCATAACGTAGGGCGTGAACATGTCGTCGACCGTAGTGCGGTAATGACCGACCGGGTTGGCGCGCAGCGAGTCCGGATAGTTCTCGCCCGGGCCGTGGCCATACCACTCGACGGCACGATCGCAACCGGGAACCTCAAAGGAGATGCCGATGCGCGGGATAATGTCCGAATAGTCGCCGTAGGGCTCGCCGGAAACCTTGAGGTCGACGCGACCGCTCGGAAGCACGGTGTAGACAAGCTCGACGCGCATGCCGAACGCGCGGACGGGAGGAGCAATACGTTGGCTCACGGTAACGACGACCGCATTGCCGTCCTGCTTCCAAGAAACCTTGCGGGTGGACGTCTGCATTACATTAATGAAGTTGTCCTTCCACAGGGAGTCGTACTCCTGGGCGTGGTTGTCGACGAGCGGATGCCAAAAACCAACCTGGGGACCAGAGGCCATGACGTCGCGGCCGGATGCCTTCCACTCGCTCACGGTACCGTTGACTTTGCTGAAGGTCAGCTCGCCGTTGAGGGAGTGAATGCGGATCTCCTGCTCGCTCTCTTCGACCGTAAGCTCAGGACGAGCGGGGGCCACGATGGCCGGCGCCGGATGGTTTGCGATGGCAAACTGGCTTGCGCCCAGTTGGAACATCGGCTCGCACCAGACGTGAGCGGCCATGGTGTAGGCGCGCACGGTCAGCAGGGTCTCGCCTACCGCGGCCTCGTGAATCACTAGCGGAAGCTGGACGGACTCACCGGGGGCAACCACACCTGGCACGAGCGTCTTGCGGCAGACCACGTCGCCGTCCACCAGGGTCTCCGCCGACAGGCAGACATCCTCAAGGGTGGTAAACCAACGCTTGTTGGTGACGGTCAGCTCGCCCGCCTCGGCATCGTAAGCCATGCGAACCGGGCAGATGACCTGGCCATACTCAGTGAGGCCCGGGCTCGGCTGCTGCCAGGGGAACACCATGCCATCGATGCAGAAGTTGCTGTTGTTGGGGTAATCGCCGTTGTCGCCACCATACATATCGTAGGCAACGCCATCCTCGGTCACAGCAGCCAAACCGTGGTCGCACCATTCCCAAATGAACTGGCCCTGGATGCAATCCCAACGATCGAAGACCTCCTGGTACTCGGACAGGCCTCCGGGACCGTTGCCCATGGAGTGGCCATACTCACAGTTGATGCGCGGCTTGGGGAACGGATGCTCGCCAAAGTCGTTCATCTGCGACACGCGGGAGTACATGGTAGAGATGACGTCGACGGTGTCGGCGTTGCGGTCCTCCTCGTAGTGGACCGGACGACCATCGAGCTCGTGAGCCTTGGCGTACATCGCGCGGATGTTGCAGCCATAGCCGCTCTCGTTGCCCATCGACCACATAATGATGCAGGCGTGGTTGCGCTCCTGCATCACCAGGCGCTCAATGCGGTCGACGTAGGCCGGCTCCCATGCCGGGTCGTCGGTGACCAGGGCGATGTTGCCGATATTCTCGAAGCCGTGGCTCTCCATATCGGTCTCGGCGACCAGCATGATGCCGTACTCGTCGCAAAGCTCGTAGAAGCGCGGGTCGTTGGCGTAGTGGGACGTGCGCACCGCGTTGATGTTGTGCTGCTTCATGAGCTCCAGGTCGCGGCGCATGCGATCGAGGCCCACGGCGCGGCCCTTGTGATCGTCGTGATCGTGGCGGTTGACGCCATGCATCTTAAAGTAGGTGCCGTTGAGGTAGATATGATTGCCCTCGACCGTCACCTCGGCAAGACCCTGGCGATGCGGAACGAACTCGCTGACCTCGTCACCGTCGTAGACCTCAAACGTAAGGTCATAAAGGAAGGGGTCCTCGGGATTCCAGAAGTGGGCATCGGTCACGCTGCACTCGGCATGGCCGTCGACGCACTCGCCCGTAGCCACCACGTTCTCGCCATCGCTGAGCGTATACACGACGCGGCTTGCGCCCTCGGCCACCGTATCGAGCGTGATCAGAGCGGTATCGCCCTCGCAGTGCGTGCGGAACCTAAAGTCGACCAGGTGCGCGGCGGGACGCTGCATAAGGTACACATCGCGGAAGATGCCCGAGGCCCACCACATATCCTGGTCCTCGATATAGCTGCCATCGCTGTACTGCAGGACCTTGACCGCAAACAGGTTGTCGCCCTCGACGAGCGCGTCGGTCACGTCGAACTCGGCAGACAGGCGCGAACCCTTGGTCATGCCGATATACTGACCGTTGACGTACAGCTCGCCATAGCTCTCGATGCCGTCGAAGCGAATGATCTCGCGAGCGCCGGCAGGAACGGCGGGAAGGTTGACGATGCGCTGGTAGACGCCCGTGGGGTCGTCGGAGGGGACGAACGGCTGATCCACCGGGAACGGGAAGCCCTCGTCGGTGTAGGCAAGGTTGCCATAGCCGTCTACCTGCCACAGGTGCGGAACCTCCACGTGATCCCACTCGGGCTCGTACGTGGAGAGCTCCTCGTTGGAAACGGCAGCGGGGCCCTCAAAGAGGCGGAACTGCCACGAGCCGGACAGCTGGACAAACCCGCGCGACAGCTCGCGGCTGTACGTTGCAGCGAGATCGGCGGTCTCGTAACCCATAAAGTACGCATGGGGTGCCAGGCGGTTCCTATGGGTGAGCGCTTGGTTTTCCCAATCGTTAATGGTGTCCATGGTGATGCTCCTTCGTCATCGTAGTGATTCTTGTGCAACCGGTTGTCCTTATCTTACGGGCGATGCAAAAAACTGTGCAACCGGTTGTCCGCTGAACGGTCGATTTGGTCGGGTTAACGGTGCAACCGGTTGTACAACCGCGACACTTATGTCACCCTGAGTATCGAAACTCAGCGCAAGACATCGTTCTTAAGCTCGTAGGCAACCGCCACGCCCGCTGATATCTCACCCATACGAGACGTATTCGATTGCGGCTTGGTTGCAAAACGACACCGGTCACCGGATATCATGAACGCTGTTCAGACGCACTATAGTAAGCTGTATCCGCACCAGCCCGTATCAGCGACAACATCGACCGCATTCTCCAGGAGACGCCATGACCCAACCAGTTCGCACCGCACCTACGCTTGCCGAGGTTGCCGCAGCTGCCGGCGTGTCGCGCTCCACGGCATCGCGCGCTCTCAACGATTCGCCCCGCATTAGCGAGGAAACCAAAAAGCGCGTCCGCGCGGCGGCCAAGGAAGTCAATTTTGTCCCCAACGCTCGTGGCCGAGCGCTCGCTGTCGGGCGCACGGAAATCATCGCCGTGCTCGTGACCGAGCCCCTAAGTGAACTCTTCAGCGACCCCACCTATAGCGAGTTTTTGAGCGGCATTACCGAGGAACTGTCGGAGTCGTCCTATCTGCCCGTTATCTTGCAGGCGTCTTCTACGCATGAGCGCAACCGCGCACGCGAGCACTTTGAGCGCCGCTCGTTCGACGCCGTGATCGACGTCTCCCCCTACAAGGGCAGCGAGCTGCTCGAGGTGCTGCGCGAGCTGGGCGTACCCACCGTGTTGTGCGGCCAGCTCGAGGGCCACCCCTATCGCGATGTGTTCTCGACAGTCTACTCTGACGACGAAGAGGGCGGACACTTTGCGGCACTCGCCATGAAGGAACGCGGACGCAAAGATATCGTCGCCGTGTTGGGACCGCAAGACAACCCCGCTGTTGTCGACCGCCTGCGCGGCTACCGTGCCGTCTTGGGCGAAGACCTCCCAGACGCAAACGTTATCTATACCGGCTGGAACAACGGAGACGGCTATCAGGCCATGCACCAGATCCTCGCGCGCGAGATTGCTTTCGATGGCGTGCTCTGCGGATCGGACCGTATCGCGGCTGGCGTCATCACTGCACTCAACGAGGGAGGCCTATCCGTTCCTGCGGACGTTTCTGTCGTCGGCTTCGACGATCACGAGATTGCGACGCGCTGCGTCCCCGCGCTCACGACCGTCCGCCAGCCCCTGCGCGAAGAAGGCCACATGGCCGCCAACATTGCGCTCGACATGATCAAGGGTGCCGAGCCCACCACCTCCGTGATGCACATGCAGCTGATCCAGAGAGACTCGCTATAAGAAACTGGGGCAGGCTTTCCGCCAGACAGTTGTTGCGGAAAGCCTGCCCCGTTTTGAGCGCTCATTCTGGGGCACAGTTTCCGTTAGACAGCTCAACCGGAAACTGTGCCCCATTATTTTGCCGAATTCTGGGTCACGCTTTCCCAGAGGACCCCTTTGGGAAAGCGCGACCCATTCCAGACGCAGATTCCGGGATGCGCTTTCCGCGACGCCCGGTCACCCTATGCTCTCACAACCTCGACGCATAAAAAACGAGGGAAGGCACGCGTCCTTCCCTCGTTGCGGGCAGTATGTAGCCACTCGCCTACATCAGGCGCAGGCTGACGTCCTTGAGCTGGGCGCCGCTAACGGCACTCG
>URFE01000020.1:0-20647 GCA_900546965.1 uncultured Collinsella sp.
TCCTGAGATGTCTCGTGGGCTCGGAGATGTGTATAAGAGACAGATGCTGGCCCAAGCGCAGCCGGTGAGGATGGCGTTGGTCAGGATGAGCATCACAAAGGCGAGCGGCTCGTTTTGGGCGACGAGGCCAATAGCGCCCCAGACGGTCAAAAAGAGCTGGAACAGGCCAAAGGCGACGCTCCAGGCGAAGGCGCTCTTGGTGACGGTGCCCGACTGAGCGCGAATGGCCTTGGCCTCGCGCAAGACAAGGTAGACGGTCGCCGCAAGACCGACGAGCGAGATGGCGGCAGCGAACATGCTGAGACTCCTCACAAACTAAAACCTACGAAAGCGGGGGTTTACCCGATTGTTACCAAGATATGCGCTGCAATTGGTGGCTGCGCACAACAACCAGCCATATTAACGCGCACGTGCGGCGGTGTGGCGCAATGTAGTGGCGACCTGCGCGATAATGGACGGGAATTACACGGAAACGTAAAGGCTTCTTAAAGAATTGGCGAGGATGAGGCGATGAACGAACGGGCTTGTATGACGAGTGCGGGTGACGTGGACGCTGGCATGGACGCGGGCGGCTATCCGGTCGAGACGACGGGCAATGCGGTGCTGGACACGTTGGAGCACCGTTCCTCTACGCGTGCCTTCGCGCGTGATGACGACGACCGTCCCGTGGCGGTGACCGACGAGCAGCGGGCGGCAATTTTGCATGCGGCGAGTCGCGCGCCGTCGGCGGGCGCCATGATGATGTATTCCATCGTAAGCATTCGCGAGCAGGCCACGCTCGATCGCCTGGCCGATCTGTGCGACCATCAGCCCATGATCGCCAAGGCGCCCTGGGCACTTATATTTGTGGTCGATTATGCCAAGTGGATCGATTTGTTTGAGCGCGTGGGCTGCTTTGAGCCCGAGTTCGTCGAGCGCACGGGCAAGGCGCCCCGTCGTGCACCGGGTTTGGGCGACTTTGCCATCGCGGCGCAGGATGCCGTGATCGCCGCGCAAAACGCCGTGGTTGCTGCCGAGGCCCTGGGGCTGGGGAGCTGCTACATTGGCGACATCGTGGAGAATGCCGAGGAAGTTGCCGAGTTGCTCGATCTGCCGCCCTATACCATGCCGCTGTCGATGCTCATCGTCGGCACGCCCCGCAAGGAGCGCCCGGCAATCGCGCACCCCGTGGTGAACCTGGTGCACGAGGAGCGCTACTGCCGCGCCGATGCTGCGACTATGGACGCGCAGGTGGCTGAGATGGACGCGATGTTCCGTCCGCATGCCCGCGAGGTGGGGGAGCGCGTCGTGGACATCTATACCCGCAAGCACACGAGTCCCTTTATGGCCGAGATGAGCCGATCCATGGAATGGTGGTTCAAAAACTGGCTTGGAAAATGACGAATGTGACAAAGGGACAGTCCCTTTGTCACATTCCATATCGCCGCGGTAGCCTAAAGACTGTATAAATCTTTATCTAGCTGGGAAAACAGTGCATTAAAACATGGGCCGATTGCCTATAATCCCTTCGAACATTAAAGTTGGGAGGAAACCGGCTTATGGAACAAAAGGCCAAGGAGGCAGCCTCGCACGCTGCGATTCCTGTGAGCATCTCGGCGATGCTCGTCACGCTGGGCGTGGTGTACGGCGATATCGGCACCAGCCCTATGTATGTAACTAAGGCGCTCGTTGCCGGCAACGGCGGCATCGGAAGCGTCACGGAGGAGTTCGTGCTTGGCGCGCTCTCCCTTGTCGTGTGGACGGTCACGCTGCTGACCACCATCAAGTATGTGCTCATCTCGCTGCGCGCCGATAACCATGGTGAGGGCGGCATCTTTGCCCTGTACAGCCTGGTCAAGCGCTGCGGCAAGTGGCTTATCATCCCCGCCATGCTGGGTGGTGCCGCGCTGCTCGCCGACGGCATCCTGACGCCGGCCGTTACCGTTACCACGGCCATCGAGGGCCTGCGCACCATCCCGGCGGTCCATGCCGTGCTGGGCGATGACCAGGGCCGCGTCGTTGCCATTACGCTCGCCATCATCATCGCGCTCTTCTTGGTACAGCGCATCGGTACGGCCAAGATCGGTCACGCCTTTGGCCCCATCATGACGCTGTGGTTTCTGTTCCTGGGTGGCACGGGTCTGTTCTTTGTCTTCCAGCACCCCGCCGTGCTGCTGTGCCTCAACCCGGTGCGCGGCATCGCCTTTTTGCTAAGCCCCAACAACCACGCGGGCATCATGATTCTGGGCAGCTGCTTCCTCGCCACCACCGGTGCCGAGGCGCTCTACTCCGACATGGGCCACGTCGGCCGCGGCAACATCTACGCCACCTGGCCGTTCGTTAAGTGCTGCCTGCTGCTTTCCTATATGGGCCAGGGTGCTTGGCTTATGAACAACGCTGCCAACCCCGAGCTCATGGGCATTGCCGACCTCAACCCGTTCTACCAGATGCTCGCCCCGGGCCTGCGCCCGTTTGCCGTCGGCCTTTCCACCGTCGCGGCCATCATTGCCTCGCAGGCGCTCATCACCGGCGCATTCTCGCTGGTGTCCGAGGCCAGCCGCCTGGACCTTATGCCGCACATGCAGGTCTTCTACCCTGCCGAGACCAAGGGCCAGCTCTACATCCCCATGGTCAACAACGTCATGCTTGTCGGCTGCGTCATCGTGGTGCTGCTGTTCCAGAACTCGGCGCATATGGAAGCCGCCTACGGCCTTGCCATTACGCTGACTATGATGTGCACCACGCTGCTGCTCTTCTTCTACCTGCACGAGGAGCGCAAGCTCAAGGTTGCTCCGTGGATCTTCGCGGCCTTCTTCCTTTTGCTCGAAGGCTTCTTCTTCGTGAGCTCGCTCACCAAGTTCTTCCACGGCGGCTATTTCACCATCCTCATGGCTGCACTCATCATGGGCATTATGGTGTGCTGGTACAACGGCACGGCGGTCGAGCAGCGCCAGTTTACGCTGCTGCCGCTGCGCAGCTACCTGCCGCAGCTCAAGCGCCTGCGCGACGACGACCGTTACGAGCGCATGAGCGACAACGTCGTGTACCTGACCAAGGACACCCATACCGACTACATCGACCGCGACATCGTCTACTCGATTTTGGACAAGCATCCCAAGCGCGCCCGCGCCTGGTGGTTTGTGAATGTCGAGACTATGGACGAACCGCACACCTTTGCCTATTCGGTCGAGACGTTCGGCACCGACTACGTGTTCCGCGTGCATCTGTACCTGGGCTACAAGATCAACCAGCGCGTCAATGCCTACCTGCGTCAGGTTGTTCAGGACCTGGCTGCCACCGGCGAGCTGCCGCCGCAGACGCATGACTACTCGGTCTACAAGGATCCGGGTAACATCGGCACGTTCAAGTTCGTCCTGATCCGTAAGCTTCTGGCGCCCGAAAGCGATGTGGAGCCCAGCGAGCGTACGGCCATCACGCTCAAGTACATCATCCGCCGCGCCGCCGGCACGCCTGCACGCTGGTACGGCCTGGAGAACTCCAACGTGAGCTTTGAGTACGTGCCGCTGTTCACCAAGTTCAAGGCCGTGAACAAGATGCAGCGCCTGGCTCCCAACGAGCGGCCGTAGTCGAAGCTCGAGGTTTGTCTGCGAACGGGCGGGCTTGTATTGACGGGGATTGAGTCCTGGGAGGAAACCATGGATGCAAAGGTGCTTGACGGTTGCGATCTTGCGACCGAGCTGGTGCGTGAGATACGCGCCGATGCTGCCGAAGATCGGTTCTTTACGAATCGGGCCAACATGGACATGGCCGACCGCGTGATTTCGATCGTGGTGACGGTGCTTGTCGCGGCGTGCGTGTGCGCACTGCTCGCGCACGTGCTGTTTGTCTAACGTCCGCAGGTTGCAAAGGCTTTACACTTGGAACCACCACAAGGGGAAACCACCACAAAGGTGCCTGTCCCCTTTGTGGTGGTTTTTGTTTTTGAGAGAGGGGCGGGACGCTGATGGACGTCCGTACGGACGGCGATATTGCCGATAGCTTTTGGTGGCGGCGCACTACGATGACGCGTCGCGGCCCCCTGTACGATATCTGCGTGTCGGTGGGGCTGCTGGTCGCGGCGACGATTGTGGGCGCGCTGCTCGACCATCCGGGTCTCGCGCCGAGCATCATGATCGTCTATGTGTTCGCCGTTCAGCTGTGCGCATTCTTTACCTGGAGTCGCCTGTATTGCTTGCTGAGCTCGGCTGCCGCCGTGGCGCTCTACAACTTCTTGTTTGTCGACCCGCGCTACTCGCTGTCGCTTATCGACCGCGGCTATCCCGGCATGTTCTTCATCATGTTTGTGGTCTCGCTTGTGTCGAGCTCGATTGCGTTGGCCCTGCGCCGCGCCTTGGCACAGGCTGCCGCCAGCGACCGCCGCACGCATATGGTGCTCGAGACCAACCGCATGCTGCAGCGGTGCGCCGATCAGCATCAGATCGTTCACGCCATGGCCACGCAGCTGGCGCGTCTTTCGGGCTGTCCGGTCGTGTGGTACAGCGCCGACGCCGAGGGCGATGACCTGCTGCCGCGTGCGACATACACGGCCGTGGGCGATGCCGCGCCGGTGCACGAGCTGGCGCCGCAGATGCCGCCGCGGCTCTCGGCGTCCGCCTATGTGGGAACGCCGCTCGACGCCACGTTTGGCGGCTCGGCGTTTTATGGCATCTACCTGACGGTTCGCACAGGCGACGGCTTCGCGCGCTCGGGCGACCCCGCCTCAGTGGTGGGCGTGCTGGCTATCGTTGCCGAGCCCGACGTGCTGACGCATGAGGAGCGGACACTTGCCGATGCCATCGTGAGCGAAGGCGAGCTGGCGCTCGATCGCGCCCGCGCCATGGAGGCCCGCGAGGAGGCGGCGGTGCTTGCCAAAAACGAACAGCTGCGCGCCAACCTGCTGCGCTCCATCTCGCACGACCTGCGCACGCCGCTCACCAGTATTTCGGGCAATGCCGACGTGCTGCTCGACCAGGGCTCGACCGGCACCGCCGTGCTCGACGCCCAAACGCGCCGCGGCCTGCTCCTGTCCATTCGCTCGGATGCGCAATGGCTCAACGCCACCGTCGAGAACCTGCTCGCCATCACCAAGCTCGAGGGCGGCGGCATGCATCTGTCGACCACGCTCGAGCTCATGGACGATATCGTCGAGGAGGCGCTGCGCCACGTGAACCCTGCCGTGCGCGAGCACGACCTTAAGGTGGTGGCGTGCGATGAGCCGGCGCTCGTCAACGTCGATGCGCGCCTGATGGTGCAGCTGGTGGTCAATCTGGTGAACAACGCCATCACCTATACGCCCACAGGCTCGCATATCATGATTTCGATTAGCGTCGACGATGGACGCGTGGCATGCTCGGTGGCCGATGACGGCCCGGGCATTGCGCCCGAGGACCGCGAGCGCATCTTTGAGTCGTTCTATACCGCCAACCATGGCCTGGCCGACAGCCACCGCAGCGTTGGCTTGGGTCTTTCGCTCTGCCGCTCCATTGCGCTGGCGCATGGCGGTAGCATAGAGGTTGCCGCGGCGGACCCGCACGGCTCGGTCTTTACGATTGAGCTTCCTGCCGCCGACGTTTCGTTTGATAAGGAGTAGCGCTGTGCCGAACTCTGCCGTAAAACCGCTCATCTTGGTCGTTGAGGACGACCCCGCCGTCCGCAATCTTATTGTTGCCGCGCTCGAGGCGCACGGCTTGCGCCATATGGCTGTGGAGACCGCCCATGCCGCTATCGCCGCCGCCTCGTCGCAGACGCCGAGCATTGTGCTGCTCGATCTGGGCCTGCCCGATATGGACGGCGTCAAGGTGGTGGAGTCGGTGCGCGCATGGTCGGGCATGCCGATCATCGTGGTCTCGGCGCGCAGCGAGGACGCGGACAAGATTCGCGCGCTCGATGCCGGCGCCGACGACTACCTGACCAAGCCGTTTTCGGTCGAGGAACTGCTCGCGCGCATTCGCACGACGCTCAGGCGCCTTTCGTATGCGCAAACGGGCGGCGTTGTCTCCGAGGGCTCGTTCGATACCGGTGAGCTGCATATCGATTTTGATGCCGGCATCGCCACGATGGATGGCGAGGAGCTGCATCTGACGCCGATCGAGTACAAGCTCCTGTGCCTGCTAGCGCACAACGCCGACAAGGTGCTGACGCACCAGTTTATCCTGCACGAGATTTGGGGCACGGCGACCAAGAGCGACCTGGCGAGCCTGCGTGTCTTTATGGGCACGTTGCGTAAGAAGATCGAGTCCGACCCCGCGCATCCGCGCTATATTCAGACGCACGTGGGTATCGGCTATCGCCTGGTCACCCAAGGGTAGGACGGCGTTCGCCATCCCACTATGAGTTGCGGTGAAATAGTTCCTGTTTGGGCCTTTACCAGGCTTTTTAGGAACTATTCCACCGCAACTTTGTTATTTGCCCTTGGGCTTGCTGGCGTAGAACTTCTTCTTTTTGGACTTGCCGGCGGGGGAGGGCTTGCCAGCAAAGTTGGACTTGCCGTTGCCGGTCTGCACGTGCGCGGGCACTGCCGCGCGAGGCTTACGGGCCTCGGGGTTACGCAGCTCCTCGACGCGCTCGGCAATTTCCTCGGCGCTAAAGCCGACCTCGGCCATGGCGTCCTCGATGGGCAGGCGGCGCACGATATAGCAGTGGTGCACCTTCTGGTTGCGCGCGAAGTCCTCGGGGATGGTCTGTGCCGTAATGTCCTCCAGCACCACGCCCGCGCGCGCGAGCTTGCGCGTCTCGGGGCGGAAGCCGCGCAGGTTGCAGCTAAAGATGGCGTGGCCGCCCTGTGCGAGCAGGCGCGATACGCCGGCCAAAAGCTCAACATGGTCGCGCTGGACATCCCAGGTGCGGCGGCCCATCTTGGACGAGTTCGAGAACGTGGGCGGGTCGACAAAGATCAGGTCCCAGCGGTTGCGCGTCTGGCGCTGGTCGCGAATCCAGGCGAGCACGTCGTCGCGCACAAAATGATGCTGCGGACCAACAAAGCCGTTCTGGCGCATATTGCGCTCGGCCCAGTCCAGGTAGGTGTTGGAAAGGTCGACCGTCACGGTCTCCTCGACGCCGCCATCGGCCGCGTAGCAGGTGGCAGTGCCAGTGTAGGCAAACAGGTTGAGGAAGCGGCGCGCCTGCTTGGCGTGCTCGCGCACTAGGTTGCGGGTGACGCGGTGATCCAGGAAGATGCCCACATCCAGATAGTCGTCAAAGTTGACGGCAAAGGTAAGGCCGCCCTCTTCGATGAGTGGCAGACGACGGCGTGCGATATTGGCGCGCTCGCCCGAGCCGCCCTTGCCGGCGCCCTGCTTGCCGTACTGCGAGCCGCCGCGCGAACGCATGCGGGCCTTGGCGTGCACATGCTCGGCCGGAACATCAAGGATGCGCGGCGCGATGGCCAGAATGTCGAGCATGCGGGCCTGGGCTAGCGCGGGGTCGATGGTCTTGGGCGCGGCGTATTCGGCGATGACGAGCCAGCGGCCCGGCGTCTGCGGGCAACCCTCGTACAGGTCGATGGCAGCGGAGTAGTCGGGCAGGTCGGCATCGTAGACGCGGTAGCAGCTTACGCCCTCGCGCTTGGCCCACTTGCGGCGCAGGCGCGCGTTCTTGCGCAGGCGGTTGGCGAACTGCTCGGACCCGGGGATGAGCACGGGCAGCGGCTTGCCGTCGCCCAAGTCGAGCGTGGCGGCAGGTTCGGGCATGGAGGAAGCGGCGGCTTCGTCTTCGACGTCCGTGGACTGTTCCTCGGCGTTTATGCTGGTCGCAGCCTCGAATGCCGCGGCGGCGTGGTCGAGCGAGTGCCAAACCTCAAGAGCCGCCTCCTCGTTATTGGGCATGACGGCGATGGAGCGCGCGGGCTCGGCATGGAGCGCGCGGGCCATAAGGCCATCGCGGGTGAGCGCAGCGACCGGCGCCGCGGAAAGCTCGGGCGCGCGGCGCAGCTCGCCGACCAGCGTCATGGCGTCGTGCATGAGCGAAAGCGGGGTCTCGGTGGTGTCTGCGACCACGGCGGCACCGGCGACGGCGCCCGCATGGTCCAGCACGGTGGCGGGCTTGGCGGCGCAAAAGTCGACAAAACGCTTGTAGCCAGCGCTCTTGACCATGCGCTCGGCGGTCTTGCGAGCGGCGGGGTCGATGTCTGCGGCCACGATGCGCGCCTGGCGTTCGCGCGCTGCCGCCTCGCGCTCGCGCGCCTCGGCAAGCAGCTGCTCCCACAGAGCGGCGTCGTGCGGCTGCCAGCCCTCAAAGCCCCAGCGCTCGCGTGCGGCGCCCGGGGCGCGGTCGGTCAGAATGTTCACGGCCTCCAGCAGCAGACCGCCGCCGGCGCACGAGGCATCGATCAGCGTGGGAAGGGCTTCATTTTCGTAATCGTCGGCCGTCAGCTCGCGCTCGCATAGCGCGGTCCAGCCGACCTGCGCCAGCACCAGGGCGGCGTAGTCGGGGCGCAGCACGTGCGCGCCCTCGCCGGCGCGGGTCGCTGCGGGCGGCAGGCGTTTGAACAGCGGGTCGCCCGAAAGGTCTAGGCTTATGCTCGCGCGGCGCTGGCGCAGCGAAAGCAGCAGGTGAACATCGGGGTCGGCGGCGTCGACATCGGCGCGACGGCCCGTGGTCTCGGTCAGGCGGTCGCACAGCGCGTCTTTGGCGCGCAGGGCCGAGAAACGCGTGTTGCGCAGCTGCTCGGTCACGCCGCGGGCGGTGATGGCAATGGTGGCGCCGGGGCGGACGATGTTCTCCCAGGCGATGTCGTAAACGCTATCGTACAGCTCGTCGGCGTCCTGCGCCTCAAAGCGTCCGAGCACCGCAAACACGCGGCTCGCCAGGCGCGACCACAGACAGGCGCGGTAGCCTTCTTCGAGCTCGCCCTCAAACGTGGCGCGGCTCTTCAGCCGGCGAACATGCGAAAGCCCGAGGCGTTTAAGCTCATCGGCGAGTGCGGACTCAAAGCCCTCGGGGCAGCTTGCGTAAAATTCCATGGGTGACCTCTCTGGTTGCGTCGCTCCATTATATGATGGATGCTTCGTTTACTCTCGCCCCCGAAAGGAACCCATATGATTGATGCGTGCCCCGATTCTGCCGTGCTCTTTTTTGACGTGGACGGCACGCTGACGTCGTTCGATCCCGACAACATGACCGACAAGGACTTTTCGGCGGTTCGCCCCTCGCAGGCGGTGATCGAGGCGTTTCATCGTCTGCGCGACGCAGGGCACAAGGCGTTTATCTGCACGGGTCGTCCCTTGTGGCTGATTGCTGATGGCCTGCGTGCTTTGGAGCCTGCGGGTGTCGTTGCCATGGCGGGAGCGACACTCGAGGTCGAGGGCCGCGTGGTACACGAGGACTGCTTTGACGAGGACATTGTCGAGGAGCTTGCACGCCGTATGGCCGCGGCAGGGATTGAGGCCTTTTTCGAGACCAACGTGGCTACTTTTGCCTTGGAACCCGCGGGCGTTGAGCAGTCGTCTCTGATCGGCACTTCTGTGGTGCACAGCGCCGAGGAAATGCGCGTCGACGGCAGTCTGCGCGTGGGCAAGGTATGCCTCAATGTGCCCAGTTTGGCTCGCGTAGCCAACGATGATGGCTTTATCGATCGCGAGTTTGAGCTGTGCAACACCGGTGGCCAGAATCGCGAGCTGAGCCCCAAGGGCATCGACAAGGGCGTGGGCGTGGCGCGAGCGCTGGAATACCTGGGTCGCACCGGCAACGCGCGCACCTTTGGCTTTGGTGATTCCGGCAACGACCTGGGCATGCTCGCTGCGGTCGAGACGGCTGTCGCCATGGGCAACGCCATGCCTGAGGTCAAGGCGGTCGCCGACTACGTGACCGACGATGTCGCACACGACGGCACCGTCACAGCGATGCAGCATTTCGGCCTCATCTAATGAATCCCGCGTTCTGACGTTTGCTCAAACTGCGACTCTTCGCTTTTGCATGCTCAATCGATTTATCAATCCAAACACTGAGGTGTTTATACCGTTCGCCGAGAAGATAAAAAACCGCAGCTCACGCCTTGATAAACGTAGGTAAAGTGTTTAGCAGTTTAACGCCCATGTGCAAGCGAAAGGAATCAGGCAGATGGCAATCAAGGTGTTCGCTGACGGTGCAAACCTCGAGGGCATGCTCGACATGTACGAGAACGGCAACGTTCAGGGTTTCACGACCAACCCGTCCCTTATGAAGAAGGGCGGCGTGACGGATTACCGCGCGTTTGCCAAGGAGGTCCTGACCCACATCACCGATGTGTCCGTCTCGTTTGAGGTCTTTGCCGATGACGTCGAGACCATGGAGGTCGAGGCGCGCGAGATCGCTACCTGGGCCGAGAACGTCTACGTCAAGATTCCGTGCGTGACCACCAAGGGCGAGTCCACCGCCGAGCTGGTCCGCAAGCTTTCCGCCGACGGCATCAAGGTCAACGTCACTACTATCTTTACGCCTACGCAGGTCGATGAGATGGTCGAGGCCGTCGACGCCGAGACGCCGTCCATCATCTCGCTCTTTGCCGGCCGCATCGCCGATACCGGCGTCGACCCCATTCCGTTTATGACGGAGTCGGTCAAGAAGGCCGCCGCAAAGCCCAACTGCGAGGTCCTGTGGGCGTCCACGCGCGAGCTCATCAACATTTACCAGGCCGAGGCCTGCGGTTGCCAGATCATTACGGTGCCCAACAGCATCCTGGCCAAGCGCAAGAACATTGGTCGCGACCCGTACGAGGTCTCGCTCGATACCGTGCGCGGTTTTGCCAAGGATATCGCGGCGCTCGGTTTCCATATCCTGCCGTAGCGCGAACACCGACTGTACCGTGGGCTGTTCGCCCCGGCCTTTCCTTTCCCTATCGCTCACGCGCTCCGCGAGGGTCGCGCTAGGCAAAGGAAAGGCCGGGGCTGCCGGCACGAGCTTGCCAGCAAGTTGGCGATTGGCTTCCATATCCTGCCGTGGGCAAAGGTACCCCCGCCTGCGCCGTGCAAAATTGAGAGTATTCAGCAAGTTAAAGGTCTTTATCAGTTAACCGAAGCATGGAACGGCCCCCGTTTTGGCTCTGACGACGCTAAAACGGGGGCTGTTTTTTGCTTTTTCGTCTCTGAGGGGCATCCGGAACGGTGGAATTTGCAGAATACTCGCGATTTTGCACATCGCTACAGGGGGTACCTTTGCTTTGGCGGTTTACTTGCCCTGCACCATGGTGAGCGAGATCTTCTTGCGGTCGCGATCGACCTTTTCGACCCACACCTTGACCGTGTCACCGACGCGCACGACGTCGCTGGGGTGCTTGACAAAGCGGTTGGCCAGCTTAGAGATATGTACGAGGCCGTCCTGGTGCACTCCCACGTCGACGAAGGCGCCAAAGTCGACGACGTTGCGCACCGTGCCCTTGAGCTCCATGCCGGGTTCCAGGTCGTCGATGGAAAGTGCCGAGCGGCTAAAGACCACCTCGGGCGCGTCGTCGCGCGGGTCGCGGCCGGGCTTCTTGAGCTCGTTGACGATGTCGATGAGCGTGAGGGTGCCGCAGTCCAGGTCGCTTGCCAGCGTCGAGATGCTGCCCAGACGGCGCTCGATGTCGGGTACGCCGCCGCGGCTAAGCTCGCTTGCCGCCACGCCTGCGCGCTCAAGGACGGCCGTGGCTACCTCGTAGCTCTCGGGGTGGACGCTCGTCGCGTCGAGCGGGTTCTTACCGCCGCTGATGCGCAGGAAGCCCGCGGCGTTGAGATATGCCTTGGGCCCCAGCTTGGGGACCTTCTTAAGCTGGCGGCGATCGGTAAAGGCGCCGTTTTCCTCGCGGTAGGCCACGATGTTTTTGGCCACGCTCGGCGTGATGCCCGATACGTATCCCAGCAGGCTCGCGCTCGCGGTGTTGACGTCGACGCCCACACGGTTGACGACGTCTTCCACCACGTGGCCCAGGGTGCACGAAAGCTCGGCCTGGTCAAGGTCGTGCTGGTACTGACCCACGCCGATGGACTGAGGCGGAATCTTAACGAGCTCTGCCAACGGATCCTGCAGGCGGCGGCCCAGGCTCATGGCGCCACGCACGGTGACGTCCAGGTCGGGGTATTCCTGGCTCGCGAGCTCGGAGGCGGAGTACACCGACGCGCCGGCCTCGTTGACGATGGTGTAGCGAAGGCTGGGTGCCTGCTCGGCAATGAACTCCGAGACGACTTCCTCGGTCTCGCGGCTGGCGGTGCCGTTGCCGATGACGATGGTGTTGACGCCGTCCTTTTTGACGAGGCGGGCGAGCTCGCGCTTGGTGCCGTCGACGTCGTGGCGCGGCTTGGTGGGGTAGACCACGCCGTGGTCGAGTAGCTTTCCGGTCTCGTCCATGACGGCGACCTTGCAGCCGGTGCGGTAGCCCGGGTCGAGCGCGAGCACGCGGGCGCCGCGCACGGGGCGTGCTGAGAGCAGGCCTTCGAGATTCTTGGCAAAGACGTTAATGGCCTCGGTCTGGGCGCGGACGGTGAGCTTGGCACGGGCTTCGCGCTCCAGCGAGGGGGCCATGAGGCGCTTGTAACCGTCGGCGATGGCGGCATCGAAGATGGGAGCAAACACGCCCTGGCGTCGGGGCCAACGGCTGCCGAGGCGCGCCGTGGCGACAGCACCGTCGACGTTCACGTGCACGCGGAGTTTGCCCTCGCGCTCACCGCGGTCGATAGCCAGCACGCGGTGGTTGGGTATACGGCGCAGCGGCTCGTCAAAGTTGTAGTAGGGCTCGTAGGGGGTCTTCTCGGCGGGGTCGGTGGCCTCGACGACGATGTCGGCGGTGTTTTGCGTAAAGGCGCGCAGGTCGGCGACGTTTTCGGGGTCCTCGGCTACCGTCTCGGCCACGATGTCGGCGGCGCCGGCGAGCGCCTTCTCGGGCGTGTCGAAGCCGGCCTCCTCGTTGACGTATGCCGCGGCGGCGTCGAGTGCGCTGCCCTTGGCTGAGGCCTGCATGATGATCATGTTGGCGAGCGGCTCCAGGCCGGCCTCGCGGGCCTTCTGCGCGCGAGTCATGCGCTTTTTGCGGTAGGGCTTGTAGAGGTCCTCGACACGCTGGAGCTGCGTGGCCTCGCGAATCTGCTGCTCGAGTTCGGGCGTGAGTTTGCCCTGGGCGTCGATGAGCAGGATGACGTCCTCTTTACGCTGCTCAAGATTGCGCAGGTAGGACAGGCGCTCGTCGAGCGCGCGCAGGGCGACGTCGTCCATACCGCCCGTTGCTTCCTTGCGGTAGCGCGAAATAAAGGGGATGGTGTTGCCCTCGTCGATGAGCTTGACGGCCGCCTCGATGTTGGCGGCCTTAAGGTTGAGCTCGCGGGCGAGCTGGGCGATAAGATCCATGGGACTCCTTGCGTTTAAGGTGCGTTTGCAGCACAGGGCTACCAAGGATACCACCCGTTTCAAAAGACTGTTTTGGGCCCTCGCCACGAAAACGACCTATCTACTACGTTTGAACCGTATGGGTCGACCATCCCCCGGTTTTCAGAAAATACGCAAGCCGTCTACCTGCGCTTTTGATTTTAGGAAATATGGTATGTTTGAGGGTGATTGGCTAAACGTAGTAGATAGGCCCATTTCGTGGCGAACGAATCAGGCTGAGGCGCAAAATAGCCCCCGTTCCAGAAAAATCGCCGGCAAGGTAGCAAAATGCCCCGCGGGCAGAAGGCTGCTCGCGGGGCAAAGAAGAGGGGCTTGTTGGTGGCGGACCGAAGGGTTCGGCATGGGGTTTCTGCCGCGGTCGCTCTTAAGGCATTACAGCTCGACGAGCTGGCCGGTCTCGGCGGCCTCCTTGATAGCGTTAAGCAGCGTGAGCGTCTTGACGTTATCGGCGGGGGTCACGACGGGCTCGACCTCGCGGCGGACAACCTTCACAAAGTGCTTGAGCTGCATCTTGTGCGGCAGTGCCGGGTCGACAGCCGGAATCTCCATCTGCAGCGGCTTGTGCCAGTTAGAGGCGCCGTCGTAGGAGAACTGGTGCAGGCGGGGCAGCGACAGGGCGCCCAGGGTTCCGCCGATAAAGTAGGCGTCGGCGTCGAAGGGGCGGTACTGCGGATCCTCGCGAGCGGTTGCCTCCCAGTTCCAGGGGCTGGCGGTGGCGTCGGAGATGGTCATGCTTGCGAGCGCGCCATCGGCAAAACGGACGTTGACCACGGCGGAGTCCTCGGTCTCAAAACCGCGGGCGGCGCTGGACTGCATGCCCTGGACGGCAACGGGCTCGCCCAGCAGGTAACGGAGCAGGTCGACGTCGTGCACCAGGTTGACCAGGATCGGGCCGGCACCCTTCTTGCGGCGCCACTCGACATCGAAGTACTCGTCATTCTTATAGATCATGTAGTGGAAGCTCGACACGGTGAGCTTGCCCAGCTCGCCGGACTCGATAATCTCCTTGGCCTTGTTGACGAAGGGGTTGTGGCGACGGTGCTGACCCACGAGCACGGGCACGCCGGCGGTCTCGGCCTCGGCGGCGAAGGCCTGGGCATCCTCAAGATCGTTGGAAATCGGCTTTTCGACCAGCGGCACGATGTTGCGCTTCACAGCCTCGCGGGCAACGCCCAGGTGCAGGTCGTTGGGGGTGGCGATAATGACGGCCTCGGGCTTGATCTCGTCCATCATCTGGGCGGGATCGGTGTAAAACGGCACGCCGGCGGCCTCGGCCGTGGCGCGGGCGCCCTCAAAGGCGTCGGCGATGGCGACGAGCTCGGCCTCGGGCTCCTCGGTGACAAAGCGGATGTGGTTGCGGCCCATGGCGCCGGCGCCGATAACGGCAATGCGGACGGGGTTGAGCTCAGACATTTCGACTCCTTAATACTGGTGGCGGTGGAATGCGACAAAGGGGCTGTCCCTTTGCCGCATCGGTAGAATTAAGCGGACTTCTTCTTGCTGTCGGAGACCATCATGTAGACGGTGAGCACGACGGCGATGGCGGCGATCACAATGGCGCCGTAGAAGGACTGCTGGTAGGCGGCGCTGCCGGCCTCGGCGTGATACAACACGGCGGTGATGGGCTGGCTGATCCAGGTGGAAGCGGCGTAGCCCAAAAACATGATGCCGTAGTTGACGCCGATGTTGCTGGTGCCAAAGGCGCCTCCGGTGAGCGGCGGGTAGATGACGAGCAGAGCGCCAAAGCTAAAGCCGAGCAGGGCGAGCGCCACAAAGAACATGCTCTGCGTAAAGCTCATCGACATGATGACGAGCGCGACGATGGTGACGACAAGGCTGATGAGCAGTGACTTATAGGCGCCGAGCTTGTCGATAATCTGGCCAAAGGACAGACGGCCAACCAGGTTGGCGCAGGTGTTGACGGAGACCACTACGCCGCCGAGGGCGACGGCCGCGGCGCTCGTGGGGTCGGCGAAGAGCTGGACGGCGGCGATGGAGGCAACCTTGCCCACGAGCAGGGTGCCCGCGGTGGCGGCAAAGGCGAAGGTGACGATGAGGACCCAGAAACGCGGGGTCTTGACCATCTCGCCCGGGGTGAGGTCGCCGAAGGTGCCGGCATGCGCGCCGCCCTTGGGGGCCTCGAAGCCCTCGGGCAGCCAGCCGGTCTCGGGGGCCTTCAGGAACAGGGCGGAGGCGGCGATCGTCACAAAGAAGATGACGCCGAGCGTCTTAAGGGCGCCAAAGATGCCCAGGCTCGGGATGAGCAGCGAGGCGAGCACCGGGGACAGCACGGCGGGACCGGCGGTCGAAGCGGCCAGGGTGATGCCGGAGGCGAGACCCTTCTTGTCGATGAACCACTTTTGGCCGGTGGTGAGCGCCGGGTTGTAGCCCAGGCCGTTGCCGATGGCGGCGACGAGCGAGAACCACAGGTAGAACTGCCACGGCTCGGTGACGGTGCCGGACATGAACCAGCCCACGCCGTAGCACACGGCGGCGGCGATCACGACGTTGCGCGGGCCGATCTTATCGGAGATACGGCCGGCGAAGATACCCGTCACGGCCATGATGGTCTGAAAGACCGGGAAGGCCCAGGTAAGGGCATTCGACCACTCGGGGTAGACGGCGAGCAGGTTCTTGCTCACGACGGAATACAGCGCGATGGAGCTGATGAAGAACATGGTGACGCACGCGGCGGAAAGCACGACGGCGCGACCCTTGTTGGAGTTGGTGGAAGCCATTGGACTCTTTCTAATCGATACGGGGGAGGAGCGGGCGTGTCCGCGGGGCCTCCCTGTCAGGTTGGTTTACTGGTCAGTCGGCTTGGCGACGCCGGACTCGTCGGACCAGAGCTCGACACCCTTGTTCTTAAGGTAGTTGTCGGCATAGGCGCGACGGCCGCCGGGCTTGGCAGTGAGGTCGCCCATCATGTTGGAGAAGCCGCCGTCGACCTTGATAGCGTCGCCGGTGGTAAAGTCCGAGCGCTTGGACGCCAGGAACATGACGGCGTTGGCGATATCGCTGACCTCGCCGATGCGACGCGTGGCGATCAGGCGACTGCGACTCTTTTCGACCTCGGGGTCGGCGTAGAAATTGGCCGACATCGGGGTCTTGACGAAGCAGGGCTCGACGCAGTTGGAGCGCACGCCGTAGGGGCCCCACTCGGCGGCGAGCATCTTGGACATCATGTTGACGCCGGCCTTGGTGGAGCTGTACACGCCCGAGAACGTCTCGGGGGAGTGGCTGGCAACGGTCGAGATGTGCACCAGGCGACCCTGGCCGGCCTTGATCATCTCGCGACCAAAGCGCTGCGAGGTGATGAAGTAACCGGTGAGGTTGACGTTGAGCACCTGCTCCCAGTCGCTCAGCGGCAGGTCCTCCATGGCGGCGAAGCGCAGGATGCCGGCGGTGTTGACGAGGACGTCGACGCGGCCGAAGTCGGCGATGGTGGCGTCGACGGCGGCCTGAACCTCGGCCTCGTCGGTGGCGTTCATCTTGTAACCCTCGGCGTGGATGCCAAACTCGGCGGCGAGGTCGGCGGCTGCGGCCTTGACCTTTTCCTCGTCCAGGTCGAGCAGGACGACGTTGGCGCCGTTGCGGGCGAACTCGCGGCAAATCTCGACGCCCATACCGCCGAGCGCGCCAGTCACGGCGCAGACATCGCCCTCGAGCTTAAGCCAGTTGCTCATAGGAACTTCCCTTCTTGTGCCTCCCGGTGGGTCGCTCCCATTAACCGACCCACGTGGTTTTCGCTGGTTATCGTATGCTTTGCATTTGCGCAGGTGAATTGCATATTTGTTAGAATGGCGTTAACCATAGGTTTACACTGTGCGATGCAGTTTTTTCTCAATTGAGCGCGTGACCTGCCAAAACGACCCCCTGTGGCGCCATGCGTTCACAGGCGCGAAAACGGGAGATTGACGTGTACGATCGACGACTCGAGGCCATATCGGCCGCCGCGGAGCTGGGAAGCTTCTCACGGGCGGCGGCAAAATTGCGCGTGTCGACCCCGGCGCTCGTCAAACAGGTGTCGGGATTTGAGGCCGAGTTTGGTATCACGTTGTTCGAGCGCTCGCATTCGGGTGTTAAGGTGACGCCGGCGGGCGCTCTGCTGGTGGACGACGCGCGCTCGATCATGCGGCAGTCCGAGGACGCGCTGCGCCGCGCCCGACGCGCGGCGGGCGATGGCGGTGCCGTGCGTCTGGGTGTGTCGATGATGTGCCCGGGGCGCCAAACGCTGTCGATGTGGTCGAGCATCCACGATCTGGAACCGTCGCTTCGATTTGAGATCGTGCCGGTAAGCGACCTCTACGACGAACGCGAATCCGTCATGCGCAGCCTCGGTCGCGAGGTGGATGTGGTGCAGTCGAGTTTTTCGACCCCGCGCTGGGGTGACGCCTGCCAAAAGCTCCGCATCGTTAACGTGCCGTTTTATATCGACGTGCCACGCACGAGCCCGCTGGCGCGCAAGACACGCATTACGGTTGCCGACCTGGAGGGCATGCGCCTGCGCGTGCTCCGTCACGGCAACGACGCTATGGACAGTCTGCGTATCGATCTGTTGGCCGACGGCGGCGTAGACGTGATCGACGTGGACAGCTTTGACTTTGCGCTCTTTAACGAGGCGGAGGAAAAGGGCGACGCGGTGCTCACCTGCGGCGCGTGGTCGGGGGTGCACCCGGCCTTTGTGGGCGTGCCGTTCCTATGCGGTCGCGAGGTGCCAGTCTTTCTGCACTACCCGCTCGAGCCCACCCTCCAAGTACAAAAATTCGTCAACGCCATGGCCCAACTCCTCAAGTAGCCAAAAGAGTCCCGTCCCAAATTAGCTACCCTTTGCTACGGGTTTAGCGGTCCTCGCGTTGCGGCTCGGCTGCCTCGGCTGTCTTTACGCGGTTCTTGTCGATGTACATGTTTTTGTCGGCCTGAGAAAAGAGCTCACGCATCGTAGGCGGTTCATCAAAATCACTGGAAAGCGCGTAGCCCACCGCATAGCTGATAGGCATGTCGGGGTGAGCCCCGGAATACTCGTTCACGTTCGCGCGAATCCGAGCGAGACAGGATTCCACAGCGGCTCGGTCGGCATCCCACAGCACCGCGATAAACTCATCGCCGCCGTCGCGGCCCACAAAGCAGGTCTCCGACGCCACGCGCCCCAGCTGCTGGGCAAAAGAACGGATGTATTCGTCGCCCTTCTAGTGGCCGAAGCTGTTATTGACCGCATGCAGATTGTTAAGGTCGAAGACGCACACCGCAACGGGCGCCTCCGCGGAGACAGGACGCTCCTGCCCCAAGATCTCCTCGCACTTGTTCTTGTTGGGCAGTCCCGTGGCTTCGTCGAGATAGACTTTGCTCTGCAGCTCGCGGTTGAGCGCGGCAGTGCGCACCGCGCGAATAAGTTCGACCGCAAAGGTCGTCACCAAGCCCATGATGTCGATGATCACCAGGCCCTCGAGATAGTTGAGCGCCGACGCCTTCTCCTGAGAGTAGTCCTCTGCGAGTCGCGTAGCATCGTCGCAAATGCCAAAGAACTCCTCGCTCATGGAGATGATGTCGGTGTTCTCATAGCCGACTTCGCGCACGCGGATGATCTCGGTGCAAAGCTCATCAAAATAATTTGCAAGCTCGGTCATTTTTGCCTGATACTCATCGTCGTCGAGACGGACGAGGTTGAGGTCGTCACTTCCGTAACGCAAACCGTTGATGTATGAATCCACGGCTTTGAGCAGGTCATCTTGAGGCTGGCCCGCATCCTCGAGCTTAACGATTCGCTGCGTGGTACCGCGCACCAGACCGGCGTAGTTGACCACACGCGCCGTGCCCTGGATATCGGAGACGAGCAGCATAACATTGATGAAGAAGAAGATGAGAACTGCCGTGAGCACTATCATGAGCAGGCGCACCGCCTGGCCGGCCTTCTTGGCGACAGAAGTATTCACAAGTTCACTCCCCTAAATGACAAAAGAACAGGTAGCACGCAGTGTGCTGAAATTCATGGGTGGTTAACTCTACCATATGGGCCAGCAGCCTCAAACTGCAGCAGACGCTCGTCCAAATTGGCGTGACGCTTGCCTTGTTGTTCTTGACCTGGCCGCGCTATCGGACATGCTTCTGGTCTTGGATCACCATGGGAAGGCTCATCCCGTTTTGTGCGTCCAGAGTGGGATGCGGCTTCCCAAAGGTGCCGTTAGGGGAAACCACATCCCGGTTTACCCCCTTGAAATGGGATGCCGTTTCCCGGAGGAGGTCCAGCGGGAAACGGTATCCCATTCTGGGCCCGAAAAGTGGGATACGGTTTCCGGCCGGCATGAAAAAAGCCTCCGCAGCTCGTGTGGCTGCGGAGGCTTTATTCGTTGCGGCGCATTGTGTTTGGGTCGTTGAGATGAGTCGATTTGCCCCGAAAGAGGCGGGCATTGACCTTAGGGTCATGCCCGACGAATGAGCGGCAAATCGGCCATCTCGGCGAGCCGAACTACTCCAGCTCAAACGCTCCGGTATAGAGCTGGTAGTAATACCCGCGCTTGGCGATCAGCTCGTCGTGGTTGCCGCGCTCGATGATGCGGCCGTGGTCCAGGCAGATGATCGCGTCGGAGTTGCGCACGGTGGACAGGCGGTGCGCGATGACAAACGTCGTGCGGCCCTCCATGAGCTTGTCCATGCCCGCCTGCACGATGGCCTCGGTGCGGGTGTCGATGGAGCTCGTGGCCTCGTCCAGAATCATCGCCGGCGGATCGGCGACGGCGGCGCGTGCGATCGAAATCAGCTGGCGCTGGCCCTGCGACAGCTGTGCGCCGTTGCCGGTGAGCATGGTGTCGTAGCCGTCGGGCAGACGGGTGATAAAGTCGTCCGCGCCCGCGAGCTTGGCCGCCGCGATGCACTCCTCGTCGGTGGCGTCCAGGTTGCCGTAGCGGATGTTATCCATCACGGTACCGGTGAACAGGTTCACGTCCTGCAGCACGACGCCCAGCGAGCGGCGCAGGTCGGCCTTGCGGATCTTGTTGACGTTGATGCCGTCGTAGCGGATTTTGCCGTCGGCGATGTCGTAGAAGCGGTTGATCAGGTTGGTGATCGTGGTCTTGCCCGCGCCGGTCGCGCCGACAAAGGCTACCTTCTGGCCCGGCTCGGCGTACAGCGTCACATCGTGCAGAACGATCTTATCCGGGTTATAGCCGAAATCCACATCGTAAAAGCGCACATCACCGCGCAGCTGCGTGTAGGTCGTCGTACCGTCCTCATGCGGATGCTTCCACGCCCAGATACCGGTTTTATCCGACGTCTCGACGAGGCCGCCCTCGTGCTGTCTCTTATACACATCTCCGAGCCCACGAGACATCTCAGGATCTCG
>URFE01000021.1:0-20444 GCA_900546965.1 uncultured Collinsella sp.
CCGTTGTGTCTCCCCGTGCCGTGGGGGCCGCGGTCGCGCGTAATCCCATTTCGATCATTGTGCCGTGCCATCGCGTGGTTGCCGCCGACGGGTCGCTCAATGGATATGCCGGCGGTCTCGACCGTAAGGAGTGGCTGCTGCGGCTTGAGGGCGCGTACGAGGAGTAACGCTCGAGTACTTTGCCTGTAGTGGCCGACTTCGACCAAAGCTCGCTCGAGTTCGCTTTGATCAGAGCACTTAAGACCCCTGTATTCTGTCAATAGTGCTATTTGTTCGTTGATGGATATCCGCGACTTCCGGTATTTCATTTAAGCCTCTTGATAGAAAAAGAGCTGGAGTTGCGCATCGTTGAGAGGCTTTCCAGCTTTAGCAAAACAAACTTATAAGATGCGACGGGCCGCGTCAAGATAATTACCGGACGGCCTAGGAGGCGGCTGGTTGGCTGGCTTAAAACCTAGCGCGTGAGATGACGCTCCACGCTATTCAGCGCGCTTGATAGGATGACGAACCACAGTCTTAAGTTTCTCCGGTGCACATTTGCGTGGATCGGAGAGATAGATTTCGTGATGGAAACGGGTGTCTGAGAAGTCGGGGACATAGCCCTGCTCGGTCGTGTATTCATTCATAGCGCCTACGGTCGCCGGTTCGTTGTCGTAGGGCCCGGTGTGCATGCATTGAACGCAGAGGCCCTCGTCAACTTTAAGCAGCTCGACGGCAGAAAAGTCAAGTTTCTTTTTGGTCGTGGCTTCCGCGACTGCCCAGTCAAAGTCATCTCGGGTGACGAAATCGGGCAGGCGAATGCACGAGATAAAGTTGAAATCGTCCTTGCGTACATAATCGATGTCGCCGCTCGGGGAGTCTTGCCACCAGAAACCCTCGAGCGGCGGTACCACAAAGTCGAAATAGCCCTTGATACTCCTTGAGCCTTTCTTCGACATCTTGACGGTATAGGCGATGCCGTAAAGCAGCGGCAGGGCGTTTTGATACTCGCCACCTTCGGTATTTGGGTCGCCCTTTCCGCGAACGGCAACGTAGCTCATAGGCGGGACAGTTACGATGCTCGGCTTGCTTGCAGGTTTGTAGAGCTCCTTGCATTCCTTCTTAAAGTCGAACGCCATGTTGGCCGCCTTTCTGCGTATTGGCCTGCTTAGATAACGGAATCATATCATAGAAACGAACAGCTGTTCGAATGATTTTGCTGACAGATAGAGATGCGTGCGTTGTGTTTGGCGGTCGGCCTGACCCCGTCGATGATTTCTCTGCCTTCCCGGCGCTTGCCTGCGCTCCCCGTTTCCCCATATAAAACCTGCCAAAATGAACCTGTCCCTTTTTGGTCGGCGTGAAATGGGTAATACTAAAGAGTTATCCGACCAGATGGGAATTAATCGATGGCTTATATCGAATTCAAAGACGTCATCAAGGCGTACGGAGAGGGCGATGCCCGCATTCACGCGCTCGACGGCGCGAGCTTTACCGTTGAGCGCGGCGAGCTCGCCATTATCCTGGGCGCCTCGGGTGCCGGCAAGACTACGGCGCTCAACATCCTGGGTGGCATGGATACGGTAACCTCCGGCACTGTGACGGTGGACGGGCGCGACGTGAGCTCCGCCAACGAGGCGCAGCTCGTGGAATACCGCCGTGCCGACGTCGGCTTTGTCTTCCAGTTCTACAATCTGGTCCCCAACCTGACGGCGCTCGAAAATGTCGAGCTTGCGGCGCAGATTTGCCCCGATTCGCTCGATGCCGAGCAAACGCTTCGTCAGGTTGGCCTGGGCGACCGCCTCGCTAACTTTCCGGCACAGCTTTCGGGCGGCGAGCAGCAGCGCGTGTCCATCGCCCGTGCACTGGCCAAGAACCCCAAGCTGCTTTTATGCGACGAGCCCACGGGTGCACTCGACTACAAAACCGGCAAGCAGATTTTGCAGTTGCTGCAGGACACCTGTCGCAAGCAGGGCATCACGGTCATTATCATCACCCATAACTCCGCGCTGGCGCCCATGGCCGATCGCCTGATCCGCTTTAAGAGCGGCCGCGTGGAGAGCGAGACGGTCCAGCAAAATCCCGTGCCGATCGAGACGATCGAGTGGTAGCGCCCATGGACCAAGATCGCCAAAACAGCCAAAACCACGATACGGAGCACGCGGGCCGCGACCGGGAGTTCGCGACCTATCGTACCGCCCAAAGCTCAAACGATATGGTGCCGACGGTATTTCGCCGTGGCATCTACCGCACAATCCGCGGCAGTCTTAAGCGCTTCTTGTCCATCGTGGTCATCACCGCGCTCGGCGTGAGCGTGATGTGCGGCCTCAAGGCGGGTTGTGAGGATCTGCGCGATTCGGTCGATGCCTACTTTGACCAGCAGAATGTCTATGACATTAACGTGCAGTCGACCTATGGCCTTACGCGCGACGATCTCGCGGCCATTCAAGAGGTCGACGGCGTCGAGACGGCCGAGGGCATCTACACCGAGACCGCCTACACTGCCGTGGGCACAACGCGCGAGCGCGTGGTCGTACAAAGTCTCTCCAAGGAGAACATCGATCAGCCGGTGCTGGTGAACGGCGATTTGCCCGAGAGCGCCGATGAGGTCGCGGTGACTTCGAAGTTTCTGAAGGCTTCGGGCAAAAAGCTCGGCGATACGGTGAGCTTTGCCGCCAACGATGCGAGCTCGTCGAACCAAAGCGCCAAGGACCAGTTTGCCGCGGGCGATTACACCATTACGGCCGAGGTCCTCGATCCTACCGACGTGAGCTCCGACTCGACAGTCAACGCCTTTCGCGCTGCTTCGGCTGCGGACTATAAGTTCTATGTGAGCGAGGATGCCGCGACATCTTCTTCCTATTCCGCAGTCCACGTGATCGTCGAGGGAGCCAAGAGCCTCAACTCCTATTCGGATGCCTACACGGCAAAGATCAATGAGGTCAAGGGCAATATCGAGAAGATCCGCGAGGAGCGTGAGAAGGCGCGCGCTCAGGAGTTGACGGTCGACACGCCGGCAAGCTTGGATGCGGCCGAGCGCCAGGCGAATATGCTCTTTGGGATTGAACAGGGCAACATCGATCGTATGGCCGAGGGCAGTGAGGAGCGCGTCCAGGCACAGGCCGAGTTGGACCAGCGCCGCGCCGCCGCCGACCAACAGTTTGCCGATGCCCGCGCCGAGCTCTCTGACCTGGGCGAATGCACCTGGTACATCCAGGATCGCGGCAATATCGCAAGCTACTCGAGCGTCGAGAGCGATAGCTCGTCAATTGAGGCCATCGCCACGGTGTTCCCGTTCATCTTCTTTATCGTCGCCGTGCTCATCAGTCTCACCACCGCCACGCGTATGGTTGAGGAGGAGCGTACGCTCATCGGCCTGTATAAGGCGCTCGGTTATTCGCGCGGGCGTATCCTGTCCAAATACGTAGACTACGCACTGTGGGCGTGTCTGATCGGAGGCGTGCTCGGCAACATCATCGGATTCGTGGGCCTGCCGCTGTTCCTGTTTACGGTGTTTGACGACATGTACTCACTGCCCCAGATGCTGCTTTCGTACGACATCGTGTCATCAATCGTCTCGGTTGCGCTGTTTGCCGTGGGCGTGGTGGGCGCCACGATTATCGCCTGCCGCCACGAGATGGCCGAGACGCCGGCTTCGCTCATGCGTCCCAAGGCTCCGCGCGCCGGCTCGCGTATCTTGCTCGAGCGCATCGGCTTTATCTGGCACCGCATGGGCTTTTTGAACAAGGTGGCAGCGCGTAACCTGTTCCGCTACAAAAAACGTGCCTTTATGACCATCTTCGGTATCGCCGGCTGCACGGCGCTCGTGATCTGCGGCATGGGCATTCGCGACACGTCGGTCGCGCTGTCGCCCAAGCAGTACGGGCATATCACGCGCTATGACCTGCTCGCGGTCGCCAATCCCGACGATTTTTCGCAGACGTGCGCGGCATTGGATGAGCGCAGTGCGGCCAATGATTCCAACGTGACCGTGACCTCGACCCTGCCGATCATGACCGACAACGTCACTTTTACGTTTGGCGGCAAGAGCGAGACCGTACAGCTGATCGTGGTGCCCGATGACCGCACGGGTGACTTGGGCGATTACGTGCGCCTGGAGGATGAGTCCAAAGAACCGCTCGCCCTGCGTGACGGGGACGTGTATTTAAGCAAGAGCTCGCAGCTGGTGCTGGGGATTCAGCCGGGCGATACAGCACACGTCCAGGATTCGTCGCTCAATGTTGCCAAGGTCAAGGTTAGCGACATCTCGCTCAACTATCTGGGCAACACGCTCTATATGACGCAGAGTACCTATGAGCGTGCGTTCGGTCGAAGCGCACGCCTCAACGGCGTCTTTGTGCTGCTTAAGGGTTCGTCGGCCGACCAGATTGCGTTTAGCAAGAAAATTAAGAGCGACGGTTGGCTCACCATCTCGAGCACGGCCGAACATTGGCAGAACTACGAGGCGAACTTTACGATCATCAATTCGGTCGTGGTGCTCGTGACCTTTATGGCGGCGTGCCTGTCGTTTGTGGTGGTGTTTACGCTGTCCAACACGAATATCTCCGAGCGCGAGCGCGAGCTGGCGACCATCAAGGTGCTGGGCTTCCGTCGCGGCGAGGTGCACCACTACGTCAACAAGGAGACGTTGATCCTCACGGCGATTGGCACCGCACTGGGCGTGCCACTGGGTGGCCTGCTTGCCGAGAGCTTTACCTACATTTTGCAGATGCCGTCGCTGTACTTTGACGTCGAGGTCGAGCCGCTGAGCTATGTGCTTGCCGTGGTGCTTTCCTTTGGCTTTACGTTTATCGTCAACCTCGCCACCAATCGTACCCTCAACAAGATCGACATGGTCGGCGCCCTCAAGAGTGCCGAGTAGCCTGCCAAAAAGGACAGGTTAGTTTTGGCAGGTTTTACCTGGCCAAACGCCGGGCGCCTACGGGCGACCCGGCGTTTGCCCCGTTTTGCTGGGGATGTCTGTCGTTCAGTGCTCTTACTGGCCAATCCAGTGTTGCGCACAGCTCTTAATGTCCTCGGTAAAACCGTCAAGGTCGTCAAGGGTGATCACGCTGTCGATAAGCAAATTGGCTATCTCGCGGTGCATTGTGCTGCGGCGAATGTCGTTTGCAATTACGCCTGAGGACAGCTTGTCTCTATTGAGGCGTTCTTCTAGTGCCCAAAATCTATTGGACGCTTCGCTGTCGCCGTTCAGCATCTCAACGTACTGGCCGATGAGCTTTTCCATATAACGTTCTTGCCATTGGGGAAGTATTTTCTTAAACAGCTTCCAGTCGCTTTCGGCTACGTCGCGCATATGTCCTCCGCTCGTCAAACGGGCTTTCCATTTGCCTTTCATTCTATTTGGCTTTCGCTCGCAGGCATGGATGAGAGGCTCTCTTTAGCCTTTGAGATTGGGCTTGAATGGGTCGTATGCCACAAAACGGGCCTATCTACTACGTTTAATTGGATACCCTCAACCATGCCGGGAAAACGAAAAATAAAACCGCAGGTAGAAGGCCTGTCGATTATCGAAAAAGGCGGTCATGGTTGGCCCCTTCGGGCTAAACGTAGTAAACAGGCCCTTTTCTTGGCGCGCGGTCAGCTCAATGCTTATCTCCGTGCCGGAACTGACCCAATTGTTTGTTAGTTGCGGTGATATAGGGACTGTTTGGTGCTTGGGAGCCTCAAAACAGTCCCTATTCCACCACAACTTGGAAGGGGCGGGTGGTGTCGGATGAGTGGTGCTGGCGGGTTAGGGCGGTTTAGGCCTGTTTGCGGTGCTTCCATTGTTTACGGCACCAACGCATGAGTGCTTTTACGACCGGGATGGTGATGAGGATTACCCAGGCGGGATGGGGTTGTTCCAGGCAGAGCCACATGTAGAGGAACCATGCCTCGGCAGTGACCGAATAGACGACATCGATCAGCTTAGATAAGTGGCGTTGGTCGATAAAGTCGCCAAGCGCGTAATAGACGGGAATCAAAAAGACGAGGAAGAGTCCCGTAGCCCATGTGCCGTAGACAATGCCGAGCACCAGATAGGCGAGAGTGACAAGCGCGGGGAAGGGGAATTTGTTCCATGCACGTCCGACCTTGGTGTGGAAATGCTTGCCATGATGGTCGAGCTTGTCGTGTGCTTCCTTCCAGCTGGAGAACGTCTCGCCGTCGATGGTGACGGTGCCGTCGTCATTGGTATGCATGCTATGTCCATCGTCCTCAAGCGTATCGACATGCACGCCGTTCGGCCCCACATGCACCTCTTCGCCCTTGCGCTCGTTGGTCACATGGATGCCGTTCCAGCCAACATGGACTTCCTCGCCTTTATTGGGATCAATGACGTGGATGCCGCGCGCGAGGGAAATATCGACAAGTGGTTTGTCGCCGCAATCGGCGTGCTCGGCAGAATCTTCGGCCTCTTTAGCCTCATCCACCGTTTCGGTGCTGCCGTCCTCTGAGCCATCGGCATCACTAGCCGCTTCCCCATACAACAACTCATCCAGCGACACACCATACAGCGCGGCGAGCGCAATGAGGTTATCGGTATCGGGTGAGGACTCGCTGCGCTCCCATTTACTGACAGCCTGGCGGCTTACACCCAGCTGGGCGGCAAGGGCCTCCTGAGAAAGACCGGCAGCTTTGCGGCGATCGACGAGGCGCTGCGCCATCGCAAGATCCATGGTGGTTCCTTTCGTTTGATGGTCGAATCGAATGAGCCGAGTATGCCGAGAACAACCGGTAGCGACCACCATTTCTAGTTAGAATCTGCTCCAACCCTACCGCAACTACCAGTAGCAACCCCTAACGACCAGCCATTTCAGGACAAATGTCAGTGCAAGTAGCAGCCAAGAGCCCCCACTCAGTAAGTTGCGGTGGAATAGTTTCTAGATTCAGCCATTTGAGGGCCCGATGGGATGGATTTCGGCCGAGGCTATTCGTCGCCGAAGCTGATGCCCAACGCCTTGGCCTCGCGCACCAGATCGCTCTGGGGGTCGACATACTTGAGCTTGCCGGCGACATCCTCGAGCGGCATGTGGCACATCTTGCCGTCGCGCAGGGCAATCATGTAGCCAAACTCGCCGCGTAGGCAGCCAAGCGCGGCTTCGACGCCGCACTGGGTCGCAAAGATGCGGTCCTGGGCGTCGGGCTGACCGCCGCGCTGCGTGTGGCCGGGGATGGCGACGCGGGTCTCGCGACCGGTCTTGGCCTCAATCTCCTTGGCGATGTCGTAGACGATCGACGGGCTCGTGCGCTCGGCGAGCTTCTTCTTGTACTCCTTCTTGGACAGCGCCGCGTCCTCCTTAGAGATGGCGCCCTCGGCGACGGCCACGATGGTAAAGCGGCTGCCGGTCTCCATGCGATGCTCGATGGTCTTGATGACCTGGTCCATGTCGTAGGGGATCTCGGGAATCAGGATGACGTCCGCGCCACCCGCAACGCCGGCGTACAGCGGGATCCAGCCAACCTTGTGGCCCATGATCTCGATAACGAACACGCGCCCATGGCTCGAAGCGGTGGTGTGGATGTCGTCGATGCACTTGGTGGCGACGTCGATGGCGCTCGTAAAGCCAAACGTCAGCTCGGTGCCCCAGGTGTCGTTATCGATGGTCTTAGGCAGGGCGATAACGTTGAGGCCCTCTTCGCGCAGACGGTTGGCGGTCTTGGTGGAGCCGTTGCCGCCCAGCATAAACAGGCAGTCGAGCTGCAGCTTATGATAGGTGTGGACCATCGCGGGCACCTTTTCGACGCCGTCGGCCTCGGGAGTATCCAAGCGCTTGAACGGCGTACGGCTCGTGCCCAGGATGGTGCCACCGCGGGTGAGGATGCCGCTAAAATCGGCGGGCGTCATGACACGGAATCTGCTGTAGATAAGGCCCTGGTAGCCGTCCTCAAAACCATAGATCTCGATAGGCTCTTCGCTATTGGTCATAAGCGTTTTGACGATGCCGCGCATGGTGGCGTTGAGTGCCTGGCAGTCGCCGCCACTGGTAAGAAGACCGATCCTAAGCATGATGAATCCTTCCGGGCAAGTTATAACATGCGCATAAGTTTACCCCCGCACACTGTTGATACGGGGGTAAAACGTGTTAGCTCAAGCGTATGGAAATGTAAGCAACGTCAGGCGAGCGTAAGGTCGACGGGCCTGGCTTCTTACAGTGCGAAGGCGTCGACGTCGCCCCAGTGGCGGCGCAGCGTGATGGCGGCGGCGGGTTCGGTATTGTCAAAGACGACCGACCATTGCGTATTGCTGGTGATGTCTTCCGGATTGGGCTCTTGCGCTGCGGCGCGCAGGGCCTTCCAAGCGACTGCCTCGTCTTGGGCACCGACATGGGCGTCAAGGACATCGGCGATTGCGACGGCGCGCTCTTTACCATGGCCCAGCTCGCCATTCTTTTGGTTGGGCAGCACTTCGTCACCATAGCAGGCGTAGAAGTTCGTGACCTGGCGCACGGGCGTCGCCTTGCATGCGCGGCCGGGATCGCGCGGATCCCACTCCACCACCCGTGCGTCACCGGCGGCGTCGTTGATAAAGAAGTGGTAATCGCGTCCGGCCATGGCGTGCATGTCGTAGGCAGAAAGCAGGTCTACGGCCTCTTGCGTGGTAGCCGCGCGGTCGAGCACCAGACGGATGGCGAGCGAAGTGTTGATGACGGGGCGTTGCGTGTCCTGGTCACAGGGCTTGGAATCCAGGGTGAGTACGGCAATGGACACGCCGCATTCGTTAACACCGTCGAGCTGGGCAAACGGGCCCATGAGTGCGGCGGCGCGTCCGCCGACGGAGTCAAGCGGAGTGTTATCGCCCAGGTTGTTAAGGGCGGCAAACCCGATGGAGGCATAGCCGTCGCGTGGGTGATTGCGCACCAGCAGCGCCGAGGTGTCGTCCTTAAAGTCGTAATTGCGACCGGTGCGCACGCGGCCTTCGGCATCTACGGCGACAAAAGCGCTGCAGGCAAACTGGGGCGCCTGGACATGTACCGGCACACCGGGCAGCACCTGCGCCACCACGGCATCGATGTAGGCCTGGTCGTCGCGCACGCCAGCGGCGATGATGCGATCAAGATCGTAGTCGTAGGCGATGTCGATTGCGTACAGGTCATAGCCATCCGCGTAGCCGGTCAAGCGTTTGAGCGACGCGGCGGACTTGATTTGCTTGTGATAAACGATACCGGTGGCAGCGGCAAGGCCGACGGCGACTCCCGCGACACCGCAGGCGATGGCAATGTTACGTGGCTTCATGGCGGCTCCTCTCGTCCTGTTAGCGTAATTGTCGCAAAAGGTGCACGGGCATGATGGCTCAACTTGGTGAGCGGTGCGGGATTAAACACGGAATGAAGAGTGCAGCGCTGGCGCGGCGGGGTATGCTGGAAGGGACCATCAACCCAGCGAAAGGGGAGAGCATGACGGATCAGGAAACGC
This sequence comes from uncultured Collinsella sp., assembly GCA_900546965.1. GTDB lineage: Bacteria > Actinomycetota > Coriobacteriia > Coriobacteriales > Coriobacteriaceae > Collinsella. Next base: position 9,397 of record URFE01000021.1, read on the forward strand.
CCGAGCGCGCGCATGTGACGGCCGATGATATCGAGGCCGCCAACGACCTTATCGACTTTATCGAGGCATGCCCCAGCATGTTCCATACGGCGGCGACCATTATGGCCGAGCTCGACGAGGCGGGCTTTACCTACCTGTCCGAGAACGCGGCGTGGGACATCGAGCCGGGCGGGCGTTATTACACGCAGCGCAACACCTCGAGCGTTATCGCCTTTAAGGTGGGCGAGGACCTGGCTGCTACGTGGGGCGAGGACGGCGTTGCCGGCGACTACCATTTTCAGCTGACGGCGTCGCACAGCGACTCGCCGACGTTTAAGGTTAAGGCCGTGCCCGAGCTCGACGGCGCGGGCGAGACGCTGCGCCTGAACACCGAGGCCTACGGCGGCATGATCGACTACACCTGGTTCGACCGTCCGCTGGCACTCGCGGGCCGCGTGCTGGTACGCGAGGGCGACCGTATTGAGAGCCGCCTGCTTGCCACCGAGCGCGAGGTCGCTATTATCCCGAGCCTTGCCATCCACATGAACCGCGGCGTTAACGAGGGCTTTGCTCCCAACCGAGCCGTCGACCTGTGCCCGCTCATCAGCGCCGGCGAACTCAAGCAGGGAGATTTTGATGCCCTGATTGCCGAAGAGCTGGACGTTGAGCCCGAGCAAATTCTGGGCCGCGATTTGTTCCTGGTCAACCGCCAGGATGCGCGCATTTGGGGCTGGGCCGACGAGTTTATCTCGACGCCCAAGCTTGACGACCTGGCCTGCGCCTACACCTCGCTGCAGGCATTTTTGGGTGCCGAGAACGCGCACGATGTTTCGGTCTTCTGCTGCTTCGATAACGAGGAGGTTGGCTCCGAGACCAAGCAAGGCGCCATGTCGACGTTCTTGGCCGATGCACTGCGCCGCATTAACGGATCGTTGGGCTTTGACGACGAGTCGTACCATCGCGCCCTTGCCGCATCGATGCTCGCGAGCTGCGACAACGCACATGCCGTGCACCCCAACCACGCCGAGAAGTGCGACGCCCGCAATCAGGTTGTGCTCAACGGCGGCATCGTCATCAAGGAAGCCGCCAACCAGCACTACTGCACCGATGCCTTTAGCCGCGCGGTGTTCCAGGCCATCTGCGATGACGCCGACGTGCCAACGCAGGCTTTCGCCAACAAGAGCGACATGGCCGGCGGTTCCACCCTGGGCAACCTGTCGAATATGCAGGCGAGCATGCATGCCGTGGACGTGGGCCTGCCGCAGCTGGCCATGCACTCAAGCTACGAGACCGGCGGCGTGCGCGACGTGATGTACGCCATCCGCGCTCTCACCGCCTTCTACGAGCGAAACCTAACCATCAACGGCGCCGAAAGCGTAGAGCTCTAATACCTGCCAAAAAGGGACAGGTTTATTTTGCAGGTTTTATCTGGGCAAATGCAAAGGGTGAAACCGAGCTAGATCGGTGGTACGTGGCCGCCGAGGTGCAGTGCACCTCGGCGGCTTTTTGTGCACAGAGTGCGGCTAATGCTAATAAATGCTATACGTGCTTTACGTATCTACCATAGAGTTTTATGATGATTTTAAAGTATTAAGGAGGGGTCATGACCACAACAGCCGCTCAGATCAACGTACGTCTCGATGCCGATCTTAAAAGGAGCGGGGACGCCGCTCTCTCCAGGGCCGGTATGACGCCGAGCCAAGCGGTGCGAGCGCTCTGGCAGCTTGCAGCGTCGCTGGCCGATCGCCCCGGTGCGCTCGAGGATATCCTGCTGCCCAGTCGTGTCCGGGCGGAACAGCGCGAGCGCGAAAAGGCCGCTAAACGTAAGCTCGAGCTCATGGATCAGGGGTCGAAGCTGTTCGCTGCCGCTTGCCGTGAGTCGGGAATCGATATGGTCAAGGCTCAGCCCTCGGGCGATGAAGAACTCAAACGGAACGCCTACGCGGATCGCTACGGCGAGGAGATGAGCTGGCTCTATGAGTGAGGCTCCAAGGCGCATCTTGGTTGACACCAACGTGTGGCTCGATTACTTCATTCCCTCACGACGTGGTCGTTCGGTGGCGATTGAGTTTTTACGCGATGCATGCACGGCGCAGGTGGATTTGCTGTATGCGGCGACATCGTCCAAAGATCTGTTCTATTTGATTTCGAGCGAACATAAGGCGTGGTATCGGCGCGAGCATGGCTCGCTATCCCAAGATGCCGCCGTGGCGGCGACATCACTTGCATGGGATTGCCTCGACGTGTTGTCGCAACTTGCCACGCCGGTACCCTGCGACCTGAGTGACATATGGATGGCGAGCAAGCAGCGTAAGCTCCATAGCGATTACGAAGACGATTTAATCATTGCGGCAGCAATGCGCGCAAAGGCAGACCTTCTGGTCACCAACGATGCCAAACTCTGTTCACACGCACCCGTCGCAGCAATGAGTGTAGTAGACGCAAGAAACTACCTGACGTCCTTCTAGTGTTCGATCCAACAACGTAAAGTTTCGCCGGCTTGCAGGTGACGCAGATTCTCTGCGGCAATGTCGACCACATTATTGAGCGTGGCTGCCAGGTGGAACCAGCCGGAGACGTGCGGCGTGATGAGCATGTTGGGCGCATCCCACAGCGGGCTTGTCTCAGGCAGCGGCTCGGGGTCGGTGACGTCGACCGCGGCGCCGGCGAGATGTCCCGACTCCAAGGCGGCAACCAAGTCGTCGGCGACCACAAGATCGCCGCGGCCGCCGTTGGCAAAGAAGGCACCCGGTTTCATCGCGGCAAAGAACTCGGCATTTGCAATGCCGCGGGTCTCGGGCGTACTGGGCATAAAGGATGCGACGACGTCTGCCTCCGCCAGACGCTCAGACAGGGTGTCCATGCCGTCCATGTCCTCAAACACAATGGGGTAGACGAGCGGGTGGCGCTTGATGCCGCGGACGTGCGCACCCATGTTGCGGCAGAGCGTGGCAAAGTGGCCGCCAATGTCGCCCGCGCCCAGCACCAGCACATTGGCGTTTTTGAGCGAGGTGACCGGCCCCAAATCCTCCCAGCGATGCTCGCGCTGCAGGTCCTGGTAGCCGGGCAGGCGCTTCATCATAGACAGCACCATGGCAAACATGTGCTCGCTCACGGCCTGGCCGTAGGCGCCCACCGAGCAAGACAGTTTGGCGTCGGCCGGCACGGTGCCGGCGGCCAAGTAATCGTCATAGCCCGCGGTCTGCAGTTGCAGCAGCTGGAGGTGCTCGCATGCTGTGAGCATGTCAGGGTCGATGTTGCCCAAGATCACGTCGGCATCGGCGACCTGCTCGCGCGTGGCGGCGTCGGAGTTCGTGTAGATAAAGTCCTCGCCCGGAGCGCTCGACTCAAGAATTGCGCGATGACGGTCGTTGACGGGCAACAAAACCAGGATGTTCACAAGCAGTCCTCTCCGCTTGACCTGCCAAAAAGGGACAGGTTTATTTTGGCAGGTTATATCAGGTAAAACGCTAAAAAACGCCGGGCTTCGTGATGGTTAACATATCCATCGCGAAGCCCGGCGCATCTACAGCTACCAGCTCAGCAGCTCGTAGCCGTCCTCGGTCACCACGAGCTGTACCTCGCACTGGGCCGAATCGCTGCCGTCCTTGGTGCGCACGCACCAACCGTCGCCCTTGCTAATCTTAATGTCGGGTGCCCCGGCGTTGACCATGGGCTCGATGGTAAAGACCATGCCCGGAGCCATGATGGTGTCCACATCGGGCGCCTCGGTGGTAAAGCCCACAAACGGGTCCTCGTGGAACTCCTTGCCGATGCCGTGTCCGCCGTACTCGCGCACCACGCTAAAGCCGGCGTCCTCGACCGTCTTTTGTACGGCCTCGGCCATCACGGACAGCGGCAGCCACGGCTTGACGGCGGCCAGACCCGCCTCCACGCTGGCACGAGTGACGTCGACCAGGCGCTGGCGCTCGGCCGAGACCTCGCCGATGCAGAACATACGGCTCGAATCACTAAAGTAACCGTCCAGGATCGTGGAGCAGTCGACGTTGATGATGTCGCCCTCGTGCAGCACATCCGCATCGCAGGGGATACCGTGGCAGACCACGTCGTTGATCGAGGTGCACACGCTTTTGGGGTAGCCCTCGTAGTTGAGGTCTGCCGGTGTGCCGCCGTGCTCGACGGTGTAGTCATAGATCATCTGGTCAATCTGGTTGGTAGTCATGCCTGCGGCGATGTGTTCGCCTACGTAATCGAGCACGCCCACGTTGATAGCGGCCGAGCGCTTGATGCCCTCGATATCGGCGGGCGTCTTGTAGAGCGTACGGGGCAGAACCTCCCAGCCCTCCTCCCACAGGCGCTCGAGGCGTTCGTCGAAGGCGCTGTGACATTTCTTATATTTTTTGCCGCTGCCGCACCAGCAAGCGTCGTTGCGGCCGGGTACGGGTCCTTTGTCATACATGGCTAACATCCTTTCATCCGCAGCTAGTATAGCCCACTCACGCGTCCATAAAAGTTGCGGTGATATAGTTCCGATTTAAGCGGTTTAACAGCATAAACAGGAACTATATCACCGCAACTGATGGAGCGGGATGGCTGACACTAGCTGCTGCGTGGTTTTGCTAGTAGCTCACCTGGCAGGGGATGCCGAGGGCGCGCACGCGTGCGGCGATCGTGTCGAGAACCTCGGGCGCCGCTTTGGCAAGGCCGGCGATCGGTGTCTCGCGCGCCACCGTGTAGATGGTCGCTTCTTGTGGGCGAATGCGCTCAAGCGCCGCGAGCCAGGGGGCAACGTACTCCTCGCCGGTGTTGTCGATGAGCTTGCCCTGATACTCGCCGGTCAAAAAGATCGTCTGGATAATAACGTGACCGTCAAAGCTTGCGAACGTCTCGATCTGGTGCTCGACGTCGTAGGGGCCAACGGGCTGGTCGAGCAGCTGGATAAACGCCGGGTCGACGGTATCGAGCTTGAGGATGTTGTCGTCGACCATCATGAGCGCGTCGTGCACCTCGGGGCGGTCGGCGCGCGTGCCGTTGGAGAGCACGGCGATCTTGGAGTTTGGGGCAAGCTCGTCGCGCAGCGCGACGGCGCCGTCGATGGCCTGCGGAAACTCCGGTGCGGCGGTGGGCTCGCCATTGCCTGCGAAGGTGATCACATCGGGGAGCTCGCCCTCGGCTGCCATCTCGCGTAGCTTTGCCTCGAGCGCGTCGAGTACTACGGCAGCCGTGTTGTACGGCTCATGACAGGGGCGCTCGGCGTTGAGGCCGTTTTCGCAGTAAATGCAGTCGAACGTGCAGATTTTACCGCTGGCCGGCATCATGTTGACGCCGAGCGAGAGACCAAGGCGACGGCTGCGAACGGGCCCAAAGATGGGGCTGGCATTCAAAAACGTAGACATAGGCATATGCTCCTCAAGACAATTGTGCCTAAGCATAGCATCGGCTCCAAAGCAAGGTGCGGGCTCTTGCTTTACAAGTTTCGTTTTTTCACGTCGCTCATTATGCCGTGTCATGAAAAGCCTCGGGTCGGGTAAAGTTAATCTGTTAACAAGGTGTAAGGCAATGCGGGTCCATCCAACCGCACTGACGTGCAACTGGATGAGCATTGATGATGGGGGCACAACATGGATTTTACGGTCGAGAATGCGGGCACCACGATTGCCTGTCGCGAATATGCCGGCCCGGATGTGTCGCCTGGTACTCCTGCCTTGGTGTGCGTGCACGGCGCTTGTGTCGACGGCACATTTTTCGACGGCATCGCTTGTGAACTCAGTCGCAACTACCGCGTAATTGCCTACGACCGCCGCGGCTGCGGTGGCAGCAGCGATGCGGCAGACGACAGCTATGATCTTGCCGCTCAGGCCGCCGACCTGCAAGCCGTGATCGAACATGTTGGCGCTCCGGCAAATGTGCTTGCGCATAGTGCCGGTACGTTGGTTGCGCTGGAGCTTCTTCGCACCGAACCCCATCTCGTCGCCCGTGCGATTCTGCATGAGCCGGCTGTGTCGGCCAAAGGCGTCGGTATGGGCGCAGCTCCGGTTTTGCTCGATATGATTGCGGCGGGAAAGGTTTCAAGGGCGCTCCGGCTTTTCTTGGGAGCCCTCGGCGACTTGGACCCCGAGGCTCCTGGGACGACCGAAGCGGAAGCCAAACATGCCCTGCGCAATGGTCGTTGCTTTATGGCCAATGAATACGGAACAAATATGACATATGCTCCCGACTGGGAGCGCGCCCGCGCGTCAAAGGCGGTGTCGGCCGTGTTCTTGGGCGAGCTCTCGGTTGGCACGCCCCGCGAGGCTGGCACGCGAGCGGCTGCCGAATATCTCGATTGCCCCCTTGTGACGATCCCGGGCGCGCATAACGGTCTGCGCGATCGCCCCGTTACGGCGGCAAACGCCGTTCGCGATGTCTTGGAGCGTTAGCACGCTCGATGACCTGCGGGGAGAGGGGCTGTTAGCGTTTCGTCATTGTTAACGAATGCGCCCATAAGCGCGCGCCCGCGGCTCCATTATCGCCGCTTGCCAGGTCATAAAAATGTAACGATAATCGCGCGTTTGCCTTCAGCTGTTAGATGTTACCCTTGTACCAATTGATATGCACTGTTGCCGTGCGTAACGATAGAAAGGGCCCCATATGCTCAATAATCACGAGGTCAATCTAACCGACGAGGAGGCTGCCGCCGAGGTCGCCCGCGTCGCGAAGACCTACCCCGTGGTGCGTTTGCTGTCGGCCGATCAGATTAAGAGCGAGCCTAACTGCCTGCTCGCCGGCAATCGGTGCCCTTGTTTGCGTCAGTCGAGTCTTGAGGCCTTGGCAGATTCCGATGAGGTGTCGGAGCAACTGCTCAACGATGGTGTTGAGTACCGCGCCCGCCTGCGCCCTCTGAAGGTCGAGGGCGAGCCTCACGTCCTGCTGATGGTGCGTCCGATCGATGAGCAAGAGGCTGCAGAAGAGGACCTTGTCTACACCGACGTGCTGACGAGCGTGCGCAATCGCCGATATTACGAGGAAAAGCTCCGTAGCGCCCGCATGAATGCCGGCGTTGCGGTGATCGACCTTGATGATTTTAGGGTCTTCAACGATACGTGTGGCCGTCATGCCGGCGACCTTGCGCTCGGTGCTGTGGCGACGGCCATGCGCAGCGGAATTCGTTCGACTGACGAGCTCGTACGCTATGGCTGCGACAAGTTTGTGGTCGTCATGCCCAATATTCCCTCCGATGACTTCACCCGTCGCCTGCATCAGGTGTCCGATGCCGTTCGTTCCACGATTGTTCCGGGCCATGAGTACGTGAGCTTGACGGCATGTGTTGGTGGCGTTCGCATTCATGGCGAGACGGTCGATGAGGGCGTTGGCCGCGCTGTCCAGTTATTGAGCCGCGCTAAGGCAAAAGCCGGTACGGTCGTGACCGATGCCGATTCCATCGAGGCCTTCCAAAGCGAAAAGCCTTTGGTGCTTATCGTCGATGACTCCGAGATGAACCGAGCCATTCTCAACGAGATGCTCAAGGACGAGTATTGCATCCTGGAGGCCGACAACGGTCGTACGGCGCTCGACATGGTCGACCGCTATGGCGATGAGTTGTCGCTCGTGCTGCTGGATATTGTCATGCCGGGCATAAGCGGCTTTGAGGTGCTGGCCGATCTGTCGCGCCGATCGGGTATCGACAATCTGCCTTTTATCATGATTTCGAGCGAAGATTCCGATGATATGGTTCTGCGCGCGTACGAGCTGGGCGCCTCGGACTATATCAACCGCCCGTTTGACTCCCGTGTCGTGCGCCGCCGTGTAAGCAACACCATCCGCCTATACGCCAAACAGCGCCGCCTGACGAGCCTGCTGTCCCAGCAGTACAACGAGCGCGTCAAGTACAGTCGCATGCTCATCGACATCATGGCCGGCGTTATGGAGCTTCGCAATGGCGAGAGCGGCAGGCACGTTACGAACATCGAGAAGCTGACCGAGCTGCTGCTTGGCTGTCTGGTCCAGCGTAGCGGCACGATCTCCCTCGACAATGAGGAACGCTCTACGATTGCCCTGGCTTCGGCGCTGCACGATATCGGCAAGATGTCGATTGACGATGCAATTCTCAACAAACCCGGGCGCCTTACGCCCGAGGAGTTCGAGATTATGAAGACGCATACTACGATTGGCGCCGACATGTTGCTTGAGCTGGGCCGCCATCACGTCGGCAATGCGCTTATGGAATATGCGTACCAGATTGCGCGTTGGCATCACGAGCGCTGGGACGGCAAGGGTTATCCCGATGGCCTTAAGGGCGACGAGATTCCCATTGCCGCGCAGGTGGTTTCGGTGGCCGACGTGTATGATGCGCTGACGAGCGTGCGTGTGTACAAGGACGCTATCCCGCACGAGGAAGCAATCCAGATGATCCTGGACGGTAAGTGCGGTACCTTTAACCCGCTGTTGCTCGACTGTCTGCTCGAGGTGCAAGACCAAATTGCCGAGACGTTGGCACGCCCCGCTGACGTCGTCGCGTTTCCCACGATTTAGTTTGACCAAAGGAGCTTTTAATCCATGATTTCCATGCGTGAGGCGTATGAGAAGATCGGCGCTAATTACGATGACGCGTGCGCTCGGCTGATGGGCGGGGAAATGCTTGCCCGCTTTGCCCTCAAGTTTTTGGATGACGAGAGCATGGACAAGCTGGAGGCCGCCATGGCGGCAGGAGACGCCAAGGAAGCGTTTATGGCAGCTCACACGCTCAAGGGCGTGAGCCAGAACCTGGGATTTGATAATCTGTACGAGCCGGCGGTTGTGGTAACCGAAGCGCTGCGCGGCGCCGATGCTGTTGACGGCGCTCGCGAGGGAATGCATGCGCTGCAGCAGCAATATGCGGCAACGATGTCAGCCCTGCGCGAGGCGGCCGAATAAGAGCTTGCGGGCCTTGATGACTATGAGAGTGGATAATCTCCCGTTTTAGGCCCGGTGGCGGCCTCAAAGTGGGAGATTATCCACTCTCGTTCGATATGTGTCCAAAAATCCACGCTCACCCCTCCGGGTTAGTGAATGGGCTATGCGCACTGGCGGGGCTTTCCGCATGCAATCAATATCGTTGTTCGATAAACTGTTCGAATAACGATAGAGTCGATGAGGGTGAGTGTATGTCTAACAGCGTTCAGCGTATGGCCAAAGCGGGCGAAAATATCAGGAAGCTTGGCTTTTGCATGGCAGCCGTTTTTGCAGGGATGCTCGTCGCTTTTGCCGCGTTGGTTGTTTACGTGATCTGGTATGCGGTTGAAAACGTTGCCTCTGTCGATTCTTTCGGCGTCGTGACGCTTCTCGATGGCGGGTGCATCGTTATCCCAAGCGGACTGTGCCTGGCACTCGTCGTGGGTATTTCGCTTGTCGTTCTGTGTGGGATCAGCCGTAACATCTCGCGAGGCGTCTCGCCCTTTACCAAGACGCATGTGCGGCTTATCCGTGTTCTTGCGCTTGCCTTTGCTGTTAACGCCGCGGTTTCGCTTATTGGTGCCTACGGATCGGTCAATCTTACCATTGGTGGGCTGGAGCTTTACGTCGTGCCTCATTCCTTCGTTATTGAGATTTGCCAAGGCGTTGCCTTTGATGCGGGGTCGCTTATCGGCGCGGCTGTCTGTCTGTGTATCTCGGTGATCTGGAGTTATGCCTCGCTGCTCCAAGAGCAGTCTGACGAGCTTGTGTAGGAGGAAGCATGAGCTATCTCATCATCGAGCTTGAGACGCAGCTACTTAAGACCGGAAAGACCAGTGCTGATCTGATTCGTGCCACAGGGCATACTCCGGCTAATATTTCTAAGCTAAGAAACGGAAAAATTAAAGCTATTCGCCTTAAGACGCTTCTCGATATTTGCGATGAACTTGACTGTCAACCGGGAGATATTATTCGGCGGGTGAGTGAGAAAGAGCTTGAGGAGCTTATTGTTGAGCGTGCAAAAAATGTCGTGAGGCAGATGCGGGACGGCGGAGGCAATGAGGCGCTGCTTCCGACATCAGTCTTTGCTGTAGATTTGAGCGACGAGTAGCATAAAGCGAACAACTATAACGAAATATCAGCGTAAAGGGGCCCGTGTCTAACACGGGTTCTTTCTTTTAGATTACCTTGACAAATATGAGTTATCGAAAAACAATAACAACTATGAAAAACGATAAAGGAAAGAAGGAACGATATGAGCGGTTTTGCTATCAAGCAGAACGGGAGGCAAATGAGTGCATCAGCGATAAAGCTATCAAAGGTGTCAAAGCGCTACGGGAAACGGCGCGTTTTGCATGACGTTTCCTTCGAGGTGCATCAGTCTGAGCTCTGTGCCCTTGTCGGTGCAAACGGTGCGGGCAAAAGCACGCTTATTAAAATCGTCTTGGGCCTCTGCGAGCCATCGTCGGGGAGCGTGGAGCTCTTTGGAGGCAAATCAAAGAGAGAGCTTAGCCTGATGCGGACGCGTGTCGGCTATGTGCCAGATTCCAGCGGAGCATACCAGTCCCTCAGTGCGGTTGAGAATCTTCGGATCCGATGTGCGGAATGGGGGCTTGATGAGAAACGTGAGGTTCCTCGCGTTTTGAGTCTAGTTGGACTGGACGTCGAAGAGAAAAAGAGCGTAAGCAGTTTTTCTCTGGGAATGAAACGGCGGCTGGATATAGCTACGGCTTTGTTGGGTGACACTGACCTGCTTATTTTTGATGAGCCAGCAAACGGTTTGGACCCGCTGGGCATCGAGAGTATATGGGCCCTTATCGGTCGATTGAATCGAGAACAGGGTAAGACCATGCTCATCTCTAGCCATGATTTGGATGAGTTGGCATCAGTCGCAACAAGTTGCGTGTTTATTCATGACGGCGAACTGCTGAAAAAGGAATCGATGGACGTCATAAGGGATGAGGCGTCGTCCCTAAAAGAGTATTACAGGCGCTTGATGAAGGCGGTCTCGCTATGAAGCGGGCGATCCATCCCATAAAGGCAGATATGATGCGTTTGCACAGGATGTTTCCGGCGAAGTTTGGTCTTGCGCTTATTCTAGCGTTCGGCCTTCTCTTCGGTGTCTTTCTAAAAAACGGAACAACGTTGCTCGCCTTTGGCCTGTCTCTTATACACATCTGACGCTGCCGACGACTTAA
>URFE01000022.1:0-20206 GCA_900546965.1 uncultured Collinsella sp.
CGAGATCTACACCTAGTAAGTCGTCGGCAGCGTCAGATGTGTATAAGAGACAGGGGTCTCCGCACAGCACGCAGGCCGAAAAATCGGGTCGATAGCCAACGTGCGACAGCAGTTTAAAGACATATGCCGCCACAAGTAGATCCATGTGTGCCGTGTCGAGCCCACTGCCCACCAGGGCAAGCGCTCGCTGCGTTATAGCAAAGGTGAACGGGTCCTCGGCGTCCTCGAACGAGCACACGCGCGCGACCTCGGCGATCGCGCTTGCGGCGCAGGTCGTCTCGTAATCGGGCGCAGCTCCGAGCGGCGCCTCCATAAGCTCGGCCTGAGAAACCACGTCGAGCGAGCGTCCATGTGCGAGCAACATATCGACGGTACAGAACAGCTCGCAGCGCGCCGCCAGGCGCCCACCGGGCTTGCGGGCGCCCTTTGCCACGGCACGAACCTGACGACCCCGCTCGTCAAGCATCGTCAGGATCAGGTCCGTCTCTTTGAGCTTCGTCTTGTCGAGGACGAGCACCTTGGTGCGATATGTCCGGGAGCCTGCCATGCGTGCCGCGCGCCCTTAGTCCTCGGCGTTGTAGCCAAAGCGGCGAATCTGGGCCTCGTCGTCACGCCAGCCGGCCTTGACCTTCACGTCCAGCTCCAAAAAGACCTGCGTGCCAAAAATGCGCTCAAGATCGCGACGGGCGTCGATACCGATATGCTTAATCATCTCGCCGCCCTTACCGATGATGATGCCCTTTTGGCCCTCGCGCTCGACGTAAATGGTGGCGTGCACACGCAGTACCTTCTTGGTCTGCTCGAGCGCATCGCAGATCACACCAACGGAGTGCGGAATCTCATCACGGGTGCGGCGCAAGACCTTCTCACGCACAAACTCGGCAACGAGCGTCTCATCGGAAGCGTCAGTACCCATGTCCTCGGGGAACCAACGCGGACCCTCAGGCAAAAAGTGCGCAACGGTCTCTATAAAGGCATCGACGTTGAAGTTCTTGACCGACGACGTCACAATCTCGTCGTCATATTCCATGAGCTCATGCGCTGCCTTAAGCTGCTCCATGACCTGTGCGGGGTCGGCCTCATCGGCCTTAGTGAGCACCAGGACCTTCTTGCAACGAGCGCATCTGACACGCTCGGCAACCCAGGCGTCTCCCCTGCCGATCGGTTTGGTGGCATCAATCAAAAACGCGACGACATCGACATCGTTCAGCTCGAACAACGCGCTCTTGTTGAGCTCGGACCCCAGGCCGTCCTTGGGCTTATGAATGCCCGGGGTATCGACAAAGACCAGCTGGTAGCCGGGACGGTTGACGACGGCGCGCATGCGGCGGCGGGTCGTCTGGGCCACCGGCGAGGTGATGGCGACCTTTTTGCCATAGCAGGCATTAAGCAATGTGGACTTGCCTGCGTTGGGGCGTCCGACCAGGGCCACGAAGCCGCTGCGGAAACCAGGCTCAACGTCGCCAAAGCCCGCGAGGTTGTCGTCCTCGTCGCACAGGGCGTCGAGCTCCTCATCGCTCATGCCCTCAAACGGGTCGAACTCCTCGACTTCCTCGAGCTCCTCGGTATCCACCGCGTCCAGGGACTCGTCGTCCAGGATCTCATCGGCAGACTGCATATTGTCGGACATGGGAATCCCTTTCTAAATAAAGCCGAGCGCGTGGGCAAATACCAGCACGCCCACAATCGCGGCGGTGATGGAAAGAATGTATACAGAGGCGGCGGCGATGTCCTTCGCACGCTTGGCCAGCGGATGGAGCTCCTGGGTCGCCAGGTCGACGATGGCCTCCATGGCGGTGTTACACAGCTCGCCATGAATCACCAAGCCACAGCAGATGATAATCGTGGCCCACTCGGCAATGTCGAGCCCCACGATGCAGCCGGCAATGACGGTGCACACGCCCGCCACGAGCATGACCTTGATGTTGCGCTCGGTCTTGACGGCGGTAACGAAGCCCTCCATGGCGTAGGAAAACGACTTTAAGAAGGACGGATGGTCCTTGTTCGATCCGGGAATCATAGACGGCTCCTAGTCGTGGGCGTGGTTGGTGATGGGGCCGACGTGGACTAGCTTGGGGTCCTCGCCGCGCTCGAGCGCCAGATCGCGCAGGATGGCGTCCTCGCGGGCCTCCATGACCTCGGCCTCGTCGTCCTCGATATGGTCATAGCCCAGCAGGTGCAGCATGCCGTGTACGAGCATCAGACGACACTCGTCAGCGGAGCTATTGCCAAAACCGGGGGCCTGACGGGCAATAACCTGCGGGGCCAAGATGATATCGCCGAGCTCGAGCGTCTCGTCGGCGGGAATATCCTCGTCAAAGGCCGAGTCGCATTCAAACGAGAGCACATCGGTGGTGCGGTCGATACCGCGCCACTCGTGGTTGAGCTCGTGCATCTCGTCCTCGTCGACATACGAAAGGGAAATCTCGACTTCACGCTCAACGCCCTCGGCGGCAAGCACAACCTCGCAGATGTGCTCCACCTCCTGCGCGTCGAGCAGCGTATCGAGCTCGGCATCGTTGCTGATCAATACACTCAACGGGACTCCTTTCGGTCACGTACGCGCTTCTCGCGCACATCATCATAAGTATCGTATGCCTCGACGATACGTCCCACCAAGGCATGGCGCACCACGTCGGCACGCTCGAGGTGCGAAAATGCGACATCATCGACACGGCCCAAAATCTTCTCGACATCCGCCAAACCACCACGACGACCCACCAGGTCACGCTGGCTCAGGTCGCCGGTAATCACGAACTTGGAGTTGAAGCCCAGGCGCGTCAGGAACATCTTCATCTGCTCGGGCGTGGTATTTTGTGCCTCGTCGAGCACCACGAAGGCATCACTCAGCGTGCGGCCGCGCATGTAGGCAAGCGGGGCGATCTCGATCACGCCGCGCTCCATAAGCTCATCGGTGCGCTCGCGATCCATCATGTCAAAAAGGGCGTCGTAAAGCGGACGCATGTAGGGATCGATCTTTTCCTCGAGGGTGCCGGGCAAAAAGCCCAGATTCTCCCCCGCCTCGACAACCGGACGCGTCAAGATCAGACGGCCCACCTCGTGACGCTTGAGCGCGGCAGCGGCGAGCGCCATGGCCAGATAGGTCTTACCGGTGCCGGCAGGACCCAGGCCAAACGTGATGGTATGCGTGCGGATGGCATCCACATAGCGCTTTTGGCCGAGCGTCTTGGGGCGAATGACGCGGCCGCGATACGAAAGCAGCACGTCATCGCGAAGCGACGTAGCCTCGTGCTCACCGTCGCGCAAGACGGCCAGGCAGCGAGAGACATCGTCGGCAGACAGCGTGCGCCCGGCGGCCGCCTCGCGAAAAGCGTGCTCGAAAAAGCGCGCCACGAGTTCGACCTCGTCCGGGTCGCCGCTCACGGAGATGCTATCGCCACGGGCGACCACATGGGCGCGAACCAAGTTCTCGAGTGCACGAAGGACGCCGTCGCCGGCGCCCAAAACGCGCGAGGGATCAATCCCCTCGGGAACGGTAAGTCTAATCTTCGAGGCTTCCATGAACCTCCCTGCGCGCATGGACCAAGCCGGAATCATCGACTCCGATGATAGCAACATCGAGCAGGCACGGGGCTGTAAGTCCACAGGTATCGTCAAGACGGGCATGATGGAACGAGCCGAGCGTCAGGTTGTCGCCATACTCGAGCACGGCACGCTCGACCGTGCCCACGCGACTGCGAGCGTCGGCAATAGCGAGCTCCTGTGCAGCGGCCCGCATACGGCGGCTGCGCTCGGCCATAACCTCGGGCGGAACCTGGTCGGGCATGTCGGCAGCAAGGGTACCGGGACGCTTGCTGTAGCGGAACACGTGCATACGCGAGAAACCCACACGGCGGCACAGCGCCAGCGACTCCTCGAACTCCTCGTCCGTCTCGCCTGGGAAGCCGACAATAACGTCGCAAGAAAGTGACGTCTGCGGCAGATTGGCGCGAATCATACGCACCGTGTCCTCAAAGGCCTCCGCACTATAGGGACGGCCCATGCGATGCAGGGTCGCCGTGCAGCCGGACTGCACGGGCAGGTGCAAAAACGGGGCGATACGCTGCGGAAAGCGCGCCATAACCTTAAGCAGGCGCTCAGAGATATCCATGGGCTCAACCGAGGAAATGCGCACATGCGGGATAGACGTGCGCTCCATGATGGCCTCGAGCAGCTCATCGATTTCGACATGCTCGTCGGTCGCGCTCTTGCCATCGTAGGCGCCCAGGTTCACACCGGTCAGCACCACCTCGGGCACGCCGGCCTCCTGGGCCTCGCGAACTTGCTCGAGCACGGACTCAACGGGCACGGAGCGCTCGGGGCCGCGTGCCTTCCACACAATGCAATAGGTGCAGCGATGGTTGCAGCCGTCCTGAATCTTCACGCCCAGGCGAGAGCGACCGAGCGCATCGACCACCTCGCCATCGCTGCAGGCGGGAACGCTATCGGACTCAACGCCCAGCACCTCGCAGACGCGTTCGGCAACATCAATCTTGGACGGCTCGGCGATCACGCGGTCCGAAAGCTCCAGCAGCTCCTCGGGGTGCAGATTGACCACGCATCCGGTCACGACCACATAGGGCTCGTTTGGATAAGCCAGCGCATGACGGACGGCCTTACGGGTCTTGGCCTCGGCCTCGCCCGTAACGGCACAGGTGTTAATGACGATCAGATCGGCATCCTGGGGATCCACAATAGCAAAGCCCAGACGCATAAGATCGGCAGTGATACGGTCAGACTCAACCCGGTTGACGCGGCAGCCGAGGTTGACGACGGAAATATGGGGTGCGAGCACGCGGGCTCCTTAATCGAGGATATCGTCGAGGGCACTCTTGATACGGTCGGTCACCGACTTCTTACCGGAAGCGACGTCATCGCCCATCTCATCGGCAAAAGCACGGAGCAGTTCGCGTTGCTTATTGGAAAGATTGGTGGGAACGACCACGCGCAGCTGCACGATCAGGCGGCCACGCGAACCGCCACCGCCAATGCGCGGCATGCCGTAATTATTGACGCTCACGGTGTCGCCGTACTGGGCGCCGGCGGGAACCGTCACCTTAACGACCTCGTCGGGCATAATGCCCTCGACCTCGATCTCGCAGCCGAGCGCAGCCTGTGCAATCGAGATATCGCTCACCAGGTACAGGTCGTCACCGTTGCGCTTAAAGCGCTCATGGTCGGCAACACGCACGTTGACAATCAGGTCGCCCGAGGGCTCGCCGCGAAGGCCGGCCTCGCCAAAGCCGCCCACAAGCAGCTGGCGACCGGTCGAAACGCCGGCGGGAATATCGATGTCGATCTTCTCGTGCGAAGGCGTGCGGCCCTGACCGTCGCAGGTCTCACAGGGATGGTCGATAACCGTGCCCTCGCCATGGCAGTCGGGACAAGGCGAGGAAGACTGAACCTGGCCCAAGAACGAACGCTGAACCGTCGTGACGTAGCCCGTACCGTGGCAGCGGCCGCACTGCTTTTCCTGTGCGCCCTCTGCCCTACCGGTTCCATTGCAGTCCTCGCAAGGAGCAAGGCGGTCATAGCTGATCGTCTTTTTGCAGCCGAGCGCCGCCTCCTCGAGCGTCACCGAAAGCGAGATGGCCATGTCGCGTCCGCGACGACGCTCACGACGGCTGCGGGCGCCACCGCCGGCACCGCCGCCAAAGAACGACGAAAACAAGTCGTCCATGCCCATGCCACCAAAGATATCGTTGATATCGACATAGCCCGAACCACCAGGACCGTCGGCGGTGCCGTAACGGTCGTAATTAGCACGCTTCTGCTCATCGGAAAGAACGGAATAGGCCTCGTTGAGCTCCTTGAACTTGGCCTCGGCCTCGGGGTCGTCCGAAACGTCCGGGTGTACGGTACGGGCCTTCTTTAGAAACGCGCGCTTAATCGTCCGCGCGTCGGCATCCCTGTCGACGCCAAGCACCTCGTAGTAATCCCTATTTTCCGACACGACCGAATCCTTCCGACTTTCATTATTGTCACAGTGCGTCCTATACCCAAGCTGGGCTGGCCGCAAACAGAGGGTTTGATGTTATTGCATTTGGTACGGCGAAAGCATGGCCCGTTGCGAGCAGCTCGCGAACCAAACTGACACGAGCGCGAACATGAAGCCGTTGGCAAAACCGTTGGCAAACTGCATCGCACCGCGCTTCCACCACAGCAGACTACGATGAAGCACACCGTCCGAAAGCACCATAAACAGGCCCATGGTAAACGGAATAAAGCACATCACGGCAAAGGCCGAGAACACGCCCGAAATGGCCGACAGCACCAAAAACGGCGCCACGATGCCCATCAGGTAAAAACCAGTACGAGCTTTGCCTTCCAAGCGCTCGGCTTCAACATGGGCGCGGCCGACCAAGTCGCCGCCCGCGGCACCGTTGGTGCCAGCATGTCCCATGCCGCTAATGCGGACCTCGTCGCCATCGTGCGTGCCGGCAGGAAACTCAATCGTCTGCTCGGAGGTTGCGCGAGTACGACCGCTGCCACCACAATCGGGGCAGGGGTCGGCCACGACCTTACCGGAACCGCCGCACTCGGGGCAGACCGACTGGAACGTACCCGCACCAAACAGGAAGGACAGGTCGACGTCGATGTGGCCGCGGCCGCCACAGCTTGGGCAGGTATGGGCATACTCGGAGGAGACAGAACCCGAGCCGCCGCAATGTCCGCACGTATCGAAGCGCGTGTAGCGGACGGTCTTGCGGGCACCGCCCTTGGCCTCCTTGGCGTCAAGTTTGATATCGACGACCACGTTGGCGCCGTTCTCGGGATTGTAGGCAGCCTGTCCACGACGCTGCTGGCCCCAGGCGCCACCAAAGGGAAAGCCGCCCTCAAAAGGATTGCCATAACCCGTGCTGCCGGCGTAGCTGCCACCATAGGGCGAAGCCGTAGGAGCACCGGCAAAGGGATTGCCAGAACGCATGGCGTCGTAGCGCGCACGTTTTTGCTCATCCGAAAGCACGGCGTAGGCCTCGGAAACCTCTTTAAACTTTTCCTCGGCATCCGGCTCTTTGTTGACGTCCGGATGGAGCTTGCGGGCCTTTTGCTGGAAGGCCTTTTGAATATCACGCGAGGTGGCGTCCTTGGAGACGCCCAGAATCTCGTAGTAATCTTTTTCGTTCATCGTCGCCATGCGAGGCAACCTCCTGCTCACAGCAGCGTATATATTCCGGTAATTCTACCCGAGCGGCCTAAGCTAGATCCCAAAACAGCTCGAACAGAACATTTCCATCGAGCCAGCCCAGGTGTGTCGGCGCCAGACGAGCTCGAACATGGCCCGCGACGACATCTGCCGAAGTGAAGGGTCCCTCATGGACCCCGAGCGTCTCGGGCACCCAAGTGGCAAGACCCAATTCGAGCGCGCGATCGCAGGCAGCTGCCAGCTCGCCCGTTGGGATGACACGAACCGCGCGAACCAACAGGTCGGACGCGACACCGCGCGTCATGCGGCAAGCAAGCATCAGGTCTTCGGCCGCGGCCTCGCGCTGCGAGAGATATTCGGCCTCGAACGCCGTCGCGTCATCGTCACGTTGCACCAGACGCACGCGGTACGCATCGCCTCGAGAAGACACGCCGGGGAACAAACCCGCAAGACGGTCGAAATCCTCGGCGTCGAGCATGCCCGCGGCAGAACGACCCAGGCCCAGGTAGCCCCGTCCGGTCCAGTAGGCAATGTTATGGGCGCACTCATGGCCGTCGAGCGCGTAGCTCGCCACCTCATACGGGTGATAGCCGACGGCACCCAGGCGTTCACGCGCCGCGCCCATGCACGAAGCCTGAAAATCCTCGTCGGGCTCGAGCGACTCGTCGCGGCACGCCATGCGATAAAGGGGCGTCCCCTCCTCAAGCGTGAGCGGGTAGACCGACACATGATGCGGAGCCGCCGCCAGCACGCCATCGAGCGTGCGCTTCCAACTCACTGCGGTCTGCCCGGGAAGTCCGCACATAAGGTCGCACGACACGTCAAGCCCAGCGTTCTTGACCGTCGAGATGGCAGCGAGCGCCCGATCGGCATCGTGAATACGGCCGATGGCAGTAAGTTCGGTGTTATCGAGCGTTTGCACGCCCAAAGAGACGCGTGTGACACCAACCTTGACAAGTGCAGTGGCAAGCTCGGCGGTCAGCGACTCGGGATTGGCCTCGCAGGTAAACTCAACGGGGGCGCACCACGCACGAATACGCCGCGCCAGCTCCACCAGGCGCTCCCCCGCCAGCGACGGCGTACCGCCGCCAACATAGACAGTGCGGATCTGGTCAAGGGCCCCAGCTTTGCCAAAAGCATCGAGGCGCGCGTACAACTGCTCAAAATAGGCATCGAACGCAGCGCTCAGGTCGCACGGAGCAAAACTGCGCGAGTCAAAGTCGCAGTACCGGCACTTTTGAGCGCAAAACGGCACGTGCACGTACAGCGCGGTAACGGCCACCCTTAAGCCTCCAGCGGATGAGGGGGCACCGATTCGCCGGCGGCAAGTGCGGCCTCGCAGGCCACCACATCGCGCTCGATCTCATCGACCAGCGCCATAAACTCCTCGTATGTGGAACAGCGCACCACATGGGCACGCCAAGCGGCAGCATGGGGCATGCCTTTTAAGTACCAGCTTGCGTACGTACGTGCACGCGACATGAGCGGCAGGAGCTCATGCGTCAGCGTTAGGTGCTCACGCAGGGCGTCTAGGCGCTCGACGGAGCTGCGCGCCGGCACCGGTGTGCCATCGAGCGCAAGGGCGCGAGCATCACCGAACACCCACGGATTGCCGTAGATGCCGCGCGCGATAAACACCGCGCTGGCACTCGAACCTTGCAGATGCTCAGCAGCGTCCTCGGCCGAGAACACATCGCCCGAACCGATAACGGGAATCTCGACGGCGTCGGCCACCTCATCGACGACCGACCAATCGGCCTGGCCCGTGTAGAGCTGCGTGGCGCAACGACCATGCACGGCGACTGCGGCGGCACCGGCGCCTTCGAGCATCTGGGCAAACGTCGCGGCATTACGGTCCTCGGCATAAAAGCCCTTGCGGATCTTTACGGTCACGGGCACATGCGCCGCGCCCACCGCCGCCTCGACGATCTTCTCGGCCAAATCGGGCGTGCGCATAAGGGCTGAGCCCTCGCCCTTGGTGACAACCTTTCGGGCAGGACAGGCCATGTTGATATCGATGAGCGACAGGCGATCGCCCACACGCTCCTCGACGGCGGCGACGGCGCTCGCAAACTGATCGGGCTTGGAGCCAAAGAGCTGCACGCAAATCTGCTGCTCCTCGTCGGCCGGTAGCACCAGGCGCCAGGTCTTGTTACTGGCATAGGCAAGGCCCGCCACGCTCACCATCTCGCTGTAGGCAAGGTTGGCACCGCGGCGGCGGCACATGATGCGGTAGGCAGGGTCGGTCACGCCCGCCATGGGAGCCATAAGGAACGGCTGCTCGGCATAGGCGCCCAGCAGCCGCAGACTATATTCGGAAAGCGCCATAGACCTACTCGTCCACCTTGAGGATCGCCATAAAGGCCTCCTGAGGGACCTCGACCGAGCCGATGGCCTTCATGCGTTTCTTGCCCTCTTTCTGCTTCTCGAGCAGCTTACGCTTACGCGAAATATCGCCGCCGTAGCACTTAGCAAGCACGTCCTTGCGACGCGCCTTGACGGTAGAACGGGCGATGATCTTGTTGCCGATAGCACCTTGGATGGGAACCTCGAACAGCTGACGCGGGATGATCTCCTTAAGTTTGTCGCACAGACCACGGGCCAGGCCATAGGCCTTGTCCTTATGGACGATAAACGATAGCGCGTCCACCTCGTCGCCCGAAAGCAAGATATCGAGCTTAACGAGCTCGGATGGACGGTACTCGTTGAACTCGTAGTCGAGCGAGGCATAGCCCTTGGTACGGCTCTTGAGCTGGTCAAAGAAGTCCAAGATGAGCTCGGCGAGCGGCATATCAAAGCGCATCTCGACCGACTTGCTCGTGAGATGAATCATGTCGGTAGTAATGCCGCGGTGCTCGATAGCGAGCTGCATGACGGCACCCGTATACTCGGGCGGGCAGATAATCTTGGCCTTGAGGTAGGGCTCCTCGATGCGCTCGATGCGCGTAGCCTCGGGCAGATCCTGCGGGCTGCGGACATCAATCATCTCGCCGTCAGTCTTGTAGACGTGATAGTCCACCGAGGGGCTCGTAGCAATGAGGTCAAGATTGAACTCGCGCTCCAGGCGCTCCTTGACGACCTCCATATGCAGCAGGCCCAAGAAGCCCACGCGGAAACCAAAGCCGAGCGCCACCGAGGTCTCGGGCTCCCACACCAACGACGGGTCGTTGACGTGCAGCTTATCGAGCGCGTCACGCAGGTTCTCGTAGTCCTTGTTATCGATCGGGAACAGGCCCGTATAAACCATGGGCTTGGCCTCGCGGTAGCCGGGAAGCGGCTCAGGGCAGGGATTCGACGCCCACGTGAGGGTATCGCCCACGCGAACGGCCTCGGGGTCCTTCAGGCCCGTGACCACGTATCCGACCTCGCCGACCGTGAGCGCGTCGACCGGGGTCTCGGCGGGACGCTTGACGCCCACGCCATCGACCAAAAAGTCGCCCTTTGCCTGCATCATGCGCAGGGTATCGCCCTTTTTGATGGAACCGTCAAAGACGCGGACCGTGGCGACGACGCCACGATACTCGTCGAAGTATGAATCCAGAATGAGTGCCTTGAGCGGCGCGTTCGCATCGCCCTTGGGCGGAGAGATCAAAAAGACAATGGACTCCAGCAGATCGTGGATGCCCTCGCCGGTCTTGCCCGAGACACACACGGCATCATCGGCAGGGATCGCCAGGTCATCCTCGATCTCGGTCTTAACCTCGTCGGGATGAGCCGAGGGCAGGTCGATCTTGTTGATGGCCGGCACAATGTCCAGATTGGCGTTCATGGCGAGCGTCGCGTTGGAGACGGTCTGCGCCTCGACGCCCTGCGTGGCGTCAACGACGAGCACCGCGCCCTCACAGGCCGCCAGCGAGCGCGAGACCTCATAGGTAAAGTCCACGTGGCCCGGCGTATCGATCAGATTGAACTGATACGTCTCGCCATCGTCGGCGTCATAGGACACGCGAACGGCATTGGACTTGATTGTGATGCCGCGCTCGCGCTCGATATCCATGGTGTCGAGCAGCTGCGACTCCATGTCGCGCTCGTCGACGGTATGGGTGAGCTCGAGAATGCGGTCACTGATCGTGGACTTGCCATGGTCGATGTGCGCAACGATTGAGAAGTTGCGGATGTGGGAAATGTCAATTGAAGTATTCATGCGGACTATCTTACCCGAGCGGTACAAAAAATGGAGCCTGTTCCATAAAACAGGCTCCATTTATGCGCGTAATCTGTGTGGTGTGAAATTTACAACTTAAGCGTTGATGCTGTTCACGAGCTTGGCAAGACCGGACTTGCGGTTGGAAGCCTGGTTCTTGTGGATAACATGCTTGGCGGCAGCCATGTCGAGACGCTTGGTGACGGTCTTGAGGGCAGCCTGGGCCTTCTCGGCGTCGCCCTCGGCGACGGCGGACTGGACGTGCTTGGTCAGCGTCTTGAGCTCGGACTTGACAGCCTTGTTACGCATGCGAGCTGCCTCATTGGTGCGGATACGCTTCTTCTGAGACTTGATGTTTGCCACTTCTGGAGTTCCTTTCGAGTTCCTTGCAAAAAATGTATGACACCTCTGAGACACGGTGAGGTCATGCAAGCGCCTACTATAGCACGCTCCCCCTCAAAGGGATAGAACGAATTTGTCAAATAGGCAGGTATCATCACGATTTTCTCAAGATGTTCGTAATCCAGAGCAAAAGCGCGGTCTGAGAATCGGCCGAACCCTTGAGCGCGAGCTCCACATCAACGGCACCCTCGAGCGCTGCGACGAGCTCTGCCATCGAAAAGCGACGTGCCCAGGTCAGGTGATTCTTGACCTGCCAGGACTGGAGCTTGAGCGTTGCGGCCAGCTCACGACCCTGTCCGCGCGCATCGAGCGCCTTGGCAACGATAAGCTCGCGAATGCGGCCGCACAACAATGTGTACGTCCACACGTAGCTCTTGGCGGGCAGTAGATTGAAGAGCTCGAGCGAGCGGCGCATGTCACGGGCCGAGACTGCATTGAGAAAGTCCCAGGGTTGAACCTCGGCCGTACGTACAATCCAGCGCTCAACGTCGGCAAGCTCAATCTGGGGCGCCTCGACCATCTGGGCAAGCTTAGCCAAGTCGTTATCGAGCATGCGAGTGTTTTCACCCGAACGCGAGACGAGCTCCTCGGCGGCCGCCGTCGAGATCGACTTGCCGTGCTGCGTCGCCATCTGCTGCACGCGGCGCGGAAGCTCCCAGCGCTTGGTGCCGGAGCAATCGATCACGGCCTTCTTGTCGATCTTGGCGATCGCCTTATACAGGCGCGTGTTCTTGGCAAGCGAGTCAGCAATGATGAGGCAGACCGTTGTGGGGCTGGGACTCGCCAAATACTCGACAAGCGGCTCCGAGACCGCCTTGGCGAGCTTTGAGCAGCCGTCAAGGATTACCAGGCGAAACTCGCTGCCCATCGGAAAGGTGTTAAGCGATCCGATAATGGACTCGATATCGGGGTCCTTGGTCATGTCGCGCTCGTCGAGGTTGAACTCGACCATGCCCGTCTTTTCCAGACGCGCTTTCATACGCGAGACGGCGTGATCGCGCTTGACTCCGTCGGTACCGACGATCAGATATGCCGGCAGCAGACCGATTTCGGACATTGCGCTCCCCTCCCGCAGGTCTTCGTATTCGTTC
The DNA here is from genome assembly GCA_900546965.1 of uncultured Collinsella sp. GTDB lineage: Bacteria > Actinomycetota > Coriobacteriia > Coriobacteriales > Coriobacteriaceae > Collinsella. Next base: position 12,785 of record URFE01000022.1, read on the forward strand.
CGTGCCATTCTAGCCCAGGGGCCCACCACACGCCAACGACGTCGTCACGGTCGCTGGCATCGCATCGCAAAGCCATTCTCAGTCGGCGTAACGGTAATGTCGCCGTGTTCGATGGTGCACGCGAACACGCCGCCCGCTTCCTTCACGGCATCGATGCAGGCATCGGACGGATGACCGTATCGATTCCCCTCGCCCGCGCTCGCGAGGGAAAGCTCGGGCTTCAGGACGTCCAGCAACTCACCATCAACTGAAACCTTGGAGCCGTGATGCCCAAGTTTAAGTACATCGATATCCCCCACCTCCTGCACGAATTCCCGTTCTTGGTCGAGCTCGGCATCGCCGGTGAGGAGCATACGCAGGCCCTTGCCTTCCTGAACATAAGAGAGTAGCAGGACAAGCGAGTCCTCATTTCCCTCGCCATCCACGGACTCGAATGGCCACATCACGCGAGCGCAAAATGAGCCGATGTCAACCGTATCCCCACGGCGCACCTGCCGATACTCCACGCCAGGTCGGTTCAATACTTCGGCAGGAGCATCCTCCAGCGCATCAGCCGCCACGGCAATCGTTCCAACCGAAAACCGTTCGAGCACGGCAGGCAGACCACCCCAGTGGTCCTCATCCCAATGCGTAACAAAGACGGCATCGATATGGTGCACGTTATTGCGAACCAACGCCGCCACCACGCGCTCGTCGAGCCCGCAGTCGACGAGCGCTACTACGCCGCCCTGGCGGATAAGAATCGCATCCGCCTGGCCCACATCGAGCACCGTCACCGAAGGCGGAGCGAATCGATCCCAGTAGACGTACGGAATCGCAGCCAAGAGCACCAGGCATGCAAGCCCCACCGCCATAGGACGTGCACGGGGACGCGGCCACCAGACCAGCAGAACCGCCAGCAAACACGGCACTAGGTAAATCCACATGCTATCGGGCGGCACGCTCACGGATGCACCCGGCACGGCGGCAAACAGCTGCTCGAAAAACAGCGCGCAACGGGCGGCAATCATGGGCACAACGAGCGCCCAAGTCCGCAACGGTGCCACGAGCGAAAAGGGAACCAGCACGATGGACACAGCAAGCAGTACGCTCACCACCGGACCGATGACCGCATTTGCCAACGGAGCAATGAGCGAGAACGTACCGAAGGCGGGAATGGTAATGGGAAGAGTCGCCAGTTGCGAGCACAGCGTGACGGAAAGCATGCTTGCAACGCCCGATGGCACACTCAGCTCACCCAAAGCGAAGGTCGCATAGGGGCAAAAGCACAGAATGGCAAAGACGCTGGCACATGAAAGCTGAAAGCCCATCTCGAACAGCACCGTCGGCCGCAGTAGCACAAAGATGGACATGGTTACGAAGAGTGCCGATGCGCCGTGCCGGCGACGCCCCGCGCCGTTTACGACAAGCGTCGCGAACACCATGCAGCACGCGCGCACGGCCGAGGGAGACGCGCCCGTAAAGACAGCGTAGCCCACAAGCGTTATCGCCAATATCGCCCGCTGAAGACCACGTGAGCAGCGAGTCTTTTGCAATACACCCTCGATTACAAACCCCACGATAGCCAAATGGCTGCCGGAGACGGCTATAAGATGCGCCGTTCCCGTCACCGAAAACCAATCGCCCGTCGACTGGGCGCGCAGCTCGGCCGAACGACCGCAGACGACACCGGCTATGAGCGCACGCGCCGGGTCGGTCGCAGGCGCGATGGACGCAAGCAGCCCATTTCGCAGCCGAAGCAGCGGCCCCGGAGAGCCCTCATCGACCGACACAATCCGAACGGCTTTTACCTTGCATACCTCGCCTCGGAGCACGCGCGATCGTCCATACGCATCGTTCTCAAAACGTGAAACGCGACCGATAACACGCACGTGCGCCCCGACCTTGAGCTCGCGGTCGCACGATAGGCGAACCGTTGCCAAGTTCCTACCGTCCGCGCGTGCCTCGCAGGTATAGGAATACACGTCGTCGTTTATGGATGGATCGCCCTGCACGACAAACTCGAGGCCGCTTGCCGCTCGAGCGTCGAGCGCCTTCGAGGCGCTGAGCGCACCCACAGCCCACCACGCCGAGACGAACGCTCCCGCCACGAGACCGACGGACGCGGCATACAACCACCACTTCAAAGGGGCAAGCCGCGCACAAGATTGAGCCAGCACAACGAATACCGCCGCCGCAACGGGAATGGCCCATAGCAGCCCGACCGCCGGCGCCCGCTCCCTCAGCAGCGCATCAGCGGCCACGTTGAGCACCGAGGCGCAGCTCATGCACATGCCGGCACACAGGGCCATCGTCCACGGCATCAGGGGCCGCGGAGGCATCACATGCTCGCGCTCGGTCGCACTCATACGCAGATGCAATCTTTGATTTTGGCAAGCTTCTTCTCGCCGATTCCCGACACACGCATCAGATCGTCAACCGAGGCAAAAGCACCGTTCTTTGTCCGCTCATCGATAATCGACTGTGCCATGGAGGGACCGATGCCCGAGAGCGTCTGCAGCTCTGCCGCGCTTGCCGTATTGATGTTGACTAGGCCCGTTGCGCCACTCACGCCCAATGATGCGGAAGCCCCACCATCAACACCGGCTTCCGCAATGGACGCCTGCTGCTCCCCCACCGTTGGAACGTGGATTTTTTGTCCATCAGTGACCTTGGATGCCCGGTTAAGCCCCGTAACGTCTGCCTCGGGCGTAAGCCCGCCGGCGGCATCAATCGCCTGAGCCACCCGCGCGCCGTCCTTGAGACGATATACACCGGGCGACACAACGGCGCCGTCGACATCGACATAGACCTCTACCGCGGCAGAAGCCTTAGCCGAAGAACCTTCGGATGTCTTTCCGCTCGAGGCATCACCGGATCCCGGCTCCACCAACGAGCCTGAACCGTCAGTGCGCTCAAACGACACGCCACCGGCACCGCCGCCAAGGTTCGCCATCGCCAGTCCACTCGCCATCGCAATGACGACCAGTATCGCCATCACCACTGCCTTATGACCGAACAGCTTGTCCGCCAAGCGGTCCATCCGTTTGACTCGTTCGTGTTGTTCGCGCTGCGCCATAGCAAAACCTCCCAACACCATCGTGTCAGGAAAGGAGCTCCACAACAGCCACGCTCCAAAACCGGTTTTAACGGTCAAACCAAAAACCGACCAAAACCTTGCACAAATCTGTCCATTTATTCAGGCACACGTCAGCAAATGAACACTTAGCCGCAAAATGCCCAGATAGCAAAAGGCCGACGATGCAGGCGCATCGTCGGTCTATGCACAAATTTACTCGTGATCTTGGTAAATCTCACGCGGAGCAAGCTCCGAATGTTTGCGTTTTAAGGTCTTAGGGGCCTTATACGTGTTGCTGGAGAAGTCAATGTACTCGGTCTGCTTAAGCAGACGCTCGATCATCTCCTCGTGGTCGAACAGCTCCCAGGCCTCGTGCACGGCATCGAGTTTGGCGTGCGTCTCGGGACGACGCGGCATAAACAGCGTGCAGCAGTCGGGCGCCGCCTCGGTGGAAATATCGAACGTGCCGATCTCCTGAGCGCGCGCAATGATCTCCTGCTTGTCGGACCCGATGAGCGGACGGAACACGGGAATCTTCACGGCCTCGTTGACGGCCATGATATTCTCGAGCGTCTGGGAGGCAACCTGACCGAGCGACTCGCCGGTCACGATGGCCTTGGCGCCCTCGATATGCGCGATACGCTCGGCAACCGAATACATGATGCGGCGATACATGATCACGCGCAGGTTGCTGGGACAGGTGACCGAAATCTCACGCTGGCAGTCGCCAAACGGCACCACGTACAGGCGGCCGATCTGGACACCCGGCTCAAGCGCACGAATGATGTCCTGCACCAAATACTCGCTCGTGTCGGGCGTCTGCGGACGACCTGAGAAATGTACCGGCACGCACACCGCGCCGCGACGCGCGAGCATCCAGGTTGCCACCGGAGAATCAATACCCGACGACAGCAGCGTCACGACCTTGCCGGCAGAACCCACCGGCAGACCGCCCACGCCGCGCTCGGAGCGCGCGTACACATAAACGCTACCCTGGACCACCAGTACGTGCACCATCGCATCGGGGTCGTGCATTTGAACCTTTTTATCGGGGAAGGCCTCGCACAGCACCTCGCCCACCTGACGATTGATGTCAATCGAGGTGAGCTCATAATCGGTATTGGAGCGCTTGGCGTGCACCTTAAACGAATCGAAGGAACCAAACTCGCGCAGCGCCTTCACGGCGGCGGCACAGTACTCCTGAGGGTCGCGATTGGTGTGATACGCCAAAGACACACGAGCAACGCCGGGAACGGTGCGAATGACACGCGCCGCCTCGTCGGCCTGATGCTCGTTAAAGGTCACGAGGATATAACCGGAAATTCGAGACACGGCATTCACGGAAAAGGCGGCCAAGGCCGCCTTGATGTTATCCATGAGGATATGCTCAAAATGTGCGCGGTTCTTACCCTTCAGTCCAACCTCGTGATAGTGGACCAGGCAGACGCGAGCCGCCACTTAGGCTTCAGCAACCTTGTGGCCGAGCGCCTTCTCGTAACGGGCCTCGTCGTAAGAGATGTCGCCGTCGACAATCTCGTCCATAGCCATCGAAATGGTATCGGCACCGGAAAGCCCGATGGTGATGTCATCGACATCCTGGACGGCAAGCACGCGGTTGTGCTGGCCACGCAGCATGCTGTTAATATCGCAGGCGCGCTTGGAGGCAAGCGAAGCGAGCAGGAAGCGGTTGTGATCGGTCTTCTCCAGAAGATCGTCAATGCAAGGCTTTACAACGGACACGGACCTCAGATCCTTTCATGCATATCGAGAACGCGAACGAGCTCATCGGTCGCGCGGTCGAGATCGTCATTAACCACGACGTCGTCGTAGCGGTCGGCAAGGGCAAGCTCATCGGCGGCGTTTGCCATACGCAGCTCAATCGTCTCGGGCGTCTCGGTACCGCGACCGACTAGACGCTCGCGGAGTACCTCAAGCGAAGGCGGCTTGATAAAGATCAGCACGGCCTCGGGAAAACGTTCCTTCACCTGCAGGGCGCCCTGGACATCGATCTCCAAAATCAGAGACGCGCCCGAGGCGAGCTTGGATGTGACCTCGCTCACCAACGTGCCGTAGCAGTTACCGTGGACCTCGGCCCACTCAACAAACTCACCGTTTGCCACGCGGCGGTCGAACTCCTCGCGCGTCAGAAAAAAGTAGTTGACGCCGTCGACCTCACCTTTTCGTGGTGCTCGCGTGGTAGCCGAAACCGTCAGGCCCAGGTTCGAGCGGCGCTCGCGCACACGAGTGACGAGCGTACCCTTGCCTGCGCCTGACGGTCCAGAAATCACAAAGAGCTTGGAATCCTGAGCGCTCACTTATTTGGTCAGCTGCTCGAGGAGCTGCTCGCGCTGACGGACGCCGAGGCCCTGGACGCGACGGGTAGCGGAGATACCGAGCTCCTCCATGATCTTGGCGGCCTTGGCCTTGCCATAACCAGGGAGAGACTCGATGAGGGTGGAAACCTTCATGCGGGAAGCGATGGGGTCATCGGAGTTGAGCACGGACTCGAGGGACTTCTCGCCCTTCTTGATCTGCTCGCGAAGCTCAGCGCGGGCGTGACGTGCGGCAGCAGCCTTCTCAAGAGCCTGCTTGCGCTGCTCATCGGTAAGCTGAGGGAGTGCCATTCGTACCTCCAAATAGTTGGGTTATATCTGATTCAATAATTGGCATTTTAGCACGTAGAACGTACAAAATGCCCAATCGCGGCTCCATAGGTTAGACGATACCCGCAAAAAGTGCAATATACTGCGCCCAAAGTTAAGCCCCTGACCTGCGATTCCACACAAAGGATGGGAAAGTTTACGCAGGCACAGGGGCTATTTTGTGCTAATGAAACCCAAAAGTGGTGACTTAGGGGAATCTTTTACGCGACGTTTTCGACCAGCTCGGCGACAATGGCGTCAAAGGCGGCAACCGGATCGTCGGCACCGGTGATGGGACGGCCCACCACAATGTGGCTTGCGCCACGCTCGATAGCCTGGGAAGGCGTCGCCACGCGGGACTGATCACCAAGGGCGGCACCCACCGGACGCACACCCGGAGTCACGATCAGGGCATCAGGGCCCAGCAGCTCACGCATGTCGTGAGCCTCCATCGGCGAGCACACGATGCCATCGATGCCACTGGCCTGAGCGAGCTTTGCCAGGCGGGCGGCCTCCTCGGCCACGGGCGACTCGACGCCGATCTCGCTCAAGGCATCCTGATTCATGCTCGTGAGCACGGTGATGGCGACGAGCTTGGCGCGGTCCTCGCGCGCCTCCTCGGCACCCTCGCGGCAGGCAGCGAGCATGGCGCCCGAACCCAAGCCGTGAACCGAGAGCAGGTCGGCACCGGCAAGCGAGGCCGAACGGGCGGCACCGCGAACCTGATGCGGAATATCATGGAACTTAAGGTCAAGGAAGACCTTAAAGCCCAGGTCCTTAAAGGTCTTGACGATCTCGGGGCCCTCAGCGTAATAGAGCGTCATGCCAACCTTAAGCCAGGCGGCATGGCCCGAAAGCTCGTGGGCGAGCTCGAGCGCACGCTCACGATCGCAGTCGAGGGCGACGATTACGCGGTCGCGGGCATCGGTCTCTAGCATTCGAAAGCACCTACCAGCTCGTTGATGTCCTTTACGCCCTGGGACTCGGCCCAGGCCTCGAGCTCATGCGCGATCTTGAGCGAAGCGCACGGATCGACGAAGTTGGCCATGCCGACCGACACGCAGGTGGCGCCGGCCAGGATAAACTCGGCCGCATCCTCGCCGGTCATGACACCGCCGACGCCGTTGATGGGGATATCGACGGCCTGGGCAACCTCCCAGACCATGCGCACGGCGATGTGGTGGCACAGCGGGCCCGAAAGGCCGCCCTTGGGCTTGGCCACGCGGGACTTGCGGGTATGGACGTCGATGGCCATGCCCTGAATGGAGTTGATGACCGAAAGGCCGTCGGCGCCGGCAGCCTCGAGGGCCTTGGCAATCTCGGCGACGTTGACCGGCGCCATCTTCACGAACAGCGGCTTATCGGTCACCTTGCGGCAGGCAGCCATAACGGATGAGGCGCCCTCGGGCGTAGAGCCCATGGCGGCACCGCCGGCGGCGATATTAGGGCAGCTGACGTTGATCTCGTAGCCGGCAGCCCAGGGGCACAGCTCGACATACATCTCGAGCGCGCGGACAAACTCCTCGACGGAGTGACCGGCGACCTGACAGATGACCTGACAACCGTCCTTGGAGAGCTGCTCGAGCCACGGACCGGACTCGCGGGCAAAAGCGGCCACGCCGGGGTTCTGAAGGCCCACGGAGTTAATCATACCGCCGGGAATCTCGGCCATGCGAGGCGCGGGGTTGCCGGGCCAGGGCCTGTCTCTTATACACATCTGAC
>URFE01000023.1:0-18526 GCA_900546965.1 uncultured Collinsella sp.
TACACCTATTAAGTCGTCGGCAGCGTCAGATGTGTATAAGAGACAGCCTCCACATCGCCTAACTTAGTCGTTGGGGACGTTCTTAAACGACTAGTCATTAAAGAACGTCCCTAACGACTACTTTGCTAGAGCATATTTCTTACCATTAGTCAAGCACCATCTGTTTAAACGAAATAGCCTCAACGCGAGCACATTTGTGTCTGTTTAAAACCGGCAATAATGAACAGCGTGCTCAATTCGGTCATGTAAATAGATCAGCTATCAATCCTCAGCAGCAAATCAGTCAAAATACTGGAATGTAATCAGCTTGTAACAAAACAAGACGTTTAAACAAATAATGCTACCTTTTGCAGTTTTTCAAACAATTCTGCTGTATTTGCAGCTATACTCCATAACTGTCGTGTAGGAATTACGTAGACAAAAAGGAGGTTATGTGATGGTAAGTATTGTTCTTGCTAGCCATGGTGACTTGGCGGCTGGAATCAAGCAGACGGGCTCGATGGTCTTTGGCGATCAGCCGTCTGTTGCCGTGGTCTCGCTCGAGCCGAGCATGGGCCCCGACGACTTCCGTGCCAAGGTCGAGGAGGCAATCGCTTCCTTCGAGGACCAGGAGCAGGTGCTCTTCCTCGTTGATCTGTGGGGCGGCACGCCGTTCAACCAGATCAGCGGGCTCATCGAGGGCCACGATTCCTGGGCTATCGTCACCGGTGTCAACCTGCCTATGCTCATCGAGGCATATTCGCAGCGCTTTGACGCAAAGAACACTGCACATGCGATCGCAAAACATCTCGTGACTGAGGCTAAGGCCGGCGTGCGCGTCAAGCCCGAGTCTCTGGAGCCCGAGGAGAAGAAGCCGGCTGCGGCCGCCGCTGCTCCTGCGGGTGCCATTCCTCCGGGAACGGTGATCGGCGACGGGCACATCAAGATCGCCCACGTCCGTATCGACACGCGCCTGCTGCATGGTCAGGTGGCCACCACGTGGACCAAGCAGATCAACCCCAACCGCATCATCGTGGTCTCCGACGGCGTTGCTCACGACGAGCTCCGCAAGACCATGATCGAGCAGGCTGCCCCTCCGGGAGTCCACGCCAACGTCGTGCCTATCAAGAAGATGGCCGAGGTCGTCAAGGACACGCGCTTTGGCGACACCAAGGCGATGCTGCTGTTCGAGAACCCGCAGGATCTGCTCAGGGCCATCGAGGCCGGCGTCGACATCAAGGAAGCCAACATCGGTTCCATGGCCCACTCCAAGGGCAAGGTCGTCGTCACTAACGCTGTCGCTATGGGCGATGACGATGTCAAGACCATCGAGGCTCTCAAGGCCAAGGGCGTCAAGTTCGAGGTCCGCAAGGTTCCTTCGGATTCCTCCGAGGATCTCGACGCCATGTTGAAGAAAGCTAAGGCCGAACTGGCCGCTCAAGCATAGTAAAGGAGGGTCCGATACATGTCTGCAATCACTATTCTGCTTGTTGCGATTGTCGCGTTGCTTGCCGGTATGGAAGGCATTCTGGATGAGTTCCAGTTCCATCAGCCGCTCGTGGCATGCACGCTTATCGGTCTCGTAACCGGTCACCTTCAGGAGGGCATCCTCCTGGGCGGTTCGCTCCAGATGATGGCCCTTGGCTGGGCTAACGTCGGCGCCGCCGTCGCGCCTGACGCCGCTCTGGCCTCGGTCGCTTCTTCGATCATCATGGTGCTCGCCCTCAACGGTGGCGCCACCGATTCGGCCAAGGCCGTTACCGCCGCCATCGCCGTCGCCGTCCCGCTGTCGGTCGCTGGTCTGTTCCTGACCATGATCTGCCGTACCCTGGCTACCGCTATGGTTCACGCCATGGACGCCTGCGCCGAGAAGGGCGACTTCGCCGGCATCGAGCGTTGGCAGTACGCCGGCATCCTCATGCAGGGTGTTCGTATCGCCATCCCGGCAGTACTTCTGTGCATCATCCCGGCCGAGGCCGTTACCAACGCGCTTAACGCTATGCCCGATTGGCTGTCCGGCGGCATGGCTGTCGGCGGCGGCATGGTCGCTTCCGTCGGTTACGCCATGGTCATCAACATGATGGCCACCAAGGAGACCTGGCCGTTCTTCATCCTCGGCTTTGTCCTTGCTGCCATCCCTCAGCTCACGCTGATCGCCCTTGGCCTCATCGGCATCTCCCTTGCCCTCATCTACCTTGGCCTTAAGGATCTGGCCAAGCAGGGTGGCGGCATGGGCGGTGGCTCCGGTGACCCGCTCGGCGACATTCTGAACGATTACGAGTAGGAGGGGAGTGATACATATGGCAGAGAACAAGATTCAGCTCACCAAGGCTGACCGTAAGAAGGTTTGCTTCCGTCATCAGTTCCTTCAGGGCTCGTGGAACTACGAGCGTATGCAGAACGGCGGCTGGTGCTTCGCAATGATCCCTGCGATCAAGAAGCTCTACACCAGCAAGGATGACCAGATTGCCGCTCTTAAGCGCCACCTGGAGTTCTATAACACCCACCCCTATGTTTCCGCCCCCGTCATTGGCGTTACCCTCGCCCTCGAGGAGGAGCGCGCCAACGGTGCTCCGATTGACGACGTCGCCATTCAGGGCGTCAAGGTCGGTATGATGGGCCCGCTCGCCGGCGTCGGCGACCCCGCCTTCTGGTTCACCCTTCGCCCGATTCTGGGTGCACTGGGCGCTTCCCTGGCCCTGTCCGGCAGCATCGCCGGTCCGCTGCTGTTCTTCTTCGCGTGGAACATCATCCGTTACGCCTTCCTGTGGTACACGCAGGAGTTTGGCTACAAGGTCGGCTCCTCCATCGCCAAGGACCTCTCCGGCGGTCTGATGGGCAAGGTCACCGAGGGTGCTTCCATCCTGGGTATGTTCATCATCGGCGCCCTGGTCGAGCGCTGGGTGTCCATCTCCTTCACCCCGGTCGTCTCCAAGGTCACGCAGTCCGCTGGCGCCTATATCGACTGGGCCAACCTGCCCGCCGGTTCTGAGGGCATCAAGCAGGCATTGACGATGTACAGCTCTGTCGGTGCCAACGCACTCGACCCGGTGAAGGTCACCACGCTTCAGGCCAACCTCGATCAGCTCATCCCCGGCCTTGCCGCCGTGTGCCTGACCCTTCTGGTCTGCAAGCTCCTCAAGAAGAAGGTCAGCCCGATCGTCATCATCCTGGCTCTCTTCGCCGTCGGCATCATCGGTCGCGTCTGCGGCTTCATGTAAGCACGCTTCGGCTTAAGACCGAGAGTTGCTAGGCAAGGGCTTTTGAGCCATTGAAACGGACCGCACCCGGTGGGTACACTGGATGCGGTCCGATTGTTTTATTTGGAGGGCGAGGCGCGTATGGCGCAATCTCAGAACAGCACGGTCGATCTGGCAACGCCGGCAACCTGCCTGATGGGGCTTACCAGTCACGGTAACGTGATGGTGGGCAATAAGGCGTTTGAGTACTATAACGAGCGTAATCCCGAGGATTATATCCAAATCCCGTGGGACGAGGTCGACTATATTGCCGCCGAGGTTTTGCGCGGCACCAAGAAGATTACGCGTTTTGCCATCTTCACCAAGGACAACGGTCACTTTACGTTTTCGACGCGCGACGACAAAGAGACGTTGCGCGCGGTCCGCAAGTACGTCGACGAGGATAAGCTCGTGCGTTCGCCCGACTTTATCGATGTGACGGCCAAGGGCGCCAAGAGCATCCCCTCCGTTATCAAAAACCTCTTCCACAAAGGCAACTAGCCATTAAAGAGCGCCCCCCTAAAGTGGGACGCGGTTTCCCATGAGGCTCGATCGGGAAAGTGCATCCCGGTTCGAGTGCCGATTGCGGGATGTAGTTTCCGGAACGGGCCCGTTTGGGAAACCGTGTCCCGTTTCGAGTCGAAATTCTGGGACACAGTTTCCCAGCGAGGTCCCATGGGGAAAGTCTGACCCAGAATTTGCCTGGATAGTGGGACGCACTTTCCGGAGGGCTGTTCCACCGCAACTTCGAAGAGTGGGTATACGCTGCATTACAGCGGCGTAAATCTGCTACACTAATACAACATGCCTCCGTAGCTCAGGGGATAGAGCACCGCTCTCCTAAAGCGGGTGTCGACGGTTCGAATCCGCCCGGGGGCACCAGAGATTTGTCGAGCCCGGTACCACCACGGTGCCGGGCTCTTCTGGTCTAAGGGCAGGGTTCGAGCCGTCGACACCCGCGTCACCAATTTCCCGCGGGGGGGGGTTGAATTCGCCCGGGGGCACCAGAGATTGATCGAGCCCGGTACACCGCCACGGTGCCGGGCTCTTCTGGTTCATGCCATGTCAAAAACGAAGCGCCCGCTTGCTGGGGGAGCAAGCGGGCGCCTGTGAGTGAATATGTTTGCGGCGAGAGCCGTAATGGGCGGTGGGGTGGCGACTAGTTGACCGTACCGGAATCGTCGCCCGTGCCCGAGCCCGAACCCGAACCCGAGCCAGAAAGTGCGACCGTCAGCGTGATCGTGCTGTCGGTGGACTGCTTGCCGGTGGGGGAGACGCCCGTAACGGTGGCGTTTTCGTTGCCGCTCACGGGGTTACCGTTCTGATCGCAGAATGCGATGTTGTAGAACCCGGCGTTGTTGAGCGCGGTAACGGCGGCGGAGATGCTCTTGCCGTACAGGTTGCCCGGAACGCTGGCTTTGCCGGACTTCTTGGCAATGACGACGGTAATCGTGGCGCCAGGCTTCTGCTTGCCGCTGGGGTTCCAGCTAATCACGGTGCCCTCGGTAACCGAATCGTTCTCCTGGTAGCTCACGTCGACGCCAAAGCCTGCCATATCGAGGGCGTTGCGCGCCTGGGCCTCGGTCATGTCGGTCAGATCGGGGACGGAGGTGGTGTCAGGACCGCTGGAGACCTTGTACGAGATGGTCGTGCCCTTCTCGACTTCCTTACCGGGTTCGGTGCCCTGCTCAAAGACCTGGCCCTCATCGGCCTCGTTGGCCTCCTCGGAGGCGTTGCCCTTCAGGCCAACGCTTGCCAGCGCGGCTTCTGCCTGGTCCTTGGTCAGGCCGACAAGCCGGGGAACCTCAACCTTCTCGGAGGGCTTGGGGCCCTTGGAGATTACCAGGTTCACCTTGGTGCCCTTGGCCTTCTTGGTTTTGCCGTTGGGCGTCTGCTCGGCGACCTTGCCCTCGTCGATATCGTCGTTGTAGCTTTGGTCGATGGTGCCGACCTCGAGGCCGGCTTCCTTGATCTGCTCGACGGCAGTCTGCTGGTCCTTGCCCAGCACATCGGGCACGGTGACCTGCTCGCCGCCAAAGAGTCCTGTGGCAAAGGCCACCACGATACCGATGACGGCAACGGCTGCCACCACGGCGGCGATGATCTTGTTCTTGTTGGATTTGGGCTTTTCGACCTCGTAGGAGCCGGTGGAGCCCGAAACCGAGCTACGAGCGGTATTCTGGCCGCTCACGCCCGAGACGGGACGTACCATGGCGCGCGTCTGATCGGAAAGCTCGCGAGTCTTGGTGGCACCCAGCTCACTGGGGGCACCGATGATGCGCGTGGGCTCCGAGACGTTGACGGCACGGCCCGACAGGTAGCTGTTGAGCACCTGACGCAGCTCGTCGGCGGTCTGGAAGCGGTTTGCCGGGTCCTTCTCCATGCACTTGAGGATGATGCGCTCAAGGTCGGCGTCGACACCGGAGTTGATCTGGCTCGGCGGAATAGGCAGCTCGTTGACCTGCTTGAGTGCGACCGAGATGGCGTCATCACCGTCAAAGGGCACGCGGCCGGTGGCGCACTCGTACATCACGACGCCCAGCGAGTAGATATCCGAGGTGGGGCCGAGGTCCTGACCACGCGTCTGCTCGGGACTGACGTAGTGGGCGGTTCCCAGCACGTTGTTGTCTTGCGTGAGGTGGCTGTTCTTGGCGCGCGCGATGCCAAAGTCCATCACCTTGATGTTGCCGTCGGGCAGCACCATGATGTTCTGCGGCTTGATGTCGCGGTGGATGATCTCGTGCTTGTGGGCGACCGAAAGCGCGGAGCTGATCTGCGAGCCGATCTGGGCGACCTTCTTGGGGTCGAGGGCGCCGTGGCTCTTGATGCCGCTCTTAAGGTCGGTGCCGCGCAGGTACTCCATGACGATGTAATATGTGTCGCCGTCCTTGCCCCAATCGTAGACGCCCACGATATAGGGGGAGGAGAGACCGGCTGCTGCCTGGGCCTCCTGCTTAAAGCGTGCGGCGAAGGTTGCGTCGCCAGCATACTGCGGCAGCATGATCTTGACGGCAACCGTGCGGTCGAGGACCTGGTCCTGTGCACGGTAGACGGTCGCCATGCCGCCTGTCCCCACCTTATCCTTGAGGAGGTATCTTCCCCCGAGGACCCTCTGTTCCATTCCTGCTCCTAACATAACTATTCGCTCAACGATGTGTGTAGTACCTACGATGTGGCCGCTGGGGCCGTGTGGCGCGTTGCCGCTAACTCTTCGGCCGCGGCGCGCCTCGGGTGTCCGATTCAATCATGGGCATCACGCTCCCTGTGCGGCGAGCGCCGCGGTCAGGACGATGCCGGCAATCTTGGCCGCCTTGACGTCGTGTTTGTCGTAATCCTCCAAGGCCACCGAGATGGCGACCGTGGGTGAATCGTAAGGTGCAAAGCCAACGAACATCGAGTTGACGTTGGTGCCGCCGGTCTCGGCCGAGCCGGTCTTGCCGGCGACCTTGACGCCGGGGACCTGGGCATCGGTGCCGGTACCGGACTGGACGACGGCGAGCATGGCCTGCTTGACCTGGTCGGCCGTGGCGGAGCTGACGGCCTGACCCAGCGAGCGGGACTGCGTGGTCTTGACCACAGTTCCGTCCGGGGCGAGTACCTGGGCTACAAAGTACGGGTCCATGACCACGCCACTGTTAGCGATGGCGGCGGCAATCACGGCGTTTTGCATGACGGTGGTCTGCGGGCCGGGCGTGTGGTCCATGCCGACAGGCTGGCCGGCGCCGGCCCAAGCGGTCTCCCACTCGGTCATGAGCGACGGGTCTGCCATGATGGAGGCCGCGGAGGTCAGGTCCTGGCCGAGCTTTTGGCCATAGCCAAAGGCGTTGGCAAACTGTGCGAGCGTGTTTGCGCCAACTTCGTTTGCCACCTGGCCAAAGACGACGTTGGAGGACACGGCAAAGGCCTGCTGCAGGCTGATGGTGCCGTAGCTCTCGTTGGCATAGTTGGTGACCGGTGCGTTGCCGATGTCCATGGAGCCGGGCGCCTGGTAGGTGCTGGTAAGGCTGGCGGTGCCGGTCTCGAGTGCCGCGGAAAGCGTAACGACCTTAAACGTGGAGCCCGGCGTGTACAGCGCGTCCATGGCGCGATTGTACATAGAGCCGTCCTCGCCGCCGCCAGCCTGCAGTAGGGCGTCGATGTTGGTGTTGTCGTAGGTGGGCGAGCTGGCACATGCGAGCACCGCGCCGGTACGCGGGTCGATGACCACTACAGCGCCCTTAAAGCCCTTGAGTGCCTGCTCGGCCGCCGTCTGGATGCGCGAGTCGATGGTGAGCTTGGCGGTGTTGCCCGGCTGGGTCTGGCCCGCGAGCGACGCGATGGCGTTGTTCCAGCTGGAGTAGTCCTTAGAACCGGTGAGCGTGTCGTTCATGACGCTCTCGATGGCGGTGGTGCCATACTGCTGGCTCACGTAGCCAACCACGTGCGCTGCCAGGTTACCGTTGGGGTAGGAGCGTACGTAGGTGCCGTCCTCCTGCTGCAGCGACTCGGCCAGCGTCACGCCGTCGGACGTGATGATGGAACCGCGCTGGATGTACTTGGAGCGGGCGATGGTGTGGTTGTTGGTCGGCATGTCCTGATAGTCCTTGGCCTTGATGACCTGGACATAGGTGAGGTTGCCGATAAGGATGGCGAATAGCGCCGTAAAGGCGAGCACCGCACGGGTTAGACGGTTGGCAAGTGCCACGCGGCCGAGCACACCGGATTCAGGCGTGTCGAGCAGGCGACGGCGCATGCGCGAGCCGACGGAATGGCTGCCGCTGCCGTAGGAAGACGAGGTGGCAAAGCGCGTGCCCGTCGGGGCGGCGGCAGATGCGACCTGATCATCGGTGATGGCGGCCATAGTGCCGGTGCCGGTAAGCTCGGCCTCGCGTCCGGTCGCTTCGTCACCGGCGCGCAGCAGGAGCGCGACGATGATAAAGCTCGCCAGCAGCGAGGAGCCGCCCTGGCTCATAAAGGGCAGGGTGACGCCGGTCAGCGGGATCAGGCGGGTTACGCCGCCAACGATCAAGAAGGCCTGGAAGCTGATGGCGGCCGTAAGGCCCGTGGCACTAAAGGCTGCGAGGTCGGATTTAGCGCGGGCGGCCGTGGTGAGGCCACGCACGGCAAAGAGCATAAACAGGATGAGCACGGCGCCGCCGCCCAAAAGGCCCATCTCCTCGCCGATAGCCGAGAAGATAAAGTCGGACTCGACGACGGGGATGTTGTTGGCCATGCCGTTGCCGATGCCAACACCGACCAGACCGCCATCGGCAAGCGAGAAGAGCGATTGGACGATCTGGTAGCCCTGGCCCTGGGCGTCCTTAAACGGATCGACCCAAACCTGGAAACGCACCTGAACGTGCGACAGGAACTTGTAGGCGCCCACGGCTCCAACGGCTAAGAGCGCAAGGCCGATAACGACATACGAAAAGCGCCCCGTGGCAACGTAGAGCATCAGCAAGAAGATGGTGTAGAACAGCACGGCCGAACCCAGGTCGCGTTCGAAGACGACGACGAGCAGGCACACACCCCACACGGCAAACAGCGGCAGCAGCAGTCGCAGGCGAGGGATCTTAAAGCCCAGGATCTTGCGGTTGGAGATGGAGAGCAGCTCGCGGTTCTCGGCCAAGTAGCCGGCCAGGAACAGCACGATAAAGACCTTGGCGAACTCGCCGGGCTGGATGGTAAAGCCCGCGATGCGAATCCACAGCTTGGAGCCCGAGATTGTGGTGCCGATAAAGATGGGCAGCATCAGCAGAATGATGCCGATAATGCCAAAGGTGTACTTGTAGCGCATGACCACGTCGAGGTTTTTGACCAGTGCAAGCGTTCCCACCATGAGCGCCACCGAGACAAACAGGATGATGAGCTGTGAGATGGCGAGAGCGGGGGCGAGACGCGTCACGAACGTGATGCCGATGCCCGAAAGTATAAATACGATGGGCAGGATGGCGGGGTCGGCACCGGGCGCCAAGATGCGCACGGCAATGTGGGCCGCGGCAAAGGCGGCAAAGAGGCCGATCGGTACGGCGAGCGTCTCAAAGGAGATGGCAGCGCCCGCGGTGAGGACGTACATCGCATACAGCAGGATGACGGGGAACGCCGAGGCGATGAGCAAGAGCAGTTCGGTGTTGCGGCGACTCATAAGCGGCACTCCCTTTCTAATTCTTATCGGAGGCTTCGGCCTCGGCGGACTGTTCGGCGGTTTTCTCGGAATCTGATTCGGAGGTCGATCCCTGGTCGGTGTTGTCGCGAATCGTTTGCGCGTCGATCACCTGGCGGGTCTGCTCCTCGTCGATCTGGTGGCGGTACTTGGATATCGTGTCCTGCGCATCGTCGACACTTGTTTGCGGAATGCCCGCCTTGAGGCGGTTTTGCGTGTCTTCGGGCAGGTCGGACAGCTTGATACTGGTTTCGCTTTCGAGCCAGTGGAGCTTGAGTCCGAGCGGCTTGCCGGGAAGGCCGCGCCAGACGGCGACATTGCCCTGGTAGGTACCCAGGTAGTACGAGCCGGTGACACCCGTGTAGGCCCAGATGCCAGCTGCCAGCACAAAGACGAGGGCCAGGATGGCGGCGATAGTAACGTTGCGGCGACGCACGCGTTGCGCCTCGCGCATGACGCCATCGTCAACCAGGTCAACGACTACTACGGTCACGTTGTCGTGGCCGCCGGCGGCAAGCGCCGCGTCCACTAGGTTGTCGACGCAGATTTGCGCGGTTGAGGACTGCGTGGCGATGTTCTCGATATCGCTATCGGGAATCATGCTCGAAAGGCCGTCAGAGCACAGGATCAGACGGTCGCCTTCCTCGATATGCAGAGTGAAGTGGTCGGCATACATGGCGGGGTCCGAGCCCAGCGCACGGGTGATGACCGAACGGTTGGGGTGGACGCGAGCCTCGTCTGCCGTAATCTCGCCGGCGTCCACGAGTTCTTCCACATAGGAGTGGTCGCGGGTCACGCGGATGAGCGTGCCCTCGTGGAGCAGGTAGGCGCGCGAGTCGCCCACGTGGGCGATGGCGAGCGTGTCGTTTTCGATATAGGCGCAAGTGGCTGTGCAGCCCATGCCAGGCTTGCCCAGGCCGTTCAGGGCCGCCTCGATTACGGCGGCGTTGGCTGCCTCGACGGCTGCGGCCAGGCGTGCTGCGTCGGCGGACTGTGGGGCCGTCTTGGCTATAGTCTCGACAGCGATAGAAGAGGCCACCTCGCCGGCGGCGTGACCACCCATGCCGTCGCATACGCAAAAGAGCGGCGACTGCACCAGGTAGGAATCCTCATTGTGCGGGCGCACACAGCCAACGTCGGAGCGGGCGCCCCACATGAGTTGCGTGGTGGTACCGGCATCATAGGTCGAGTCGGTCTCGATGCGCTCCTCGGTCAGGGGCTCAAAGCTCATGGTCGAGCCGGGGTCTTTGAGCTTGGCCTCAACGGCAGCAACGTCGATCTCGGCGGTGTCACCGGGAGAGACGGTGTCGGTCTCGGCGTTTGATTCGGAATCACCGGTGTCCGGGGAGTCGGGCTCCTCGGAAACGCGGGCGGTCGACTCGTCGTCTTGCGGGCTGACGTCTATAGGCTCGGGCGCCGGCGCAGACGCGGGCGCAACCTCGGATACCGGGGCTATGGGAAACGCCGGCGCGGCGGGCTCGGGTGCCGCAAACACCGCAGCGCTCTCGTTGATTGCCGCGGCGACGGGCTCTGCAAAGTGAGCCGGCACCGGGGTTGCTTCGGGCGCTGTGGGCTGTTCCGCAGCATGTGCGCCGATGGGCGCCGCTACGGCATCCTCTTCGTCCTCGTTATCGGCGAGATCCGAAATATCATGCGTTACATGCGAAAGAGGCAGGGAGAACACAGTGTCCTCGGGTTCCACGGGTGCGGAGCCCGCCGGAGCGGCGTGGGCCGGCGCAGCTGTGGCGGCAGCCGGTGCCTCGGTCATAGTTGCGGACTTGTTCTCCTCGTCGATCATCGACGGTTCACCTTCATGACCACATCGCCAATCTGGACTTCGTCGCCCTCGCGCAGCGTCGCGGGCTCCACGAGCTGGCGGCCGTTGACGAGCGTGCCGTTAAGCGAGTTGAGGTCCTCGATGATGAGCGCCGGGCCCTGCAGCGAAAAGCGCGCATGCGAGGCCGAGACGAACGGTTCATTGATGCAGATGTCCGAAGATGGCGAGCGACCGACGATGACGGGGCCGAGCATGTCTACGTGGATGCCGCGGATACCGCGCGGACCCTTGTCCACATCAATCGTCCAGATAGCCGAGTCGCGGCGCTGCCCGCGCACAAGTCCCACGCCGGTCTTCATGACGGCGAACAGGAAGATATAGAGCAGGGCGACCAGGACGATGCGGCCTGCAAAAAGGACGATATCGATGTTCATAAGCGACTATCCCCTAAATTCAAAGGTGCTCAGGCCAAACGTCAGCAGATCGCCGTTGCGCAGCGGGCAGCGCGTAATGCGGCGGTTGTTGACGAGCGTGCCGTTGGTGGAATTGAGGTCCTCGATCGACCAATCCGAGCCCGTAAAGGTGAGCTGGGCGTGGCGGCGCGACACGTTGGGGTCGCGCAGGGCAATGTCGGAAACTGAGCGCTCGCGACCGATGGTCACCTGTGCGGAGGTGATGCTATGGCTCTCGCCGCTCACGACGTCGACGAGCTGGGCGAGCGGGCGCTGCGGGGCGCGAGTGCTCGCCATGTTGGAGGCGATGCCGGCTGCGGCGCCTAGGCCCACGGCGGCACCGGTCGCGGCGGCTCCGCCCATGCCGGCAAGCGAGTCGCGCGAGACGGTCTGCGGCACCGGGATGGGTGCGGCGGCGGGGTCGGGGACGCTAGGCGCGAAGGGGTCTGCCACGGCAAGCGGGTCGGGAGCGGCGGCGCGAGGCGTCGGCTGCTGCTGGGGCATGGCGGCGGGGCGCTGCTGCTGCGGGGCAGCAAACTGCTGCTGGCCGGCGCGCGGGGCGCTGGCGGCACGGCTTGCCGCGGAGTTGTTCTGGCCCAGGCCGTTTTGATAGGCGCGCTCTTCTTCGTACAGGCGGCCGAGCGTGGGGGCATCGACGTTCTCGGCAAAGACCGAGAACTTGCCGGCGCGCAGCTGCGGATCGATCATAAAGCGCACGAGGGGCTCGCCGACAAACACATAGCGGCGCTTTTCGGCCTGTGCCTTCACAAACTCGCGGACCTCGCGCGAAAGCTCGGGGTAGAACGGGGCGAGCATGGGATCGTCGTCGGCGGCGATAAGGATGGTATAGAGTGCCGGCGCCGTGTTGACGCCGTTAATCACCAGAGTCTGATCCTCCATGTCGCGAGCGGCCTGCTTAGCAAGCTTCTTAAAGGAGAACGGGGCACGGGTGGCACCGAAGATGCCGGCCACGTGGTCCTCGAAGATGTTCAGGAAGTTCACGAAAGATCACTCTCCGTATAGGTTCTTTGGTATCCGAGCAAATATAGGCATATCCCAACGATTATAGAGGATAGGGTTCCCGCAACCGCCGCCTTGGCGACGACCGCGGCTGCAAGGCTGGCAATTTCCATATGGTGTGCAAGACAGGACGCCGCTGCGCAGCCGATGCCGGTGACAGCGATGGCGGCGATTGCGGCAAGGTTTGAGCCCTGGTCGGCACGCTTGGCATGGGCATTGAGCAGCGCGGATGATGCTGCGGCAGTTGCCGCGACCAGCACAAAGGCAGTCCAAAGGAGCGGATCTCCCAGCGCTGCGGCAACGTTACCGAGCCCCAGCACGCCTCCGGCTGAAAGCGCGACCGTGGCCAGACGGGCAAAAAGCGCGCCCATGCCCGTTGCCGCGGCGGCGCTTGCCGGGCCGAGCCAAAATGAAGCGACGCCGGCGGCGACCCCAGCTGCCAGGAAGGTATTGCCGGTCAGACAGCCAAGCGCGAGTGCACAGGTGAGCGCGGAGCTTGCGGCAGCCTCGGTACGACCCCAAGCGATCCACCAACCGGACATGGCGGCGGCAAAGATCACCGCGACGGGCAGTATCGACAGGATGCCCTGCGCCTGCATGGTGGTGTTGGCCATGAGTACCAAAAAGCCCACAGCCGAGATGGCCGAGCCGATCTGGGGGGCCAGGCCAGCCGCCGCTCCGATCGCGATGGCCGCAATGACCAGGCCGGGAAGCGCCGCGACCCCGGCCGTTTGCATCAGCAAAAAGCTAAAGGTACCGCACGTTAGCGCCGAGATAGCGCGCATGGTGTAGTCGCGCGCATGGCTCCAGCGCGTGCCCGCCCAGCCGAGTGCGGGGTCGATCTCGATGGCGTCGTCCTCGTAGTGCGACGGCTCGATATCGTCGAGCTCCTGCTCGTCATCCGAAAGCTCGCCAACCATTTGCTCCAGGCTGCGACGGCCTTCGCGCACGCTGCCCAGACTGGCAAGGAGCTGGTCGCAAAATGCCTCGATGCTGTTGGGGCGGTCCTGCGGCATGGGGGAGAGCGCGCTCATGAGCGCGGCCTCGGCTCCCGGGGGAAAGTGTGGTATCAGCTCGCTGGGATAGGTGGCGCCGCCGATGATGCGGCCGAGCGAGTCGGCGGGCGTGGCCGCCATAAAGGGAGCGCTGCCGCACAGGCCCTCGTAGATCACACAGGCGAGGGCAAAGACATCGGCGCGTTCGTCGACCGTGCCGGTCTCGATATCGAGCTGCTCGGGCGGCATGTAGCCGATGGTGCCGCCGCGCGAACCGCCAAAGCCACCGGCGGACGACAGTCGCGCCATGCCAAAGTCGGTGAGCTTTACATTGCCCGAGTGGTCGATGAGCACGTTGGCGGGCTTAATGTCCAGGTGGAGTACGCCATTACTATGGGCGAAGGTGAGCGCCTGGCCCAGGGCATCGGCAATGGCCGCGGCCTCGTCAAAGGTAAGTGAGTGGCCGTCCACGCGATGCAAAAACTCGGCCAGCGACATGCCATCGACATATTCCATAACCAGGTAGGCATAGGCTGTGTCGTGCGTAAAGTCGATGACCTGCACGATGTTGGGATGTTGAAGCATGGCGGCAGTGTGCGCCTCGCGCAGGACATCCATGATGTCGCTGGCGGGCATGCCGGCACCGTTGATAAGGGGGATGCGCTTAATGGCGACGCGGCGGCGCAGGTGCGTGTCGCGGCAGATCTCGATGGAGCCAAAACCGCCGGTCGCAAGTGTCTCGAGCGGCTGGTACCGCTTGAGCAGCTCGCGAGAGCTGGTGCCCTCCAAAGGAACGTCCGGCGAGAACCGGGCGGTATGTTGCGAGAAAAGCGGCATGGCCAACCCTCGTGCGTTTAAAGTTCGTTTGCGAGTGGCGGGCGCGGAGCCGAGCCGTTCGCGGTGGCATAGATGCTGCTAGTGTAGCACGCGCAGGTGGGCGACATTCAATTTAAGCTCCGTCTGGGGTCTGGACCTTGCGTCCGGCCTAGCGCTTCTTCTTGTTCTTCTTCTGCTTGCGCTGCTTGCCCTTGGTCTCCTGGGGCTTGTCGCCCTGCTTGGCCTCGGCGGCGGCCTTCTCAGCCTTCATTTTCTTCTTTTTGGTCTCAATACGGAGCTTTTTGTTGATGCGCGCCTTAAGGAAGGCGCCAAACTGCTCGGCATCGCCACGGACGAAGGTGTCCTTAGGAATCGTCACGCCCTGGTCGGCGAACATGGCCACAAAGATGCGCTCGCCGTCGAGTACGTGGTCGAGCTTCTCAAACGGGAAGAACTGCGACTTGCCGCTCTTGCCCCAAACCATCAGGCCGTCCTCGTTGGCGGCGACGCGGCGGTAACGGCCGCCCATGGACTCGTCTGCCTCGACGGCTTCGATAAAGTCGCGCGCGAGCGTATGGTGCAGATTTTTGCTCCACCAGGCCAAGAAGGCGCCGAACACGATCAGCACGACGCCGAACTTGATCCAGCTGCCGCCGGCCACCAGCATGCCGATGCCGATGAGCGCGGCAACTGCCGCGGCGACATACAGCGAGCCGCGACGCCTGGGCGAGGCGACCAGGCGGGCGAAGTCGGTGACCAGGTCGTTTTCGTACTGGTACTCGTTGAGGTACAGGATGCCGTCGTCGGCTGCGGCCTGCTTCTCGAGCGCGACCTCGACCTGGTCGGCTGCTTCGGAGGGAACGAGGTTGCTCTCTGCGTCTGCCATGCTCTTTGGACTCCTATCGCGGCGGGCTCGCCGTACGGGTTATTATGGATGCAGTGTGCCGTGCGACCGTATGGCCGCCGCGGCAACAAGACTCAGTATACCCGGGGGAGCACCCATGGAATCGTTGTACCGAAAGTATCGCCCGCTCACCTTCGACTCCGTGGTGGGCCAGCAGCATATCGTCTCGACGCTCGAGCACGCCATCACCGAGGGGCGCCTGTCCCACGCCTACCTGTTCTGCGGACCGCGCGGCACGGGCAAGACCACCATGGCGCGTATTCTTGCCAAGGCGCTGCTCTGCCGCAATGCCGAGGCGGCACGCGCCGAGGGTGCGAGCGGCTGCATGCCCGACGGCACCTGTGAGGAATGCGAGCTCATCGCCGAGGGCAACCACCCAGACGTTTACGAGCTCGATGCCGCCTCCCGCACGGGCGTGGACAATGTGCGCGAGGAAATCATCAACTCCGTCAACTTTGCCCCGGTGCGCGGCAAGTACAAGATTTATATCATCGACGAGGTCCACATGCTCACAACGGCGGCGTTTAACGCGCTGCTCAAGACGCTCGAGGAGCCGCCGGCGCACGTGATCTTTGTGCTGTGCACTACCGACCCGCAAAAGATTCTGGAGACCATCCTCTCGCGCTGCCAGCGCTTCGATTTCCACCGCATCGGCAACGAGGATATCGAGCATCGCCTGGCATACGTGTGCGAGCAGGAGGGCTTCGATTACGACGACGAGGCGCTGGCTATCGTGGCGCGCCATGCAAAGGGCGGCATGCGCGACGCGTTGTCCACGCTGGAGCAGCTGAGCGTCTTTGGCAACGGTTCTGTGCATGCGGACGACGCCCGCTCGCTTTTAGGCGAGGTTTCGGACCAGATTCTGGGCGAGTTTTCCCGCGCCATTGCCGATCGCGATGTTGCCGAGCTGTATGGGCTTATTCGCGCGCAGGTCGAGGAAGGTAACGATCTGCTGGAGCTGACGCGCGACCTGGTGGCGCACGTGCGCGACGTGTATGTTGCCTGCGTTGCCGGTGCCCGTGCCGAGTTGTTTGAGGGCGGCTCCGAGCAGGCCGAGGCGCTTGCTGCCGAGGCCGCTGCCTTTGGCGAGCATCCTGCCGACCGCCTGGCTCGTGTGCTGACAGTGCTCGACGATGCCGCACTGGAGATGAGGGGCGCGAGCGACGTGCGCCTGGTGCTCGAGATTGCCTGCACGCGTCTGGCGCGTCCCGAGGCTGATTTAACGATTGAGGCATTGGCCGAGCGCGTGGCACGCCTGGAGGCCATGGTTGCCAACGCCGCCGTGCCGGCGAGCGTGGCTGCTGCTCAGGCCGCCGCGCCTGCAGCATCCGTACCCGCTGCTGCCCAACAGCCGACGCTCATTTCGGGCGCCCGTGCTGCCACTTCGGTGGCATCCGCTGCCCCCGCTGCTACGTCCGCGCATCAGGGTGGCATGCCTTGGGACCGCGGCGCTGCTGTTCCGGCTGCCCAGCCTGCTCCCCGTTCTGCGTCCGTGTCAGCTTCCAAGCCTGCAGCGCCTGCGCCTCAGCCCGTTGCGGCCCCCGCGTCTGCCACCGCTCCGGCACCTAAGCCCCAGTCCAACAATGCCGCCCAGGTTGCCGCCGCCGGTGCTGCCGAGACGCCCGCGGTCGAGGATGCCGGAGAGCTGCAGCGCAAATGGGCCGAGGTTGTCGAGCGTGTCAAGGCACGTCAGGCTTCCTACGCAGGGCTTTTGCTCAACGCCCGCGCCACGGCCGACGACGGCTCCAAGCTCACGGTCTCGTTCCCCGCGGGTTCGACTTTTGCCATTAAGATGCTCGGTCGCGCCGATACGCAGTCGGTGGTCCTGCCGACGGTCTGCGCGGTTTTCGGTCGTCGTACCGTCGACTATGTCCTGGATGGGGGTGGCACGCCGGCTCCTCAACATGAGGAGCATTCTCCATCTGCACGGGCTGCGGCATCTGCGGACCCGCAACCCGTGTCCTCGGCGGCCCCTGCATCCTCGAGCGCCAGCGCGCCGCAGCGGCAAGCGACACCGGTAGCGGCGTCGACCCCGTCGGCGCCTAAGCCCGCGGCGCCCAAACCGGCTGCTCCGACACCCGCGCCCAAGCCCGTCTCGCCCGCGCCCAAGTCGTCTGACCTGGGCAAAGCCCCCTGGCTACGCTCCGACAACCCCGCCGGCGCTCCTGCCACGGGTAAGCTCCCGACCGAGCCCGCACCCCGTGCGCCCGAGCGCTCGGCTGCCCCCAAGGCTCAGTCTGTCGCGCAGTCCGCGCCGTGGGAATCCGAGCAGGTGCCCTACGACGACGCCATGGTCGGCGGCTTTGCCGGCGATGCGAGCGGGGACGATCTTCCTCCGTTCGACGTGCCGGGTGCGGCGTCCGCGCCCAAGTCCGCTGCAGCTGCCCCCAAAGAGGAGGACGCTCCTGCAGCGCCCTGGGAGTCCAACCCCGGCGCCGGCAGCCCCTTCGGCCATCAGGGCGCAGCCCCGAGCATCCCGCAGACCGAGGACGAGGCCAAAGCCCTCATCCGCAGCGTCTTCGGCCAGTCCACCATCTTCAAGCCGGTGGAGTAGCTGTACGGGCGGGTATACCGTTCAAGAAGAGGGCCCCTTGTCCGGGCGCATCTGTATTTCGGACATGTGCAACGTGGTGCCGCGTATATCGCATTCGAGCAGACAGGTGCGTGACGGTCGGCCTAGGATGCTGAGGTCGATACGATATGCCGCATGGCTGTCTGTGTGCTCGACTTGCTCGGCGTCGACGGTTGCTCCGATTGCCAAATAAACGCCTAGCTCGGCATCGACAATCTTGAAGTCCTTTATCTTGACCTTGAACTCTTGATAGAGGGACGGGCTGTTGTAGTAGACGGTTCGGGTTCCGTCGGTGCACTCATCGGTCGTCTCCCATTTGACGACGGGCTGGTCCGAGCTGGCTATCAGCAGTTCTGCTCCAAAAGCTATGGCATGGGTGATGACAACCAGCAATGCCCAGCCGACAAAGAGATAGAGAACCACATATGCAACGGGGTGTTTTGAGCGGATGTTTTGGAGCGCGTTGGGGGCATTCATGGGGCACCTCCAAATTACTATCTATGGCAATCAAATTATACCCTGCCGCCATGTGCGCCGCCTCGAGCAGCGGTTCGGCATTTAGCTATTTAGTGGCGCCTTGATTGTCATTTTCATTGCAACAGCCTCAGGACTCAGCGCAACGCGTTGCGC
>URFE01000024.1:0-18488 GCA_900546965.1 uncultured Collinsella sp.
GTGGCCACCCTCAACGCGGATAATATCCAAGGTCTACCCTTTCAAAAAGCATGCCCGGGGTGGCTGGGCCATCCCGGGCATGATGTGTTCGCAAATGGTCGAACGCTAAATCGTTTGACTATTGGGCAAGCTTGAGCTTACACCATGCGATTTCATTATAGAGGTAGGCGCGGCGTGCATCATCCTCCGACAAATTACCCAGCTTCTCTTCAAAACCTTGAATATCAGCTTTAAGCTTGTCGGCATCGACGGTCGCCAAATCGCAAGCGCGCTCGGCGAGAACGGTCACGACATCGTCCGCAACCTGGGCATAGCCGCCGGCCACGGCAAACGTGTGGTCGACAGTGCCCATGGCCTTATCGGAAACGCGAACGTAACCGCGGTCGATCGTGCAGATCTCGCTGGAGTGAGCAGGCAGAACGCCAAACTCGCCATCCGTGGACGGAATCGACACAAACGCAGCGTCGCCCTCATAGGCGCAGCTCACGGGGCACACGATGCGGATACGCATAACCTACTTCTCCCCCATCTTGCGGGCGCGCTCGCGCACGTCCTCAATCGTGGAAGCATAGCGGAAAGCCTGCTCGGGCAGGTCATCGGCCTTGCCGTCGACAATCTCGGCGAAAGAGCGGACGGTATCCTCGACGCGGACGTAGACACCGGGGTTGCCGGTGAACTTCTCGGCGACGTGGAAGGACTGCGAGAGGAACTGCTGAATCTTACGGGCACGGTTGACCGTAAGGCGCTGCTCCTCGGACAGCTCGTCCATACCCAGAATGGCGATGATATCCTGAAGGTCGGAGTACTCCTGCAGGAGCTCCTGGACCTTGACGGCGACACGGTAGTGCTCCTCGCCGACGATCGAGGGATCGAGAGCGTCGGAGGAAGATGCGAGCGGGTCGATAGCCGGGAACAGGCCGAGCGACGAAATGCTACGCGAAAGAACCGTGGTGGCGTCGAGGTGCGTAAACGTCGTGGCAGGCGCCGGGTCGGTCAGGTCGTCTGCGGGGACGTAGACAGCCTGGACGGAGGTAATGGAGCCCGTCTTGGTCGAGGTAATGCGCTCCTGGAGGTCGCCCATCTCGGTTGCCAGCGTGGGCTGGTAACCAACGGCGGACGGCATACGGCCCAGCAGTGCGGAAACCTCGGAACCTGCCTGGGAGAAGCGGAAGATGTTGTCGATGAACAGCAGAACGTCCTGGCCGCGATCGCGGAAGTACTCAGCGGTGGTAAGGCCGGCCAGACCGATGCGCAGACGCGCTCCGGGCGGCTCGTTCATCTGACCATAGACCAAGCAGGTCTTGTCGATAACGCCAGACTCGCTCATCTCGAGGAACAGGTCGGTGCCCTCGCGGGTACGCTCGCCGACGCCGGTGAACACCGAGGTGCCGCCGTGCTCCTGGGCGAGGTTGTTGATGAGCTCCTGGATCAGAACGGTCTTGCCGACGCCGGCGCCGCCGAACAGACCTGTCTTGCCGCCGCGGATGTAGGGCTCGAGCAGGTCGACGGCCTTGATGCCGGTCTCGAAGATCTCGGTCTTGGTGGTGAGCTCGTCGAAACGGGGCGCTGCATGGTGGATGGGGTAGAACTCCTCCACCTCGGGCATGGGCTTGCCGTCGACGGGCTTGCCCATGACGTTCCAAATGCGGCCGAGCGTCTTGGGACCAACGGGCATCTTCATGGGCTCACCGGTATCGGTGGCGATGAGGCCGCGCTGCAGGCCGTCGGTCGAGGACATGGCGACCGTGCGGACGACGCCGCCCGGAAGCTGGCTCTCGACCTCGAGGATCGTGCTCAGATGACCGATCGGGGTCTCGGCCTCGACCGTGAGCGCGTTGTAGATCGGGGGCACCGCGCCGTCAAACTTGACGTCGACGACAGGGCCGATGATTCGCACGATGCGACCATCACCGGCAGTCGTCTTCTTGGTGGCTTCCTCGACCGCAAGCTTTACGGTGTTATTAGCCATTACTGTTCCTCCAATGCTGAGGCTCCGCCGACGATCTCGTTAATCTCGGTCGTGATCGAAGCCTGGCGCACGCGACTATACGTGCGGGTAAGGGTCGAGATGATCGCGGTGGCGTTTTCCGTCGCGGAGTGCATGGCCTTGCGGCGTGCACCCTGCTCGGCAGCCGCCGAATCGATCAGGGCCTGGTAGATGACCGTCAGGATATAAGACGGCACAAGCTTGCCGAGAACATGCTCGGGAGAGGGCACGAACTCGAACGTGGACGAGATGCGCTTAGGGGCGTCGGTCTCGTTCTTACGCGGACCGTGGGCCATAGCGATCATCTCGGGGTCGAGCGGCAACAGATGCTCGACGCGAAGCTCCTGATCCACGCGGTTCTTGGCGTGGTGGTAGACAAGCTCGACACGGTCAAGCTCACCGGCACGATACGCATCGCAGATATGAGAGGAGATCATGCGGGCCTGATTGAAATCGGGCTCAGAGGAGTTGCCCTCAAAGTGCATGACAACGTTTGCGCGGTCACGGAAATACGTGGCCGGCTTACGCCCGCACGCGATGATCTCGCATTCGATGCCGTCGTTCGCCCAAGAAGCGGCGAGCTTTTCGGCCGTGCGCTCCACCGTCGTATTGAAACCGCCGGCAAGGCCGCGGTCCGAGGCAATAACGACAATCAGGCCATGCTTGACGCTCTCATGCTTCTGCAGCATGGGATCGGTGCCCGAACAGGAGGCGTCGCCGGCGACCGTCAACATGACGTCGGTCAGCGCCTCCTTATAGGGCTCGGCCTGCTTGGAGCGATCGAGGGCACGACGAATCTTGGCCGTAGAGACCATCTCCATCGTGCGCGTGATCTGCTTGGTCGTGGTAACCGAGGAGATTCGCTTCTTAATGTCGCGAAGGTTGGCCATGGGGCTTAGTTCTCCTCTGATCCAGAAACATCCGAATGGTGCTTGGCCATGAACTGCTGCTTGAAGTCGCCGATGACGCGCAAGAGCTCAGCCTTGGTGTCATCATCGATCTTCTTGGCGCGAACCTTGTCGAGCAGCGAACCAAAGCCATTGTCCATGTACTCGATGAGCTCGGCACGGAAAGGCAGCACGTCGGCGATCTCCAGGTCATCCAGGAAGCCCTCGTTGCCAGCGAACAGCGTAACGATCTGCTCGCCAACCTCAAACGGCTTGTAACGCGGCTGCTTCAGGAGCTCGGTCATGCGAGCACCGTGGGTCAGCTGCTTCTGAGTAGCCTCGTCGAGGTCGGAGCCGAACTGCGTAAAGCCAGCGAGCTCCTGATAGGAAGCGAGGTCCAGACGGAGGTTGCCGGCGACCTGCTTCATGGCCTTGGTCTGCGCATCGCCACCGACGCGGGACACGGAGATACCCACGTCGACTGCCGGGCGCTGACCCTGGAAGAAGAGCTCGGACTGCAGGTAGATCTGACCATCGGTAATGGAAATGACGTTGGTCGGAATGTAGGCCGAGACGTCGCCGTCCTGGGTCTCGATGATCGGCAGTGCCGTCATGGAGCCGTAGCCGTTCTTCTTGGACATCTTGACGGCACGCTCGAGCAGACGAGAGTGCAGGTAGAAGATGTCGCCAGGATAGGCCTCGCGTCCGGGCGGACGATGCAGCGTCAGCGACATCTGACGGTAGGCCACAGCCTGCTTGGACAGGTCGTCGTAGATGACGAGCACGTGGCCGCCGGGGTTGGTCTCGCTGGCGGGCTTACCGTCCTCGCCGTTGTACATGAAGAACTCACCGATAGCGGCACCGGCCATAGGCGCGATGTACTGCATAGGGGCGGAATCGGCAGCGGTGGCCGAAACGATGATGGTGTAGTCGAGCGCACCGTGCTGAGCGAGGGTCTCGCGGATGTTGGCAACCGTGGAGGCCTTCTGGCCGATGGCGACATAGATGCAGACCATGCCCTTGCCGCGCTGGTTGAGGATAGCGTCGATGGCGATGGCGGTCTTACCGGTCTTACGGTCGCCGATGATGAGCTCACGCTGACCGCGGCCAATAGGCACCATGGAGTCGATAGCGAGCAGACCGGTCTGAACCGGCTCGCACACCGGGGTACGATCGATGACGCCGGGAGCCTTGAACTCGATGGGGCGACGGTGCGTGGCGACGATGTCGCCCAGGCCGTCGATGGGCTGGCCGAGCGGATTGACGACGCGGCCGAGCATGGCACGGCTCACGGGGATATCCATAATGCGGCCAGTGGTGCGGCACTCGTCGCCTTCCTTGATGGAGTCGACGGCACCAAACAGAACGGCGCCGACCTCGTCACGGTCAAGGTTCTGGGCAAGGCCGAAGACGGTCTCACCGGTATCGGAGCTCTTGAACTCCAGAAGCTCGCCTGCCATGGCGCTCTTGAGGCCGGAGACGCGCGCGATGCCGTCGCCTACCTCGTCGACCGTTGAAACCTCATGCGTATCGACCGTCGCGGAGAGGCTCGTGAGCTGCTCCTGCAGTTTCTTGGCGATATCCTGGGCATTGAGGGTTTCGGACATTAGGCTTCACCTCCGTACGAATTAGCAGAGTTTGCGAGGGTCTCCTGCGCGATGCGCAGCTGCGTCTTGACGGAAATGTCACGACGCTCGCCGCGGGCCTCGAGCACCAGGCCGCCCACGATAGACGGGTCGACCTGCTCGATAAGGAATACCTTGCGGCCGAAGTCCTGCTCGCATTTCTTAGTGATGGTTTGACGCAGCTCGTCGTCGAGCGGGATCGCCGTGGTGACGGTCACGCCCACTACATCCTCGTCTTCCTCGGCAACATACTTAAAGGCAGCTGCCACCTTGGGAAGAAGGTCGAGCTGGTCGCGCTTGGACATGGTGTCGAGCACGGCGATGATCTCGGGGTTGGCAGAAGCCAAGCGCTCGATCATCTCGAGGTCCTCGAACACATGGTTCTCGGCCTTGGCGGCTTCCAGAAGGGAGCGCGCGTAGGTCTCGAGCACCTTGTCCTGATAGCGGCTAGTCGGCATTCAGGCTACCTGCTTCCTGGATGTAGCGCTCGATGAGCTTCTTCTGCTCGGCCTCGTTCTCGAGTGCCTCGCCCACGATCTTGGTGGCGACGGCAACGGACAGGTCGGCGATGGAGTTCGCGGCACCGGCGTAGATGGACTTGCGCTCGTCCTCGACGGTCGTATGGGCCTTGGCGATGATCTCCTCGGCCTCCTTGTGAGCAGCCTCGATGATACGGGCGCGCTCGGACTCGGCGTCCTTACGGGCCTCGAGAACGATGTCGGCAGCCTGACGACGGGCGTCGGTGACGATCGAGTCGGACTCAGCGCGCTTGGCGATAGCCTCCTGCTTGGTCTTCTCGGCCTCGTCGAGGCTCTCCTCGATCTTCTTGCCGCGCTCCTCCATGGTTTTCATGATGCCCGGCAGGGCGACCTTGGCCAGCACGATCCAGATAATCAGGAAGGCGATAAGCGCCGGGATGAACTCCGCCATCTTAGGGATGAGGATGTCCGCACCGGCAGCGCCGTCCTCGGCGAACGCGGAAACCGGCATGAGCAGCGCGGCCGCGGACGCGGAGAGTGCGATCGCGCTCTTCTGGGATGAAAGATTCATACTTGACGCTCCGTGCTATTTAACGATCAGCGCGACAACGAAGCCGATCAGAGCCAGAGCCTCGCCGAAGGCGGAGCCCATGATGAAGACGGTGAACACGCGGCCCTGGACCTCAGGCTGACGGGCCATAGCACCCGTAGCACCCAGAGCAGACAGGCCGATAGCAAGACCAGCGCCGATAACACCGAGACCGTAACCGATAACTCCCACGATTCCTCCTTTGTCGTGCGTGTCTTATTTCACGCAGGATAA
The DNA here is from genome assembly GCA_900546965.1 of uncultured Collinsella sp. Classification (GTDB taxonomy): domain Bacteria; phylum Actinomycetota; class Coriobacteriia; order Coriobacteriales; family Coriobacteriaceae; genus Collinsella. The sequence continues at coordinate 5,802 of URFE01000024.1, forward strand.
CCTTTTTATAACTGCCGGGCTCCATGGGTACGGGCACCGGCGGTTTAACGAATTGCCTTACCTTTAAGGCGCGAACGGAAGACTACTCCTCCTCCGCGACCTCCTCTGCCTCGGAGACATACACGGCGGTAAGGACCGTGAAGACGTAAGCCTGGATGGCGCCGACCACAAGCTCGATCGCATAGATCAGGATGAGGATGGCAAGCCAGGCCAGCGAAGGCAGGGCGCCGACGGCGTGGGCCGCGGAAACCTGCTGAAGCAGCGGCTGCATGAACATGCTCGCCATGATGGCGAACGAGCCCATGACCACGTGTCCTGCGAACATGTTGCAGAACAGACGGACGGCGAGCGTGATGAGGCGCAGGAAGGTCGAGAAAAGCTCGACGACCCACACGAGCACGTTCATCGGGAAGCTCACGCCCTGCGGGGCGAGGCTCTTGATGTAGCCGATCACGCCGTGAGCCTTGCATCCGTAGTAGATGAAGTACACGAAGGCGAAGATGGCGAGCGCGGCGGTGGAGCCGATTGCACCGGTGCCGGGCTTCATTCCCGGGATCAGGCCGATCATGTTATTGATCAGGATGAACAGGAAAAGCGAGCACAGGAACGGGAAGTGCTTCTTCCAGTTCTCACCCACGACGCCCTTGCCGATATCGTTCTCGACGTACTCGATGATGTACTCGAAACCGTTGACGAAGAAGCGCTTGGGAACCAGGGTCTGCTTCTTCTTGAACACGGCCAGGACGATCAGGAGCACGATCGTGGAGACGATCAGCCAAAACGAGTACTGCGTGATGCCGCAGCTCAGATCGCCCACGACAGGGGTGGAGCTGAACTCGCTGACCAGATGATTAATCTCATCAGGCAGCTTTTCAAAAATTTCCACGACTTACCTTTCGACCTCATGAGGATCTCGCAGCGCCTTGGCGACGCGAACCGTGCAGGCGGCCATAAAGGCCACGAAGCCGATCGCCTCGCCCAAGAGGAACATGCGAAATGCCTCTCCGAACAACACAAACACAACCAAGGTAAAGACGAGCAGGGCGATTGCCGAGACCGCCAGACTCACCATACCCTTGAGCATGTCCGCATTCTGTTTATCGTCAAGAACCGGCTTGAGCGTAAAGACAAAGGGAAGGAAGGCAATTGCGCCCGCGATGGCGCCTGCAACGATAGCGAGCAGATCGGCTATCTGAAACATTGGCGTCCTCACTTTCCTTTTTTAACGCCTCACAGAACAGTTCCCGCCAAACATTGGTGACTATTGTACGAGCCAATCGCTAAAGTACAACCGAAAAAGCATCGGTTAATACGCACCTGTTCGTTTTCTTAAGACCTTCTTTATGCCGCAGGTACGGTAATACGTTTTTCTCGAACCCTGCGGGGCAAAACGTCCGTTAACAGGAGTGCGCGCGGTCGTCTTTTGTTCGACCGCGCGCACCGTTTCTTCGTATTTGCAGCCGCGGCCGTCTTAGCCCAGCGACTAGAGCGTGCCGAAGATGCGGTCGCCGGCGTCGCCGAGGCCGGGAACGATGTAGGCGGCCTCGTTGAGATGGTCGTCGATGGCGCACGTATAAATATGTACGTCGGGGTCCTTTTCGGTCAGTGACTTGAGGCCCTCGGGCGCGGCGACGATGCACAGCATGCGGATATCCTTGACACCGCGCTCGCGCAGGTAGCTGATGGCCATCTCGGCCGAACCGCCCGTGGCGAGCATGGGGTCGACGACCAGGCAGATGCGCTGGTCGATATCCTTGGGCATCTTGCAGTAATACTCGTGCGGCTCGTGGGTGACCTCGTCGCGCTCCATGCCGATGTGGCCCACGCGAGCGGAGGGCACCAGGTCGAGAATGCCGTCGACCATGCCAAGGCCCGCACGCAGGATGGGCACGATGGCGAGTTTCTTGCCGGCAAGCTGTTTGAACGTGGCGGTAGTGATGGGGGTCTCGACCTCGACGTCTTCCATAGGCAGGTCGCGCATGGCCTCGTAGCCGTCAAAAAGCGCGAGTTCGCGCACGAGCTGACGGAACTGGTTGGTGCCGGTGTTTTTGTCGCGCAGGATCGACAGCTTGTGCTGGACGAGCGGATGATCGACAAGCGTCACACGGGACGTATCGTAGGTGACGGTCATGGGTTGATTGCCCCTTTCGTTGCAGCCGCAAAACGGCCTTGCTGACAAGGCGCGCAGCAATGTTGCCGCCGCACGCCATGCATAAGTTTAGCGGTTTGTTGTATCGAGCAGCCCATCGCAGCCCTACTGTGCGGTACTGAGCGAGCGCTTGACTGCATCACGCCAGCCCGCAAGGTTTTGCTCGCGACGCTCGGCGGACATATGGGGAAGGAAGGTCCTAACGATCTGGGCATTTTGCTCCAGCTCTTCAAGGTCTTCCCAATAGCCGACGGCAAGACCCGCCAAGTACGCGGCACCGATTGCCGTGGTCTCCACCGTCTCGCATTGCAGCACGGGGATATCCAGCAGGTCGGCCTGGAATTGCATGATGAACTCGTTGCGTGAGGCGCCGCCATCGACGGACAGGCGCTCAATCGAAAGTCCCACGTCCTGCTCCATGGCGCGCAGCACGTCATAACTCTGGTAGGCCATGGACTCGCAGGCCGCACGCACAATGGTCGCGCGACTCGAGGCACCGGTCAGGCCGCACACGATACCGCGGGCATGCGGATCCCACCAGGGAGCGCCCAAACCCGCAAAGGCGGGAACGAAGTAGCAGCCCTCGTTGTCGTTGATTGAAACGGCGAGTTGCGCGGACTCGCTCACACTCGAGATGATGCCCATGTTGTTGCGCAGCCAGTTCATGGTTGAGCCGGCGGCAAAGATAGAACCCTCGAGCGCATAGCTGATCTTGCCGTCCGCGGCGATACCGATCGTGGAGACCAGACCGTTCTTGGATTCGACGACCTCGTCGCCGGTGTTCATGAGCATAAAGCAACCCGTGCCATAGGTGTTTTTGGTCTGGCCGGGATGGAAGCAGCAGTGGCCGAACAGCGACGCCTGCTGATCGCCCGCCACGCCCATGATGGGCGGCATGTTGGTCATGATGTCGCTCGCGACGCGGCCGTAGTCGCCCGAGCTCCAACGAACCTCGGGCATCATGGAACGTGGAACGTCAAAGAGCGCCAGCAGGTCGTCGTCCCAATCGAGCGTATGGATATTAAAGAGCGCCGTGCGGCTGGCATTGGTGTAGTCGGTGGCAAAGACCTGACTGCCGGTGAGGTTGTAGATGAGCCAGGTATCGATGGTGCCGAACATGAGGTCGCCCGCCGCCGCGCTCTCACGCGCACCGTCGACGTTGTCGAGGATCCACTGCACCTTGGAAGCCGAGAAATACGGATCGAGCGTGAGTCCCGTGCGGGAGCGCACCAGCTCTTCTGCGCCTCGCTCGACCAGCTCGTCGATCAGAGGTGCGGTGCGACGGCATTGCCACACGATGGCGTTATAGATGGGTTGGCCGCTTATGCGGTCCCACACCACCGTGGTCTCGCGCTGGTTGGAGATACCGATGGCGGCGATGCGGTCAGAATGGATGCCGCTCTTAAACTGGACCTCCATCATCACGCCGATCTGGCTGGCAAGCACCTCCATGGGGTCTTGCTCTATCCAACCGGGACGCGGGAAGCTGGTTTTGACGCTACGACGTGCCTGCGCGACGATGCAGCCGTACTCGTCGACGATCGTCGCAAGTACCGAGGTGGTGCCGCAGTCGAGCGCCATGATGTAGGAACCGCCAAAGTTAAACGAGGCATCTTCCATGCCCAGGCTGCCCAGATTCAACGACATCGCTTACACCTTTCTATTGCATCGGGTCGGACAGGACCCGTTCGATCTCTGATGCGGGAAGTGCGCCTTGGCGCAGGATCTGGAGCCCGCCGTGCTGGAACGACACGATGGTCGAGGCGTCGCGACACGGGGTCTCGCCGGCGTCGACGGCAACATCGACCCCCTCCAGGATGCGCTCCTCCACCGTGACAAAACTTGCCGGCGCGGGCGCGCCATGCGTGTTGGCGCTGGTGCAGGCAAGAGGGCTGCCGCAGGCGCGGATGAGCGCTTGCACCACGGGCGAGGCCGAAGCGCGAAGTGCCACCGTGTCGTCGGCGGCGCGCATAAAGGTCGGCACGCAGGGGGCCGCCTTGACCACGATAGTCAGGGCTCCCGGCCAGCATCGTCGCGCGAGTACGCGAGCCTCTTCGGGGATATCCACGCCATAGCGGTCGAGTGCTTCGGCATTATCAACCAGCCAGGCGACCGTTTGGGTGAGCTTGCGCTGCTTGAGGGTAAAGATGCGGCGGTAGCCGGTACCGAGTGCAGGGACCGCGGCGCCATTGACGACAGTCTGCGGATCGCGCGGCCACGATGGGAATTCGCTTGTATCTTGGGGTACGGCGTCCGAGAAGGCGTTGACTGCCACGGCGACACCGTAGACGGTCTCGGTCGGGATCAAGGCCAGGCCGCCGCGGCCGAGCACCTCGGCCGTGCGCTCGACGGCGAGCCGATGCGGCTCGCGCGTTCCCTCGTATACCCGATAGACCGTCTGCATGTGTATGCCAGCCCCTTACGCTCTGGTGAAAGTTTGTTTACTGAGGGGCATTCTCGCACGAAACATTCAGCCTATTTGCCCAGAGCGCATGTTGGTTTGGTGAGCGGCTCTAGTAGTCGGTGAAAGTGAGGGGGTTATTGGACTGCGACGAACTTCTTTGGCCTGCCGGCATGGCGTCTTTGGGCGGCGTAGCGCTCGATGCTGTCTATCGTTATCATCCGACGGCCGTCGACGAGTTCAACATCGAGTTTTCCGGCTTTGACCAGCGCGGTAATCCGCGGAGCGGAGACTTTGAGGTCCAGCGCTGCATCTTTAAATGTTCGGCACGCCGCTTCCCGAGCGTCCTCGTGGTCGATTTCGACTGAAAGGGCCACGACCTCGGCCGAGCGTTCGTACCCTGCCGGAGTCAAACCGTTGTTGAGGTCGTCGGCCAAAAACGCCATCAGCGCCTCGGTGGCATGGGCAATCGCTTCTTCGCGCGTATCGCCATCGGCAAAGGCGCCGGGAATCTGCGGGAAGCTGGCGCAGTAACCGTCGTCTTCTTTTATGAGAACGCAGTCATAGGTAAATCGCTGCCTCATTTTGCCTCCAACTACCATCCAGCTTGGCGACGAATACTTGCCCACGTGCCCTTCTTTGGTCGATCACCACCAGAGCCGTTCACGGGGACAACACGATCGCCAGAAACATACTTAGCATGACCACCGACTTGCGCGACCTTCACGAATCCATCGTGCTTGAGTAGGGCAATGATTTCCCGAAAGGTAGGAGGTTGCATGGGCCGACCTCTTTCAGCCGTCCTAATTATAAACTACTTTATAATTTTTGTTAATCAGTTAATAAATATTACTGGCGCTGCTTGGGCTCGGTGACGATGGCTCGGACGATGCGGGGGCGATCGGTGAGGTCGTGGACGATACGCACGTCCGAAAGGCCTGCCTGGCGACAGAGCTCGGCCGCGGCATCGAGGGCACCCTCGTAGAGCTCGCAGGCAAACAGGCCGCCGGCGCGCAGCATGTAAGGCGCCGCATTGAGCAGGCGGCGGAAGATATCGAGGCCGTCGGCGCCGCCCTCAAGCGCCAGGTCGGGCTCGAAGTCCTTGACCTCGTGCGGCAGTGAGCGCATGACGTCGGTCGGAATGTAGGGCGGATTGGAGACAAGCACATCAAAGGTGCCCCACTCTTCGCGGGGAATGGAACTCACCAGGTTGGTGAGGCTAAAGGCGACCTCATCGGATGTGAGACCGAGCGCGTCGCGGTTTTTGGTGGCCAGATCGATAGCGCGCGGCTCGATATCGGTGGCGGTGCAGGTAACGTGGCCGCGGCGCTCCCAGGCAAGGGAGAGCGAGATGCAGCCCGTGCCGCAGCCGACCTCGAGAACGCGGGCGATGCGGGGCTCGGCTGGGGCAGGCGAAGCGGCATCCTGAGCTGAAGCCGTCTCCTGGTCGGCACCCTCGATGGCGATGCCGTATTCGTCGAGCTCGGACTCGGCGGCTTCCGCGACTTCGGCTTCTGCTGCCTGCGCGGCGGCTTCCTCGGCCTCGCGGTCGGCCAGCTCCTCGGCATAGGCACGGCTGCCGAGCACGTCGCTACCCAGCGCAGCCTCATCGGCGGCCGTCAGGTTGGCGGCACGGCGCTCGGCGGTCGCGCGTTCGTCTGCCAGCGCGGCCTCAGCCTTGCGTGCCTCCTCGACCTCATCGTTCCAAGGCAGCTCAACACGCTGACGGGCAGCAGCCTCGGGGCTCAGCACCTCGGCATCCAGATAATTGAGGACTTCCTCGACGAGCATCTCGGTCTCGGGACGCGGAATGAGCACGCCGGGGGCGCACGTGACGTCGATCATGCGAAACTGCGTGCTGCCGGTGATGTACTGCAGCGGTTCACCTTTAGCGCGACGAACAACGGCCGCGTGCATGGTCTCGAGCTGAGCCGCGTTAAGCGTCTCGTCCATGCGCATATATAAGTCGATGCGTGCCAAACCCGTGGCAGCGCAGAGCAGCCACTCGGCAGAAAGACGGGGGTGCTCCTCGCCGCGCTCGGCCAGGTACTCCTTGGTCCACTCGAGACAACGCTTGATGGTCCAAATCTCGTTTGCCATGGGGCCCTCCCCTCTTAAGCGCCGGACGGCGCGCGAATGTCGGAGCAGATTGTACGCGAGGCCAGCGCTTGGCAAGGGGCGATTGCAGGCGATTATCGAGAATCAGCCCAGATTTTTTGTTTGCCCCCGTCCAAAGTGTTCATTCGCCGACGTTCATATCAGCATCCGTCAAGCTTTTGGCAAGGTTGCCCCCAACCTGACCAATATCTAACCAAACGCTTGCCACATCACTTGACGCGCGACGCGTCAAAAATCGCCCCTCGACTTCTTGGACGATTTTTCGAGCAATATTATCAATAGCAGATGAAGGCTGTTAATTACTTTGAGCAGGTAGGCAGCTTAATTTCTAACAAAGCAGATTAAATAAACTCGAAAAGTAATTTACCCAACCTAGTCATTTAAGAACGTCCCCAATGACTAAAATGCCATCACAGCCGACTGAATAAAATATCAAGGCAATGTCCCCAATGACTCCCTACGGATCATTTGACAACCAAGAAAACGCCGATGTTTTGGCAATGCCAGCGAGCGACGTCCAGAGCGAACAAGTTGGCATGAAAAAGGCAAGGCATAGACCTTCTGGTCATGCCTTGCCTTTTGAATGACAAATTGTCGCTCTGGGCGGCGCGCAGCGTCGAGCCGTTACGCGGTTTGGCAAAACCGCGTAACCCACTACACAGCCTGCGCCAGCTTCTCGGCTCGCTCGGCGGCGGCGAGCGCCTCGATGACGGTGCCGAGCTGATCGCCCAGAAGAACGCCGTTGTAGGTGGAGTTGAAGCCGATACGGTGATCGGTCACGCGGTCCTGGGGCTGGTTGTAAGTACGGATCTTCTCGGAACGGTTGCCGTGGCCGATCTGGCTCTGGCGCTCGGCACCGAGCTCGGCCTGCTGCCTCTCGAGTTCCATCTCGTACAGACGGGCGCGCAGCATCTGCATGCAGACCTCGCGGTTCTGGATCTGGGAACGCTGCTCCTGCGACTGCACCACGGTGTTGGTGGGCAGGTGGGTGATGCGCACGGCGGAGTAGGTGGTGTTAACGCACTGACCGCCAGGGCCGGAGGCGCAGTAGGTGTCGATGCGCAGGTCGGACTGGTTGATCTGGACGTCGATCTCCTCGGCCTCGGGAAGTACGGCGACGGTAGCCGTGGAGGTCTGAATGCGGCCCTGGGACTCAGTCTTGGGAACGCGCTGGACGCGGTGCACGCCGGACTCGAACTTCATAACGGAGTAGACGCGGTCGCCCTCGACCTTGAACTCAATGGACTTAAAGCCACCGGCCTCGCTGGGGCTGGAGTCGAGCACGGTGGTCTTCCAGCCGCGCGACTCGCAAAAGCGCTGATACATCTTGTACAGGTCGCCGGCAAAGATGGCCGCCTCGTCGCCACCGGCGGCGGAGCGAATCTCGACGATGGTGTTCTTGTCGTCGTTGGGGTCGCTCGGAATGAGCATGTACTTGATGTCTTCCTCGAGCTGGGGAAGCTTGGCCTCGTTTTCGGAGATGTCCATCTGGAGCATCTCCTTCTCATCGGCATCAGTGGTATCGTGCAGCATTTCCTTGGCAGCCTCGATGTCATCGAGCGCGCCGATGTACTCGCGCGAGGCAGCAATGAGGTCGGACTGGTGCGCGTACTCCTTGTTGAGACGCGTGAACTCCTTGATATCGGAGGCGACGGCCGGGTCGGAAAGCTTCTTCTCGAGCTCCTCGTAGGCCTTGATGATCTTTTCGAGCTTGTCGCGCATGACGGACTCCTTTATATGCGTGAAGGTGAAAATCGGCAGAATTGATGGGGCGCGGGGCGCCGCTGCGGGGGTAAGCCCAGCTAGAACATGTCGATCTTCAGATACATGCGCATCCCTTCGCGTATGGGGTACATAATTGCGGTCTAACCCATATATGATAGCGTGCGCAGGCAAACCTGCATATAACCCGCACGGAATCTGACAAAGGGACAGTCCCTTTGTCAGATTCTAGAGCTTGTGGAGCAGGGCGATGAGGAAGCGAACACCCTGGAGGTAGGCGCGGCGGGTGATGCGCTCGTTGGTGCCGTGGACGCCGCGATCACACTCGTCGTCATCAACCACAAAGGCCGAGAAGCGAATGCACTCAGGGCAAATGTGCTGGTAGTTGGCAGCGTCGGTCGCACCGATCACGGTCGAGGGCACAATTGCCACTGGCTCGAATGATCCGTTTTCCTCCATCCCCTTTGGATCACGGAAATAGCGGACGGCGATGGAGCGAACCGCCTCGAGACCGGGACCACCGATGCGCGGGGACGGCGAGGGTTCGGAGCTGCCGGGGCCCAGCTCCACTTCGACACGACCGGCAAGGTCCGCCCCGGCAACCGCCTCACGGCAGCGCGCCACAACGTCGGCCACGCTCGTGCCCTCGAGCATGCGGAAGTTAATGTTGGCCCACATATCCTGCGGCATTACGTTGGCGCCGGTGCTGCCACCCTCGATCTGCGTGGGCGCGCAGGTGGTCGTCACCAGCGGATAGAGCTTTTTGCTGGCGAGGCAATCGCGGACAATGGCATCCCTGTTGGCGGCAATTTCATCGGCCGTGTAGAGCCCCAACTCGACGAGTTGGGCGGCAAGCAAGTCGGTCACGCGCGTCGGCCACTCGATATCGCAGATTGCGGTGATGGCACGGCTGAGCACCTCGAGTGAAGTGCCCCCGTAGGGGTTGGAGGAATGCCCGCCCTCGCTACGCGTCCTCAACACGATATCGGCGTAGCCCTTCTCCGCGAGATCGGCATGCATAAGCCAGCCCTCGCCCGCGCCGTACTCGGCAGCCGGAACGATGCGGTAGTCGCCCTCGTCGATCAGGTACTCAAGCTCAATGCCGCGCTCTTCGAGCACGCGGCCGATGGCACCCGCACCGAACTGCGTGGTTTCCTCGTCCTGGCCAAAAGCCAGCAGCAGGGTGCGCTCGTGCTCCCAGCCGTGTGCGAGCGCATACTCAACCGCCTCGAGAATGCCTGCGACCTGGTCTTTCATATCGATGGCGCCGCGACCCCAAATGTAGGTGTCGTCCACATGTCCGCTAAAGGGAACATGCGTCCAGTCAGCCTCGGTGCCGGGTACCACGGGAACCACGTCCATGTGGCCCATGAGCATGACGGGTTTGAGGGCAGGGTCGGAACCGCTAAGCGTCACCAATAGCGAATGGTCGATAAGCTCGACCTTACCCGCCGTAAATACGTGCGGCCAAGCCTGCTGCATATACGCGCGCAGGTCGTCGAACGGCTGCCAGTTCACCGCCTCGGCATCCATACTCGAGATGGTCGGAAACGACAGCACGCGGCCCAGGCGCTCGCACGCACTAGCCTCGTCCAGATCGGCAAAATCATCCTCATGCGCAAAAAAGCGCCAAACCTCGGCCATGACATCCTTTCGATTGTGACGACAAGGGCCGCCCCACCGGAGCGGCCCTGCCACATAAGCGTTTGCGGTCGGTTATTTGTCCTCGAGATAACGCGAGAGGAACTCGCGCGTGCGCTGATGTTTGGGGTTGCCGAAGAGCTCGGCCGGCGCGGCATCCTCGAGCACCACGCCCTTGTCCATAAAGACCACGCGGTCGGACACCGTGCGGGCAAAGGCCATCTCGTGCGTGACGACGACCATGGTCATGCCGTCGGCCGCGAGCTTGCGCATGACCTCGAGCACCTCGCCCACGATCTCGGGGTCGAGTGCGGAGGTCGGCTCGTCGAACAGCATGATCTGCGGATTCATGCATAGGGCACGAGCGATGGCCACGCGCTGCTTTTGGCCGCCGGACAGGCGACCCACGGCGGCGTGCGCGAACTTCTCGAGCCCCACGCTCGTCAGATGCTCCATCGCGACCTTCTCGGCCTCGGCCTTGCTCATTTTTTTGAGCGTGACGGGCGCAAGCGTACAGTTGTCGAGCACATCCATGTTGTTGAACAGGTTAAAGCCCTGGAACACCATGCCGATGTCCTCGCGCAGCTTATTAATGTTGCAGCGCTCGGCCGTAAGGTCCTGGCCGTGGAACCAGATATGGCCCGCGTCCGGAGTCTCGAGCAGGTTGAGGCAGCGCAGAAAGGTCGATTTGCCCGAGCCTGAGGCGCCGATAATAGTGACGACCTCGCCAGGGTTAACGGACAGGTCGATGCCCTTGAGCACCTCGAGCGAGCCGAAGCTCTTGCGCAGGCCCTCGACGCGGATGAGCGGCTCATTGGTCTGTGCGGCGGCCGCGGTGCCGGTAGTGGCGGTATCTGCCATGATGATTCTCCTCGTCTTGAGCCTAGTTGGAGCTGGGCAGCGTGACCGGAGCCTCGGCGCCGAGCTTTTTGCCAAAGGCCTCGAGCAGGCGGCTCGCCACGAGCGTCAGGATCAGGTAGACCACGAGCGCCACGCAGTAGACCTCCATCTGGCGGTAGTACACGCCGGCGACGGTGGTGGTGGCGTACATGAGGTCGAACACGCCGATGACCGAGAGCACCGACGAATCCTTGATGTTGATGATGAGCTCGTTGGTGAGCGCCGGAATCGCGTTTTTAATGCCCTGGGGGAACACGACTTTGCGCATAGCTTGCCACTGCGACAGGCCCAGCGAGCGTGCTGCCTCGGCCTGGCCGGGATCGATGGACTCGATGCCGCCGCGCAGGACCTCCATCATGTAGGCGGTGGAGTTGAGCGAGATGGTGACGAGGCCGGCGGTAAAGGTGCTCCAAATCTGGTTGGCCTGAGCGGTCTCGAAGCCCATGCCGCGCAAAACGGTGAAGCCCGCGTAATAGATGAGCAGACCCTGGACCATCATGGGCGTGCCGCGCACGATGGTGGAGTAGACGGTCGCAAAGCCGCGGCCGATACTCTTAAAGAAGCGCACCAGGTCGTTGTCCACGCGATCGAAGGTCTGAATGCGCAGGAACACGAAGAGCAGCGCCAGGAAGAATGCGATGACGGTGCCGAAGGTGGCAAGCGCGATGGTGATCTCGATACCGCGAATGAAGAAGTCGCCGCTCTTGTAGGTCATGTAGACCAGGCTCGACAAAAAGTCGCTGGGGTTGGAATCCGAGACAATGCTCACCTGCACCAGATCGATAAACGACATGACGCAACGGTCGACAAAGAAGATCGCCGCAATAGCAACGACGACATAACTGCCCAGGCGCGCGCCGCGACGGAAGCGCTCGGAAGCAAACGGCGACGTTTCGCGATAGTCGTTCCAGTGCATGAGCTTGGTGACCAGCGCCGCCGCCGACACGACGAGCCAGGCCCAAAGAATCGCCCAAAGGCAATCTTGGAACACGCCCGTGGGGGCCAAGAAGCTCAGCGGCGTGGGGTTGCGCTGGCTAAACGCCAAGCCGAGCGCCGCGATAACGCTCGTGCCCAGGTACACATAACGGTGGTCGGCCTTGATAAAGGAGGCCAGGCGATTAATGGTTTTCATGCTGCCCCCCTATGCCGGCTGACGGTCGAGGCACGCGTCCCACATCTGGTCGCGCTCCTCCTGGCTGATACCCTTGAGCGTCTTATCGATGAGCTTAAGCAGCTTGTCCGAGCCCTTGCGGCAGCCGACGTTTGCCGTGACCTCCTGCTTAAAGCCCTCGCCCTCGGCAAATTGAATCGGCACGATACCCGGGTTTTGGGCCATATAGCCCTTCTCATTCTCGGTGTTGTAGGTCACAGCGTCGCACGTGCCCTGCAGCAGGTTCGAAAACACCGTGGGGACCGAGTCGACCGGGTTTTTGTGGACAACGCCCGGGATCTCGTCGATGACGGTATCGAGCATGGTGTCCTTTTGGCCGAGGACCGTTGCGCCGCTAAAGTCGCTGAGCTTGGTCGCATTCTGATAGGGCGAGCCCTCTTTTACGAACAGGCCAAAGTAACCGATAAAGTACGGGTCGGAGAAGCCGACGGACTCCTCGCGCTCGGGCGTGGCGCTCATGCCGGCGATGATGAGGTCGATTTGGCCGTTGTTGAGCGAATCGATAAGGCCCGAGAAGCTCTGCTTGACGGCAACGGGCTCGCCGCCGAGGGCCTTGCAGACGATCTTGGCGATCTGCACGTCGTA
>URFE01000025.1:0-17926 GCA_900546965.1 uncultured Collinsella sp.
GAGATGTCTCGTGGGCTCGGGCGTTGTCGCGCACGGCGAGCACCAGCGCCTGCCACAACCACTCCTCGGAACGAAACTCGGGCAGCTCGTGGTCCTCCAAGGCATCGAGCATCACGCCGCGCTGAATCTCCTGAACCAGCAGGCTCTCTTCAAAACACGGTGCTTGGGCCACCACGCGCCCGCAATCATCGAGCACAAACGACCCGCCGGTATACACCGACTCGTCATAGGCGCCGACCGGCGCCATGCAGGCAAACCACACGCTGCGCTTGGATGCGATCTTGCGGTAGGCGCCGCTGCGCACGGCGGCAATGGCGGCCGTCTCGCGATCGGTCATGTCAAACGCATTAAACTGGAAATAGGCAATGAGGTCGACACCGGTCGGCAGCATCTCGAGCTCGCGATCCAGGTCAAACACCACGGCGATGCGCACGCCGTCCACGTCAAACACCGGCGGTGCCCAACGTGTGTCGTTGTTCTCACCGCGCTGCAGGGCAATACTTGCGCGCGCAGGCACCACGCGACCATCCTTAAGCATCATATAGTCAAGCAGGGGCTGGCCCTCAAACGAAACCGCAGCGGGCACGATGCAGATCATATCGAGCTCTTGGATGCGCTCGGCAACGCCCGTCAGGCCCGTCAGTATATCGTGCTCAAAATCGACAGCGCCCACCAGGCTGCCCGGCATGGCGCCCATAAAGAGCGGGGCCGGAACGCACAGCACGCGCGCGCCGCGCTCATGAGCCAGGCGAGCCTGGTCCTCGATGCGGCCGCAAACGCCTTCGATGTCACCCAGGCGCATATCGATCTGTGCAAGTGCGAGCTTCATGGCCCAGCCTTTCCGTCGTAAATCGTCGTTGCCGTAGTAAAAGCGCCGGCCGCATAATGCAGCCGGCGCTCGCATGTGCATATGCTAGCTATGATACCCCGAGCGGGGGCGCGCTCCTAGAACGTCGCGGACCACAGCCCATGCAGGTTGCAGTAGGCATAGACGGTACCGGTCTTGGAGCCGCCAGCGAAAAACGTCGTGGGCTTCATGCCGGGCTCAAGGTAATGGACCTCCAGGCGGCCCTCGGCCTCAAGCGCGATCCACTCGATGTAGTGCTCGGGCAGCATAGGGTGCTCCGTCGAGCCCACGCGCGCGCGAATGACGTGGCCGTCGCGCTCGATCTCGACAACAGGCACGTGCTTTTCGTGTGCCGCATCCTCGGTGTTCGCCGTCAGCTCCGTGCAGCCGGCAGGGGTCGCAACGCCGTCGCCAAGGGCGGCAACGAGTTTGCCATCGGAGTCCTTAAAGAATTTCGCCATGATGTTCTCCTTTGCTGATGTGCCAATGTACTTGACGCTTCTTATGCCCAAAGAGCGCCGAACCATCCATGGCATTGCAAATGAACACATAACGGGGAGGCAAGCGGTCGGGTCAGGACGAACCGGTGACCCGGCCCGACCCGGCAGCCCCATCCCGCGCGCAGCTAGCGACCGTCGCCGCCGAGCAGCGCCAGAACATCCTCGCGGGTAAACAGCGCCGACGAGATGCCGTCGCCGCCGAGCACGCTGTTGACCAGGTCGCGCTTAGACTCCTGCATCTGCATGATGCGCTCCTCGATCGTGTCCTTGGCGATGAGCTTGTACACGGTCACGGTATGTTGCTGGCCAATACGGTGCGCGCGGTCGGTCGCCTGGTCCTGCGCGGCCACGTTCCACCACGGGTCGTAGTGGATGACCACGTCGGCCGCCGTCAGGTTGAGGCCCACGCCGCCCGCCTTGAGCGAGATCAGAAACACCGGCACCTCGCCCGCCTGGAACTGCGCGACCATCTTGGCGCGGCTCTCCTTGGACGAAGCGCCCGTGAGCTTAAGAAAGCCGATGTCCTCCTTGGCCAGGCGCTTGCCGATGATATCGAGCATGCCCGTGAACTGGCTGAACAGCAGAATGTGGTGCCCGCCGTCGAGCGCACCGTGCACGAGCTCCATGCAAGCGTCGAGTTTGGCGCTCCCCGCCTTGTAATCCTCGTAGTGTAGACGCGGGTCGCAGCAGATCTGGCGCAGCTTGGTGAGCTCGGCGAGTACCTTGAGCTTGTCTTTCTTAAACTCGGATGCCTCACGGTGCTGCACCTGCTGGGCGATGCGGTCTTGGTTGGCCAGGTAGAGCTTGCGCTGCTCGCCGGTGAGCTGCGCCATGACGGTGTCCTCGATCTTTTCGGGCAGGTCGGCAACCACGTCTTCCTTGACACGGCGCAGCACAAACGGCGACACGAGCGCCTGCAGGCGAGCGGCGCTATCGCCCTCGGCATGCTCGACGGGGCTCTCAAAGCGCTTGGCAAACGACTCGCGTGTGCCAAGCAGGCCCGGCATCAAAAAGTCGAAGATGCTCCAGAGCTCAGACAGGCGATTTTCGATGGGCGTGCCCGTCAAGGCAAAGCGCACGCCGGCAGGCAGGCGCTTGGCGGCGCGCGCTACCTGCGTGAGCGGGTTTTTAATGTACTGGGCCTCGTCGAGCACAACGCGGGCAAAGTCCTGCTCGGCATACTCGTCGATATCGCGGCGCATGAGGTCATACGACGTCACGACCACGTTATGCTCGTCGGCGCCGGCTATCTGCACGCGGCGCTGCGCCTTGGCACCCACGATGGCGCACACGTCGAGCGAAGGCGCAAAGCGCTCCAGCTCGGCAGTCCAGTTGTACACAAGCGACGCAGGGCACACCACAAGCGTGGGCTTAGTGTCCCCCGCCTCCACGCGCGCCAGGATATGCGCGATCATCTGCAGTGTTTTGCCCAGGCCCATATCGTCGGCCAAGATGCCGCCGAGGCCCAGGTGCTCGAGCGAGCCGAGCCACTGGTAGCCGTCGACCTGATAGCCGCGCAGTGTGGCCTTGAGAGATGCCGGCACCGTAAAGTCCATCTTGCCGAGCGTATCCAAGCGCTCGACGGTGCGACGGAACGCAGCGTCGCGATCGGCTTCGAGCGCGGGCGTGCGTGCAAGCATGCTATCGACAAACAGGGTGCTCGACGCGGGAAGCGACACGCCGTCGAGCAGGTCGACAGCATCGACGCCCAGGTCCTCGGCAAGGCCAAACGCGGCACGGGCACCCTCGTCCAGGCGCACGATGTCGCCGGACGTCAGGCGCGCAAACGTCTGATGGCGCTTGTATGAGTCCAGATAGATGGCAAGATCTGCCGCTGAAAGACCGCTCGCGCCCAGTTCGACATCGAGCAGGTTGCTCTTGACGGTCGCGCGCACCGAAAGCTTGGGCGCAGGGCGGACCGAGATCTGGCGTAGGCGGTCGCTGAGCATGACCTCGCCCAGCTCGGACAGGGCAGACAGGCCCTCGGTGAGCAGGCAGAACAGGCTCTCGTCGTCGCGCTCCTCAAACGCCAGGCCGCCCTCGTAAAAGTCGAAATACAGGGCCGCCGTGTCCATAACGCGAAACTCTGCTATCTCGTCGCGCGGCGGCACGCCCGGGCGCTGTTCTTCGAAGGGGCTGCCCGGGGCACCCAGGCTAAAGAGATCTGCCGACCAATCGCCGTAGCTAACCGTAATCTTGCAGGTCACAAGCCCATCGTCGACACCGATTGCCATGGCAAAGCTCGGCTCGGGCGCCACGGTGTCGAGCACGGCGGGAGCGGTGAGGTCAGTGTATTCGCGCAGCACGGGCAGCGCCATGCGGCAGAATTCGCCCACCTGTTCGGCGGCGATATGGACCGGCGTGCGACAGGGCAGCAGACGCGACAGAAACGGTGCGGCATGCTGGGCAAACGCCGCATCGGCGCGGCGCGCGCGGTGCGTGTCGACCAGATAGGCAACGTCGCCCGAGACAAAGCAGTACATATCGGCGGGCAGACGCAGGTCGTAGCTGCCACCGGCCGCCGGCGCGATCTTGGCGGCAAGGAGCGGCGGCTGTTTTGCCGAGGCCTCGTCCTCCCCCACCGGCGACAACTCAACCGCCACCTCGTAGGAACGATGCGTCGTCGTTCCCCGCGACCAGGCGGGCTCAAAGGAAATGGTCCGGCCACGCAGCAAGTCCAGCATGTATACGATGTCATGCTCGGACAGCGGCAGTTGACGCTCGGCGACAAAGCCGCTGCGTGCAAAATCGTACGACGCCGAACGCGAACTCGTGATGTCGCTCAGATACACAACCGTTGCCACAACAAGGTCGAGCAGACGCACCGAAACCTCGTCAAAGGCCTCGGGCGTATGGAGGAATGTGAGCTTCTTGCCGTACGAGAACGTGCCGCCGCGCACGTAGGCGGCGGCCATGCCGTCGATGTCCTTGACCACGTAGGACACCGAGCCGCATCGGATGCGAAGCTCGAGCGCCCAGCTAAAGCGGTCGGCGAACAGCGGATTGTAGTACGGCACCAGCGAGGGCTCCAACACCGCCTTGGGGGCATCGGGGTCGACAGTGCCGGCGAGCTTGCGGCGCATGCCCGCCAACTCATCCATGCGCGCGTCCGAAAGATCGGAGAGCGCCTTCATGAGGCTCGGGCTCGTGGGAACTGGCGCCGGGAAGGGAAAGTTAGGGTTGACCGCCGGTGCGGCAGACGCAGGACGCGCGGCTTGCTTGGGCGCCGCCGTAAACGTGCGGACCGGCGTGCGCAGCCCCTCAACAGGCTCAATGCCGCTGGCGTCCAGGTACGCTAGCGCCGTGGCGATGGCGTGCTTGCACATGCCGGGGTAGCGATAGGCAGCGGGGCAATCGCAGTCGTAGTCGATCACCTCGTGCTCGTCCATGTCGAGCGCCACGTGCGTCTTGTACAGGTCACCGCGCGAGCCGCGCACTGAGCCCTCAACCGTCACGTTTTTGGAGAAGCGCGAGCCGCTGTCCTCGATCGACAGCACAGCGCCGTTGAGCATGAGCGAGCGGCCCTTCATAAAGGTGCCGCTCAGCGCCGCCTCTTTCCGGAGCGCCTGCACAAACGTCCCCTGCGCCATCACTTCCTCCAATCTCGCACCGAGTACCTCTCAGCAACGCCGTCCCTAGATAACCGTCACGCGGCCCTGGTTGCCCACAATGGCCTTGGCCTCGGCCAGCAGCGGAATCGAGCGCGCGTTGACCTTGGCAGGTACCTCGGCGCGCAGCACGCGCCCGTCTACCTGCTCGATAAAGATCTCCACGCGGTCGCCGCCCGGGTTAGCGGTGAGCACCGTGGCCAGGCGCGCCATATTGCCCTGGCTAAAGCGGCTGTTGGGCACCATGACCTCAAACACCTTGGGCTTGTTGTTCTCCTCGTTGAGCTCCAGCGGCACGATCTCCTGCGCGATAATCTGGTCGCCGCGGTCCGAGCGCTCGAGCTTGCCCTTAATGCGCACAAAGGCGTCGGACAGCTGCGCGCCGGTCTCGGGATCGACCTCGCCGTACAGGTACCCCTCGGCCTCTTTATAGGTCTTGGGGAACACGACGACGGTGGCCTCGCCTTCCATGTCCTCGAGCTGCACGATGCCCATGGGGTCGCCGTTTTTGGTCACGCGCTTGGACACGCTCGAGACCATGCCGGCCCACCACAGCGCCTTGCCCTCGGGAATCTCCTGGTTGATGGTGCCGCCCGTAGGATTCTGAACTTCGTAGCCGGTGTCGATCTGCGAGAACGAAAAGTCGCGCGCTTTGCTGAGCGCATACTCAAACGGGCGCAGCGGATGGTCCGAGACATAGATGCCCAGAACCTCCTTCTCCTGGCTCAGCTTGAGGTGGCGGTCCCATTCCTGGCCGTCCGGATCGGGCACGCTGACCTCGAAACCCGAGCCCTCAACATCACCAAACATGTCGAAGAACGAGGTCTGGCCGCTCGCGCGGTCCTTCTGGCGCTTTATCGCGGCGTCGATGATGTTCTCGGGGTTGTTCTTGTCCACAAAGTGCATCATCTGGCGACGCGGATACCCCGTGGAGTCGAAGGCGCCTGCCTTGATCAGCGATTCGATCACGCGACGGTTGGCCTGGCTCGAGTCCACGCGCTCGACAAAGTCGTGCAGCGTCTTAAACGGACCGCCCGCCTCGCGCTCGGCGATAATCGCCTGCGCCACGCCGGTGCCCACGCCGCGGATACCGGCCAGACCAAAGCGCACGCCTTCCTTGGTAGCCGTGAACTCGGTACCGGACTCGTTGACATCTGGCGACAGCACGGGGATGCCGTCGTGACGGCACGCCGAGACGTAGTGCACGATCTTGTCGGTCTTACCCGTATAGGACGTCAGAACGGCCGCCATGTACTCGTGTGGATAGTGCGCCTTGAGCCACGCCGTCTGCATAACCAGGATGGCGTAGCCGGCGGAGTGCGACTTGTTGAAGGCGTAAGATGCGAACTCGAGAACATCGTCCCAAATCTTCTGGGCGACCTCGCGCGTGTAGTTGTTCTTGATAGCGCCATTCATCCAGTGGTCGTAAGTGGTCTCGTCCGAGCCATCCTCCCAGTGGAGCACCGTCGACGTGAGCAGCTTGATCTTTTTCTTAGCCACGGGCTTACGGATACGCGAGTCCGATTCGCCCTTGGAGAAGCCGCACATCTCGACGGAGATGAGCATAACCTGCTCCTGGTAGACCATAGTGCCGTAGGTTTCGCCCAGGATGTCGTCCAGACGGTCGTCATAGGAGACGGCCGGCTCCTTGCCGTTCATACGGTTGATGTAGGACGAAACCATGCCGGCGCCCAGCGGGCCCGGGCGGTACAGGGCGATCAATGCCACGACGTGCTTGTACTCGGTGGGCTTCATGTTCTTGATCGTGGCCGTCATGCCGGCGGACTCGACCTGGAAGACGCCGGCGGTGTGGCCGGAGCCCATGAGCTTAAAGATCTCGGGATCGTCAAAGGGAATCTCTTCCTCTTTGATGTCGATGCCGAAGTTCTTTTTGATGTTTGCCTTGGCCTTGGAGATAACCGTCAGCGTACGCAGGCCCAGGAAGTCCATCTTGAGCAGGCCCATGTCGGCGACGGTATGGCCCTCGTACTGGGTAATCTCGACGCCGCCCTTAGTATCGAGCTTGGTGGGCACGTGCTCGTTGACGGGGTCGCGGCAGATCAGAACGGCGCACGCGTGCACGCCCTCGCCACGGGTGAGGCCCTCAATCGAGAGCGCCGTGTCGATGATGCGGCGGGCGTCGTCGTCCTTTTTATAGGCCTCGGCAAAATCGGGGTTAAAAAGGTCCTCTTTGCCGGGTTGTTTGTCGAGCACCTGCTTGAGCTTGACCTTGGGGTCGCTCGAGACCATCTTGGACAGGCGCTGGCCCATGTAGACCGGGTAGTCCAGGACGCGCGCGGCGTCGTTGATGGCCTGCTTGGCCTT
The DNA here is from genome assembly GCA_900546965.1 of uncultured Collinsella sp. GTDB lineage: Bacteria > Actinomycetota > Coriobacteriia > Coriobacteriales > Coriobacteriaceae > Collinsella. The sequence goes on from URFE01000025.1 coordinate 7,281, forward strand.
AATGGTCGAGTAGGTGATGACGTGGGTGACCTTCTCGGGGCCGTAGAGCTGGCGAACGTGCTCCACGACCTCGAGGCGCCGCTCATCGTCGAAGTCCATATCGATATCGGGCATCTCGGTACGCTGCGGGGAGAGGAACCTCTCAAACATCAGGCCGTTCTCGAGCGGGTCGAACGCGGTGATGTTCATGGCGTAGGCGACGATAGCGCCGGCGGCCGAGCCACGGCCGGGGCCGACGCCGATGCCGTTGTCCTTGGCCCATTGCACGTACTCGGCAACGATCAAGAAGTAGGCGGCAAAGCCCTTGTCGCAGATGACCTTGTATTCGTACTCAAAGCGCTCTTTGATGTTGACGCCGCCGATCTCGCGCGTGGCCCAGTCGTCACCGTAGTGCTGGCGCAGGCCCTTCTCGCACTCGCGGCGGAACTGGCTCTCGTGCGTCTCGCCGGGATCGAGCAACGGGAAGCGCGGCAGGATGATGGAGTCCCAGTCGAGCTCCACGTAGCACTTGTCGGCAATCTCGAGCGTGTTGTCGCAGGCCTCGGGGCAATACGGGAACATCGCCCGCATCTCCTCCTCGGTCTTCATGTAAAACTCCGAGCCGGTCATGCGCATGCGGTTGGGGTCGTCGACTTTGGCGTTCATGCCGATGCACATGATGACGTCCTGCACGGGCGCGTCCTCGCGGCGCAGGTAGTGGAAGTCGTTGGTCGCGATGACCTTGACGCCCACCTGTTTGGCGATGTCGATGAGCGTGCGGTCCATCTGCTCGTCGGTCAGACCGTTGTCGGTGGTGATGCCGTGTTCCTGGATCTCGATGTAGAAGTCGCCGGGGTCGAAGGTGTCGCGGAAGGTCTCGGCCCACTTGATGGCGCCTTCCATGTCACCGCGGTCGATGTATTTGGGGATGATGCCGGCGATACAGGCGCTGGTGCAGATCATGCCCTTGGCGTGGCGGCGCAGGTTGTCGAGCGTCACACGGGGCTTGTAGTAAAAGCCCTGTACGGCGGCCTCGGAGACCGTCTGCATCAGGTTGACGTAGCCCTCCTGGTCCTTGGCCAGAAGGATCATATGGTAGAGCTCGGGCTTGTGGTCGCGGGCGAGCGTCTCGTCCGGCGTAAAGTAGACCTCGCAGCCAAAGATGGGTTTGATGACCAGGGGCGGCTTGAGCTCGTCGATGTTGCCCTTCTCGTCCCACATGGCCATGTCCTTCACATACTGGGCATGCTCGCGCGGGTTTGCCTCGGGGTCGGGCTCCACCAGCTCGTCACGGCGATCCTTTTCCAAGAAGGCCTTGTCGTGGCTCCACGTCTTGTACTCGGGCGTGTTGTGGTTGACGGCGTCGCAGGCCAGCGCCAGATCGGGCACGCCATACATGTAGCCGTGATCGGTAATGGCCACGGCGGGCATGCCAAGCTCAACAGCACGGTTGACCATATCCTGGATACGGGTTGCGCCGTCGAGCATGGAGAAAACAGTGTGGTTGTGCAGATGGACGAATGCCATGTGATGAGCTCCGATGCGGGTTCGTGTTCTGACTGAACGATTTTACCGCACGGCACGGACAGCACCCGAACCTAGCCAAACCCACACGTGCAGTCTTTTCGGGACCTTCAGAAAGGGGAATGAGGGCATCCCGATGCATCGAGTATTACTGGAACCCTGGCGATACGCTGAATGATTTGTGACGAATAGTCATGTCCATCAAGAAGGCTCGACGCTTCGGGCAGCTCGTCAATCGATATATCAATTCTTGGAGACATGTATTCCTACCATTTTTAAAGAAACAACGGCGGTAATCGCCATCGCGATTGCACCAATAATACCGAGCGCCATCTGAATGGGATATAACCCCAGCACATGTCCAAATATGGAGAAAAACACTGCGGAAAAGAGAGCCCTTACCAGAGACGCGACGGAAAGGATCGTCGCGCGGAGATCGTCCGCTATCGCATCTTGGATTAAGTTTTCCGAAGTGATGTACACCACTTCTGGGAGAAAACAAAGCACCATGCTAAGGCCAAACAAGCACAGCGGATTTGAAGCGAACCACGGAAGAATCATGAAAAGGCCAGCCTCGATTAGCATCGAGCCGAGCATGGTATTTCTTTTCCCGAAACGCAATGAGAAGAAATCTGCTGCAATGTAGGCCGTCGCATTTACTGCATAGGATGCACCGAAAAAGATTCCTATTATGGAGACGGGAGCATCAAATGCGTCGAATACCAACTGATTCAAGTTGTAATAACTCCCATAGAATCCATCGAGCATGCTTGTGCCGATTAGAAGAAGCAATACCGCAAAAGCGGATTCTCCAACACGCCAGGTTTCGCGTCTGAACATCTTGGCCGCGTCAAACCTTCTCATCTCAGAGCTTTCAGAACGGGTCGCTTCCGTCCTCTCAATGGGATACAGAAGGAAAAGCTGCAGGAGATAGAAAACGGAGACACATACGTAGAGGGCGCTCCAAGATACCTGGGCAATGAAAGATCCGAGCACAATTGCCATTCCCGTAGCGATTGATTGCGCGGCAAGCAGCCGAGCATTGATGGTGAGGAAGCGCTCTCCTTGACCGGCATTCCGGGCAATTTCATATAAAAGAGCTTGTTCGGATCCCGATTGAAGGGAGTAGGCGAGTGCCTCAACGAGGGAAAGCACGACAAGAAAGGGACCTGAGAGCAACAGCATGCCGGCCGTATGGAAGAAAAGCAGCAGCACGCCCACTTGAATCGAAAACTTCTTTCCAAAGAAATCGCCTATCAGCCCTGTTGGCAGCTCGAGGACGACCGTTGCAATGTTAAACAAGGCTTGATAAAGCGCGATTTCCGTGACAGACATTCCTTTCTCCGCAAGGAAAAGTAGAAACACTCCCCGATTTAAAACAAATCCCGCGAGAACGAAAAAGGCGGAATAGATGTGCAGTTGCGTAGCGGCATTCTTATTCATTTGGCACTTCCATCAACTGATTTTGTCGGGCCGCTCGCTACCGACTCGAAGCCTGAAGTGTTCACAGTTGATGTGAAGAGCGGTAAAGCTTTTGTACAGGGTATCAATGGAATACATCCGAAGCGTTTTCGGCAGTATCATCGGCGAAGGCGGGATTAGCCTTTACACGGCGCTCACCCTCGATGTATTTGACGATTTGATCAATCGCCTGGTTGGCGTGGCTCTTGAGCTTGCGCTCATAGAAGAAGAGGCCGAGCTTGCCGCGCGTGCCAGATGTGTTGCCGCCCACACCCTGAAAATCCTCGGTATAGGTGAGCTCGCAGGCACCATCGCCAGCAGGTACAGCCTCATAGCGCATGGTATTGATGCCCGCCGCATACTGAAAACGGACCTCATAGAGGCACGGGTAGTCAAAGTGCTTGATCTTAACCTTGATCGCCGTGCCCTTGGCCTTGCCTTTTGCGGACTGGGCGCGCTTCTCGTACTTATAGCCGTTGAGCTTGTTGCGGCTGGGGCGCTTGCCCGTGGCGTTCTCGATATCCTGCATGATGGACCCCGCCAGAGCGTCAAAAAGCTCCTCCGGCGTCACCTTAAGCGTTTTGGTGAGCTGCATGATGGCTCCTTATTCGTTTGAACCGTTCGAGCCATTGTACCGCCTCAGGCTCTCCCATGCGTTGCGGTGCCATTTGGACGATTGAGGGCTTTACGGCCGCAAAACCAACCAAATAGCACCGTAAAGCCTGAGGTGGCTAGAGGTTGTAGGTGACCACCTGGGGCTCGGCGGATTCGCCAGAGGGGATCGAGTCGACTTGCTCCACGCGGACGAACTTGACCGTCACAGCCTCAAAGCCCGCCTTATGCAGAACATCAGCGTAGACGCGCGCCTGCAGGGCGTGTTTCTCAACCAGCTGCTCCGGTGTCTCGTCCGGTGTGCCGCCCGTCTTGTAGTCGATGACCAGCGCGCGTGACGAATCCGCTGGGTTCGTCGCCAAAGCGTCGATGGCGCCTTCGGCATATGCACCGTAGCGGGCAATGTCCTCGTCTTCGCAACCCAGCGAGAAGAACGGCACCTCGGCACGGATGCACGGCCACACGAGCAGGTCGGCACGAACCGACGACTTGAGCCAGCGGTCCAGGGCAACGTCGAAGCGCTCGCGCTGTTCTGGCGTCAAGCGCCACAGGCGCGCCAGCGCATCGGCACGCGCAGCGGGCAACGCATCGGCACCCATCTCGATGAGCCACTGGCAGGCGGCGTGGAAGGCCGAACCCAAGGCCATGGGATTGCCGACGGGCTCGACAGCAGCCACGTCTGCATCCGTCATCTCCGAGCCATCCGACTCTGCATCATCGCCGGACTCGTCCATGGGAACACGAGCCTCGGCGGCACGGTCTTCCGTCTCGGCATGGAGTGCCGCGGCGATTGACGAGTAGCTATACGAGTCACGCATCGGATACGGACAGATGCCCATGCGCACGCCCACTGCCTGGGGATACACAAGCTCAAACGAATCGGGCTTGGGGTCGGCAGGACCGGGCACAGTTGAGTGCGCAGCATTATCGGCGACATCGACATCGCCACGAACGAGCCTGCCCTCGGCATCTAGCGAAGCGTTGGCCTCAAACGCCTGCTCGCCAAAGGTAAAGTTCGCCAGCGAGATAAGTTCGTAGTCGCCCGGCCGCGAGCTGTCGAACACCAGACGGTCGGCATCGAGCTGCGGCATGTCCAGGCCGTCCGTCGGCAGAATACGACGCAGCACGTCATAGGTCAGATCGGTCTCGACGTCGAAGGTCGGCGCCGTCACCTTGCCACGGCTCACGCCGGCATCCATCGCCAAGATCACCAGCTCGCGCGCACGCGTCATGGCAACATAGAGCAAGCGGGCCCGCTCCTCGAGCGAAAGCTGCAGGTCGTCGTTGCGCAGGCGAGCAAATGCCTCGGCGGGAGAACCCGTCGCGCAGACATCCTCCATGAGCTCCGGCGGCAGCCACAGCGACGTGCCCTTGCCCTTAAACGCGTGTTCAAACTGCTTTTTGACGTCATCGCCCTTCACGAAGGTCCCATCGGCAAGCTTAACGCCATCAAAACGAGCCGGCAGCGCCACGACTTGCGCCCCACCGTCGACGCGGCCCATCTGTGCCGCACCGGACGATTTGCGCACGCCAAAACACTCGGAGACCGCGACGACCGGATACTCCAGACCCTTGGACGCGTGCACGGTCATGATGCGTACCGCGCCGTCACCCTCCTCGTTGAGCGCGCCCGGCGCCTCCTTGCCCGCCAGGAAGCGATCGAAAGCCAGCGCGATGGAACGCGGCGAGTTGCCGAACTCAGCCTCCGCCTCGGCCACGGCATCGAGCGCCTTAAGCACATTGGCGGCAATGGCCTTGCCCTCGGGACCACGCTGCGCCAGACGCACGAACCAGCCGGAGGCGTTGACCACGTCGCGCGCGATGGCGGCGAACGAATCGCGCCCCACGCGACGAAGCGCATACCGCAGCACCTCGCGGGCGCGCGTCACAAGCGGCAAGTCTTGCAAACCCGGCACGTCGAAATCGCTCATGATGCCCATGTCGATATTCCGGCGCGAGGTCTCCCCTGTCTCGCTATCGAGCTTGGTCGCCAGCGCCAGGAACTCCTGGGCGCCGAGCGCAAACATCGGCGAGGCGAGCAGCGGCATAAGGCCCTGCGCCGTATCGGCCGGATTGGCGAGCGCACAAACCAGGGCGCGCACCGTCTGCACCTCGGGCGCCCGGGCAAAGACCGAGCCGCCTGCGATGACGCAGTCGAGCCCTTGGTCGCGGAAAGCCTGGGCATAAACGTCGGCGTTGGTCATGCGGCCCAGCAGCAGCACCATGCCGCCCTGGGGCTGGCCGGCATCGGCAAGCGCGCGGAACCGCTCCGCGATCGCGCGGGCCTTGGCCTGTGTGCGCTCCTGCGTACTGCCGCCGGCAACAAAGAGGGCCTGACGACGCGAGGCGTCCGCCACCAGCGTGTCCTTGCGGCCGTCGCTCGCCTCAAGATCCAAGAACCCCTGCATCAAACCACCGGTATCGCCGTCGAAGACGCGTGCTACGTAACGCAGCACCTCGTCATGGCTGCGGAAGTTGCGCACGAGTTTAACGAGCTCGCCAGCAGGGGCGTCGGCCACGGCAGTCACCTCGGGCGCAGCAGAGGAGCCCACCTTGCGCTCTTGACGACGGAACACCTCGACCTCGGCGCCTCGGAAGCGGTAGATCGACTGCTGTGCATCGCCCACGGTGCACAGCGCGCGCTCGCCCGCACCCGTCAGATAGCGAATCAGATCGACCTGCATCTGGTCGGTATCCTGGAACTCGTCGATCATGACCATCTTAAAGCGGCCCTCATAGGCAGCTCGAATAGCCGGGTAGTCGCGCAGCGCCTCGTACGCCATGCGCAGCAGGTCGTTGTTATCGAGCGCGGACTGGCCGGCCTTGAGCGCACGGTACTCCGCCTCTACGGCACGGGCGAGCCCCACCAGCGCATCGAGCGCCGGGCCGCCGCAGGCAAGCACGATATTGATAAACGCATCAGCCGCCTCGGCCTTGAGTAGCTCCACCTGCTCCTTAGGAAACGCCTTGCTCGCGCGCGGCATGCTGCACGACATCATGAGTCGCGCCGCATCCTCCATGGTTTTGCCGCTCGCCTCAAACGCGTCGATGGCGTCGAGTGCCGCCTGCGCTTTCTCGGTCGTGGCCTTGCTTGCGCCCAGCGCCGCACGATAGGCATCGGCAAGCGCCGAGGTGTCGGCCTGGCCGCGCGCCACGCACACATCGTCCATGCCGCCCGGCAGCTGGCTCGATAGCTCCAACAGGTCGCGCACCAGGCCTTTGATGGTGGTACCGGCGCCAAACGGCCCGCCCTCGCCCGCCATGGGATACCAAGCGTAGAGGGTCTTAAGCGAGGCGGCAAGTTCGGGCGTGGCATCGGGCGCCGTCGCGCGCCCCAGCACATGCTCGACAGCCTGATCCATAAGCTCATCGGTATCGGTGAGCACCGTGAACTCAGGATCGATGCCCAGCTCCAGCGCGTGCGCGCGCAGGATACGCGAGCACATGCCGTGGATGGTCGAGATCCAAGCGTCGTCGACCGTCAGGGCCTCCTCGTCCATGCCCTCTTCGATAAGCGCACGGCGCACGCGGTCGCGAATCTCGGCCGCGGCATCTTTGGTAAAGGTGATGGCGAGCACCTGGTCCAGATGCTCGACGAACGGACCGGATTCGGGCGAGAGTGCGTAGACGATGCGACGCGTGAGGGTAAAGGTCTTGCCCGAGCCGGCACCCGCCGAGACAAACAGCGGGCGGTCGAGCGTTTTGACGACTTGCAGCTGTTGCGGCATCAAGGTCGAAAGATCCATGGTCTACACGTCCCTCCTTACAAACGTTCCTTCGTGGTTATACGAGCAGCGCGCATGCGCGGCCTGAGCCGACGTTGGGTCGACAGCGGCAACGTTGCCCGCCTCGAGCTCGCGCAGGCGCTCGGCAATGCCGGTCTCCACGCGGTCGAGCAGCGCATCGAAGTCCATGTTGCCGCCCTCGCCCGGAAAGCCCTTCTTGAGGCCCGGAATGCGGCCGTCGCCGCGCTCTTCCTCGAGCAACTCGGCACTTGCGGCACCACGCAGTGCGGGTTTGCCGCCCTTGGTCGAAAAATAGAGCGCCGCACGGGCATCTAGACCCAGCGCCCGGCGCATGGCCTGCGCGTAGATGAGTGTCTGGGTATGGGGCGGCAGCCAGCGCGGATCGTCGATGGGGGCCTCGCCCGACTCCTCGTCGCGCACCGTGGGGTCGGCGAGCTTAAACTCCTCGACACCCGAACGATGCTTGTAGTCAATCACCACAGCGCGGTTCTCGGCGTCCACATCCACGCGGTCGATGCGCCCGCCGAGCGGCCAGCCGGCATACTCGACCTGGAGCTCGTTGAACGCAAACTCCAGGTAGCGCGGCGCGAAGGGCGCGAGTGCCTCGGACTCGTAGGCGAGCACGCCCTCCAGTTGCGGCAAGATCTCGGCCACCTGGCGCTCCTCCACTGGAGAGAGCGGCACCAGCGGGCCCTCGGTACTGCGCTTGCCGGCGTGCTCGGCCAGGGTCTCGGCAAAGACCTCGTGCAGCAGCTCCTTCGCGCGTGGCAGATTCATGGGCGTCACGCGCTCCATGCCCTCCTGCGGAAGACGTGCATGCAAGTGCTCCAGCACGTCATGGACAAAGTTGCCCTTCTCCATGTTGCCAAAGCCCGCATCGATGGACTGAGGTTTGACGCGATACGAGACGAACCAGCACAGCGGGCAGGTGGAATAGGCCTCAATCTGCGAGGCGGACGTCAGGCGCGGCACGAGTGGCGCGTCCTCGCCCTCGCCATCGCGACGACGCAGGACCAAATACGGCACGGCCTCGGCGCTCAGATGCTGAGGGGCTTCACAGGTCACGCGCTCGCGCTTGAGACCTTCGCCTGCCGCGGGATCGAAGTCCCTTACGATATCGCCCTCACCCACGCACTTCGCTTTGTCGGTGCCAGCGGCTTTAGCGTCGTCAGCGGCCTCGTCAGCGCCAGCGGCCTTAGCGTTGTCAGCGGCCTCGGCATGCGCCCGCAACTCGGTCCACACGGCAGCCGGATAGCACTCGCGCGCCTGGCGATCGTGCGTCACGCGGGCAAGCGCAACCGGACCACGTGCCGCCTGCATCGCGTGGCCAAAGCGCGCGCGCAGCAAGGCCGCGGGCTCAAGCGTCACGCCCTCGCGACCAAGGCTCGCCGTCAGCGTGGCCAGCGGCCCCTCCTCGTGCGAGAGCGGATAGCTGTCCAGATCGACATCGGCAAACAGCACGGCATCGTAGCTGCCGGGGCGCAGAGCCGCCGCATCGGCAAGCGAAGCAAAACGAACCTGAGCACGTGGCGCACGGTCAACCTCGTGGGTCTCGTAATCGTAGGCGGCGCTGCGCTTGTCCACCTTGGTGCGAATGCCATCGAGCACGGACACGGTCGCGGCCTGCGACACGTCGAGCGCGCGGGCGCCATTCATAAGGATGTCGATGACGTGGCGCAGCAGGGCCACCTCCGCCTGGCGACGGGCCTGGCCATCCAAGCTGCCCAGCGAACGATCGGGCAACGCCTCGGCAACGGCAAGCATGGCCTTAAGCGCCGTCACGGGCTTGTCACGCCACAGCGCCTGGGACACGTCCGAAACCACACACGGCACGTTCTTAAACCAGTTCTCGTCGCTCGCCGCCTTGCGCGCCCCCCTCACCTGGCCCTGGACGCTCTGAAGCAGACTCTTAACGCCCGCGGTAGTCTTGCTACGCGAGAGACGCATATTCTTATCGAAGGTACGGGCATTGACGGCATCAGCGCCCGAAAGCGGGCTGTAGATCCAGTCGGTAAGCTCCGGAGCGGGCCACCACTCGGTCTTTGACGCCGCACCCTCATCGGCGGCCTTCATGCGCTCGATCAGGCCGGCAAGCGCCGCAAACTGCCTGCCCGCAATGGATTGGGGAAACGCCGTGAACTCAACTGTCTCGGCAGCGATATGACGAGCTGCCAGACGAGAGGCGAGCTCACCGAACAGCTGGGGTGCCCGGGCAGAAACAACGAGCACGCGCACGGGGTCGGCGGGCGTTGCAGTGGCTTTATCGGCCTTGGACTCCTTGTACGCTTTCACCAACTTATCGATGGCGTCCGCATAGACATGAGCACGGGCATGGGGGCCGGCGACCTCAATAAAGGCAGGCTGAGCGGCGGTCCCGCAAGCGGCATCAGACGCGACGGCGTCCTCCCCCAGCGGCGCGACCTCAAACAGCACACCGCGGGCATCAAATGCCACGGCAAGCTCCTCGCGCATCGCCGCCTGCTCGCGGGCAAGCAGCACGACGACCTCTCCCCCATTGTTCGCCACGGCAGACAGTAGCTCGAGCAGTGCGTACGTAAACGACGTGATACCGCGCACGCATACGGCGCGGGTGCACGCCGGCAGGCTATCGGCCAGGACACCGGCCATAATGTCGGCTGCCTCGCAGGGCTCGACCATATCTCGACGGTCCAAACCGTCCGCATATGCGCGCAAAAGCTCGAACACACGAGCCTCGGCATCGCTTTTTGGCTCAGGCTGGCAATTGTTTCCACGGCATCGCTTGGCCGTCGTCCCCGCCACACCCGGCAGCACGTCGCGGGCCATGCGCGCGAGCATGCGCACCGTGCCCTGACTGCGCGAAAGCGGCTGCAAATCGGCATCGTCGAGACGCGTTACCATGTCCGAAAACAGCATCTGGCGTTGCAGGTTGTCCACAAAACCGCGTCCGTCGCCCAAAAGCTCCCAAAGCGAGCGAAGCCACGATGTAGGCGTCTTGTAGTCGATACCTAGTGAAACCCCGGCTTCCGCCGCATCATGACGGCACAGGTCGAGCTCGGCAAACGTAGGCGCCAGCAGCACGGCACGTCCGTGGCGGGCAATAAGGTCGGCAAGCAACGCCGACTCGGCATCGCTCAAATCCGTGCCGGCATTGGTGGTATAGATTCGAACAGGCATGGTCCTCCGCTCAAACTGTTCGCAATAATCAATGTATCCATCCTACCCGCCCAAGCGGACAGATTTGCCCCACGCCAACAGATTTGATCCATTGGGGACGGAGGAAAACGGATCACCGAGGGGGTCTGTCTAACCCGGTGATCCGTTTTCCTCCGTCCCCAAGGGATC
>URFE01000026.1:0-17696 GCA_900546965.1 uncultured Collinsella sp.
ATCTACACCTATTAAGTCGTCGGCAGCGTCAGATGTGTATAAGAGACAGTAGCGAGCCAGACGGGCCTTGTTCTTGGCCTGACGGGCCTTGGGCGAGCTGCGCACCCACTCGAGCTCAGCCTCCATGCGCTTGGCGAGCTTGGCGTCGCGGTTGCCCTGTGCCTCGATACGGGCGGCCTTGGTCTCCAGATACGTGGAGTAGTTGCCCTTGTAGGGATAAAGGTGACCGCGGTCGACCTCGCAGATCCACTCGGCAACGTTATCCAGGAAGTAGCGATCGTGTGTGACGGCAAGCACCGCGCCCTGGTAGTTGTGCAGGAAGTGCTCGAGCCACAGGATCGACTCGGCGTCCAGGTGGTTCGTGGGCTCGTCGAGCAGCAGCAGGTCGGGAGCCTCGAGCAGCAGCTTGCACAGGGCCACGCGGCGGCGCTCGCCGCCGGAAAGCACGTTGACCGGCATGTCGGAATCGGGCAGCTGCAGGGCGTCCATGGCCTGACCGAGCTTGGAATCGATATCCCAGCCGTCGGCGGCGTCGATCTCGTCCTGGAGCTTTCCCATCTCAGCCATGAGGGCGTCCATGTCGCAGTCCGGGTCGCACATCTCCTCGCCGATCTTATTGAAGCGATCGACCTTGGCGATTATATCGCCAAACGCCATGCGCACGTTCTCGATAACGGTCTTGTCGTCGTCGAGCGGCGGCTCCTGCTGCAGGATGCCCACGGTGTAGCCGGGGGTGAGCCTGGCATCGCCGTTGGAGACCTCCTCGATGCCGGCCATAATCTTGAGCAGGGTCGACTTGCCCATGCCGTTGGGGCCCACGACGCCGATCTTGGCACCGGGGTAGAAGCTCAGGGTCACGTCGTCAAGGATTACCTTGTCGCCATGGGCCTTACGAGCCTGATACATCTGGTAGATAAACTCCGCCATTTGCCTGTTTTATCCTTTCTACCTGCTGTTTCCCTATTCTTGTTTCGCCTAAGTGGAAACGAAATGGAAAAACCAGCTCTGAAACGTAACGAAAAAGGGGCATGGTTGCCCATACCCCCTAATACTACCTGGGAAAAGTTCCCCCGGAACATACTATGAACTGCGTACGCTAGTTTTCCGCAACCTTAGCGAGCGGCTCGCTACGATTTGCGCCACAGCAGATACGAGTAGACGTAGACGGCTCCAACCGAACCAAACGCCAGAACCGCAATCACCGCGGCGACGACTTCACTCGAAAGCACGCTGCCTGCCACGCCCATCACAATCAGGCCAAAGCCCAGCACCATAAAGCAGGCGCCGCCAAAACGCTGCGTACGGCGCCAGTTCTCGGGATCGGCAAGCGCCCAGGGTGTCTTGATACCGAGCGTATAGTTCTGCTTCACACGCGGCAAGTAGTTGCCTACGCCGATGAACAGCAAACCGACAACACCGGAAATCAGCACGTTAACCGAACCGACCGCCGGCACCACGCCCCAGACCGTAAGCTCTCCCAGCCAGCTTATGGCGCACATGAACAAGGTGAAGGCAATTACGAAGCCCTGGTAGAACTTGCCCGAGGTTCGATATGCCTCACCTTTGGGGTCGATGCGCGGCACCACGCAGAACATTGCGAGAAGCGCCAGAGGCAGCACGCCGAGCGCGGAGGCCATCCAGCTAGGACCCCAACCGTCGACGGCGCCGTTCGCGCCCCAGTGCGTGGGAATCTGCGCAGGCAAGCTCGGCATCACCATGAGGTGCGCTACGACATTGGCGACGCACAGAGCGACCAGCGCAATCCACACGCGCGACGATACCCCCGTGGGGTGAATGCCCTTGTTTTCGTTATTCATCCTTATCACCTTCCGTGTTTGTAAAGCCCATAAACCAGCCAATCAAATCCTGCATGACGGTGGTGTTTAAGCTGTATACGATGTTTTGGCCATGGCGCTCGTCGGTCACCAACCCGGCGTTTTTGAGCGTCGCCAAGTGATGGCTGAGCGACGGCTTGCTGATGTCAAAATGCTCGGCAAGCTCTCCGGCCGTGCAATTGCCCTCGCGCAGCAGTTCCAAAATGCACCGTCGCGTTGGATCGGCAAGCGCCTTAAAACCCTCTCCCGGCATAAGACCTCCTTTCATCATCTCTCATGACGCGCACACTATACTCGATATTTAGATGTTAGACAAACTATCTAATACAGGAACATCTATAGAACATTCGTTCGCCTTTAGCTACAATGGGAGTTGAAGCAGATGGGCCAGCTCCCTCTATCCGAGAAGGAGATGGACTATGAGTATTGACGATGTCCTGACGTTGTTATTGCTTGTAATCGCGGCTGTGGAGCTCGGCATCCACATTGGAGGTCGAATGAAATAGCCGCCCCCGCGTAATGCGAAGACGGCCACTTCTCACGCTACAAACGTGTTTCGGAGTTGGCTAACCCGCGGCAACGGGCGCCATCTGCTTCAATCTTATGCGAATCCCGATCCCATTTCAACAAGCCCAAGGGCTCAAATGGAATCGCGATAACACCTATAATGGCGATAGCTAAAACACGATTCGCTTCCCCATCGGAGGATGTCTATGACCGAAACCGCTGCCGCTCTCGTCGAGACACGCGACACCAAGCTCGAGATCATCATGGGCCGCGAGGCACTCGATAAGCTCGCCGATGCTACGGTGCTGGTGCTCGGCTGCGGAGGTGTGGGGTCCAATTGCTGCGAGGCACTCGCCCGCGGCGGCATCGGTCATTTCGTCATTCTGGACAAGGACATCATCGCGCCCAGCAATATCAATCGCCAGGCCATCGCCTTTCACAGCACCGTCGGTAAGCGCAAGGTGGACGTGATGGAAGCCATGATTCGCGATATCAATCCCGCCGCCACCGTTATCAAGCGCACCGAATACCTGCTGAGCGACAACATCGACGAGTTCTTCGCGAGCGTTTTGGAGCAGACGGGTGGCAAGCTCGACTACGTCGTCGACGCCATCGACACCATCTCGGCCAAGCTCACCATTGCCAAATATGCTCAGGACCACGGCATTCGTTTGGTTAGCTCCATGGGCGGGGCCAACAAGCTCCATCCCGAGTGCCTCCGCTTTGCCGACATTTTCGATACGGTACGTGACCCCATGAGCCGCATCATGCGCAAAGAATGTAAGAAGCGCGGCATCAAGAGCCTGCACGTGCTGTTTAGCTGCGAGGAGTCGGTTAAGACCCAGCCCCGCGACCCTTCCAACATCCACGAGCGCACCGAGCTCGGAACAGCCAGCTTTATGCCCCCCATCATGGGCCAAATGATTGCCGGCGAGGTCATTCGCCAGATCAGCGGGCGCGGCACCGAGCGCGTGCGCGCTGATGGCCAGCGCCTGGACTAGCGGAGTGCGCCGAGATGGAGCCCCGGTTATTTGATGCACACTGCCATCTTGATTTAATGGCTCACCCGGACGCCGTTGCCGATGAGGCGACGGCGCTGGGCTTGGGTCTATTTGATTGCGGCGTCGATCCACGTGACTTCGCTAGCGCACATAGGCGAACCCGTCGCCCTCCTACCGTCATCAAGGGTATCGGCCTCCATCCCCGGTGGCTCGCCGACGAGCGATGCGGCAACGCAGAAATTGACCTACTCTGCCAAATTGCCGCGCAAGAGCGTTTTGTTGGCGAGGTGGGACTCGACTTTTCCGCGCGCTTTGATGGAAGTGAGCCGCTACAAATACAGGCATTTGACCGGCTCTGCGATACACTCGTGCAGCATCCTCTTACCGGGCGCGTAATATCAATTCACGCCGTTCGTTCGGCAGGAACCGTACTGGACGTCCTCGAATCGCATGGGCTACTCATCCCAAACCCCGACTCCCCCGCCATCATCTTCCACTGGTTTAGCGGCACCTCGGACGAGCTCGTCCGCGCGCGTAATGCGGGCTGTTATTTTTCCGTGAACGAGCGGATGCTCGCCACCAAGCGCGGTCGCGAATACGCCCGACAGATCCCACTCGATCGTTTACTGCTCGAGACCGATGCACCAGCGGAGACAAACACAGAAACAAGCGCGCAGTCGCTCATCAAATCGCTCACAAGGACCTCGATGCGCATTGCCTCACTCAAAAACTGTGACGCAAAGCGCATCGAGTCGGTAGTTTTAGCAAATGCGCACTCTGTTTTTGACCTTCGCTAACCCCTGTGGGCAAAAATGCCAAGGGACATGCGAATCGCACAACGCAGTCCCTATTGGTAGGCAGTACAATTCGGCAGCATTACACCAATTCGTGCATGAGATCACGGTTGCGTGCATACAATTCGTCAAAGATATGACGACGCGACGCATATAACTCGTGGGCAGCCATATCGGGCTCGATTGTTTGCGCAACGCCAAGGACTCGGGCGAGCTCATCCCATGATGCATAGGCGCCACCTGCGAGAGCTGCCATGATGGCATCACCGAAGCATGCGCCCACCGTAACCTTGGCAACCGAGACCTCGCGCCCGCATACGTCGGCGATAGCCTGCATCCAAACTGGATTCTTGGTTCCACCTCCGACAAGCATAATGCGCCCAATTGGCAGACCATGCTCTCGCTCGATAATGTCGACATGGGATGCAACGGTATACGCGACGCCTTCCAAGGCGGCGCGAACCATATGGGCTCGCGTATGCCTTACGGTCAGGCCAAAGAAGACGCCACGCGCCGCGGGATCATTGAGCGGAGTACGCTCCCCCGCAAAGTACGGCAGACACAGGAGCCCACCGGCACCCGGCACCACGTCGGCGGCATCATGCGCCATAACCGAATATGCATCGGGGCCACCGTGGTCCTCGGCCTCCACGACATCGCGATACAGCTCTTGGCGCAGCCACGATGTGAGCGCACCCGCCGTATTGGTCCCCGCGCAGATCCCGTAAGTTCCGGGAATGATAAACGTCCCTGGCCACAGGCGGGCATCATCGATCATATGATCAGCTAGGTAGATGAAATACGCCGTACTCCCCAACTGAACCATCATATCGCCGGGACGGAATACACCCGTCGAAATGGCCTCGGCACCAGAGTCGCCCGTTCCCACTAAGACAGGTGTCCCTGCCGCGAGCCCCGTCGCCTCTGCCGCACGCTGCGTAATCACCCCGGCAATATCGGTAGCCGAACCGCCGATGACCATCGCATCCGGTAGGCAATTAAAGAGAAGTGAATCGGCAATGTCCGCAGTCGTGCGGTCGTTGAGATAAACCTCCCCCCTCGCTCGTGATGAAGTGAAAAAGCTTGAGGTCGTCCAAGCGCAGCGCCGCCTTGCGACGCATGGTGTGCGCGAAATCTCGGTTAATCAGCCCGAGACCACCGGCCCAGGCACCGCAAAAATTGCAGCGCGTGAACTGCGCGTCGACGGCAGCGCACAGCTCGATTGTGGCATCGCCATCGTAAATAGCCTCAGCTCCCCAAGGGGTCGACAGATCATGGGATAGAGCCCCGATTACATAGCCCATCGATGCAAGGGTTGAGGGAGAAACGTGCTGCTCATAGGGTATCGAGAGCTCATTGGTAATCAAAATGCCATCGACACCGCCCTGCTGCAACGCTTCGAGATCGCACTTGGCGGCTTCCACGACCTGCGATACGGTTCTACCCGGATAATACAACGGATCACCTGGCAGAGGACGCAGGCTAAACTGAAGGGACTGACCCCGGAGGAGTTCCGGAGCCAGTCCCTTGCGGTGTAGTTCTTATTTGAGCCGTCCAAGTTTTGGGGTGCAGTTCATTATCGCAGGGACGTTACTCCCCCAGCACCTCGACGTACACTTTTCGCTTCTGCGGACCGTCAAACTCCGCAAGATAGATGTTCTGGGCACTTCCGCACACGATGTGGCCATCTTGGACGGGAAAGAAGCAACTGTTTCCACAAATCATGCTCTTGATATGCCCACAGGAGTTGTTGCCGGTGGCTCCATAGCTCGGCAGGAAGTGTGCATGCGCATAGGGGGCATCGAGTGGGGCGATGCGATCAAGCGTCTCCATAAGATCCGTCTCCACGCAGGGCAGCCCCTCGTTTACCACGATTCCACAGGTCGTATGCGACAAAATAATCGCTGCCAAGCCATTGGTCACCGAGCTGCGTTCGATGGCAGCGTGCACGTCCTCGGTAATATCGATGAACTGGTCCGGAGCAGTCGATAGATAGCTCAATGTCTCGAGCGTCACCATGTTTACTCATCCCCTTCAAGAAAACGCAGGGCATTACCCCAGTAGAGCCTTTCTCGCGCATCATCGCGCATGGGCACGGTATCGAGCGCCCGCTTGAGTTTGAATGCACGAAAGCGCGGCGTATTGCTGGCGAACATCACTTGGTGCGATAGCGCGCGCTCATACCACAGCGGCCCCATATCGACCGTGAAAAGACGCTGCATCATCTCCTCGGGCGAATCGATGTAAGTGATAGAGGTGTCCGTGTAGCAGTTGGGATACTTGAGCAGCATCGCCACGGCCTCGCGCACCCAGGGCCAGCCAAAGTGGGTCAAACTAAAGCGCACGTTTGGATGCGTTGCGATTGTGTGCTCAAATGCAAGCGGGTTACTGCGCGAGAGCTCTGCGCCAGGCTCCCAAGACATACCGGCATGGAAAACCACCGGCTTGTTATAGCGCTCGCACAGCTCGTAAAGCGGCTCGGCCACAGCATTATCGGGGGCAAAACCCTGCTTTGCAGGATGCAGGCAAAGCCCCTTTGCCCCCAACTCGGTAAAGGCACGCTCCAATTCGTCTGCGGCACCGCTCACCTGCGGGTCTACGCTCGCAAATCCCCACAGACGATCGGGATGCGCGGCAACCAGCATGGCAATCTGGTCATTGGTGCCAAAGTGTCCTCCGCATGCCGTGGTTACATCGAGCGGCATGAGCACGCTCTTCTGCACATCGCAGACGTCCATCTCGACTTGAAGCTCATCCCAATCCATGGGGCCCATATGCCCCATACCAAATTCTCGTGACCAAAAGCCGAATCCATCAGGCTCATCACCCGGCTTACAGATCTCGCCGTAGAGCATAGGATGGACCAACATGTCGATAACCATTTCGTACTCCTTTCCAGGCATTTGACCCTAGTACGGCTCAAACGAACCAATCACTCGGGACGACAGCTCAGCGCCCGCCTTCATACACGCCGGAATATCAAGGCCATCGATCACGCCCTTGGTAAACCCGGCAATATACGAGTCGCCGGCACCCACGGTGTTAACGACCTTCTCCGCCGGTACGATCCCGCACTCATAGAAGCGCTCACCGTCATAGGCAATGCTTCCCTTCTCGCCAAGCGTGGCAACCGCAACGCGCGGTCCCAATTCCTGCACGTGGCGCACCCAGTCTCGTAGCTCCGGAGTGTCCTCTTCAAACGACATGAACGCGTAGTCTACGTAAGGAAAATGAGTCTCACAGGCATATTCGGGATCCTGGCTGAACACCGAGAAGTCCATTACCACCGTCTTGCCCGCATCATGCCATTCGGGCAGGAGGTCCAAACAATTGCCAAACAGGTCGGTATGAATGATGTCATGCTCTAGGATAAACGCCCGGTCGTCTTCATTCGGTCGATATGTCTCCATTACGCCATCGATTGCCTCGAGATGCACGCGATCGACGCCGTCTTTCAACGCCATGAGCATCACCGAGGTGTCGCCATCCTCCACCCGCAGATGTGAGATATCGAACCCCTCAGTGGCCAGCGCCTCCCTCATCTTGTCTCCGTACTCGTCCTTGCCGACAACCGACACGGCGGATACCGAAACGCCCATTCGTGCAAGATGGATACCCCAGTCAATGCCATTACCAGTCGGATAGAACACGCCGATGTTTTGATAGACGTCCGCGCAGCAAAAACCAGCCGCACACGCTTTAATACCCATGGTCTTCTCCAATGTTCAAAAGGGGACCCACCGCATGGCGAGCCCCCTTTTCGCGTTTCGCTTATTGTTTTGCATCGGCTGTCCAAGGCCTCATAGCCAGACCGCCGTACGCTTTCTTAAGCTATTCGACGATCGGCGCTCCATGGCCCCAAGAACCTTCCATGCCGCACACGGTCGAGGCAAACCCGGCAGCAAAGTCGAGCGCGCGCTCGATGGCCTCGGCGCCGTCCTCACCACGCTTGGCGGAATCGAGATAGCACATCAAAAACGAGGTGAGGAACGAGTCGCCCGCCCCCATGGTGTCCTTCATGTCCGCTACCGGTTTAGCCAGCTGGCGGTAATAACGCTCGCCGTCGTAAGCAATGCAGCCCTCGGCGCCCGCCGTAGCCGACACAAAACGCGGACCCAAGCCCTTCACCCATGCCAGACGCTCGCGAATCTCGTCCTCACTCGCGGCATCCGCCGCACTAAAGAAAGCGAAATCGACGTAGGGCGCAATCTGCTCGTAATACTCGTCGGTGGAGTCGTCCGAGAAGTCAAAAGAAACCGTGATGCCCGCAGCCTTCAACTTGGGCAGCTCGCGCTCGGTAAAGCAATAGTTGCCCGAATGAACCACATCGAACTGCTTCATGTACGCAAGGTCAAAGCGATCGAGGACATAGCGCGCATCGCCACGGATACCGCCCTCGTTGGAGCCAAGGAAGACACGGTCACCGTCAACGACGGTCACGCGAGCCGCTCCGTTCTCGCCAATCATCTGCTCGCACTTATCAAGCTCGATACCCTCATCCTCGAGGCTTGCAATGACATGCTCGGCAGCGGCGTCATTGCCAAAAATGCCCATGTATGCGGAGCGTGCGGCACCGCATTTCTTGGCATAGACGGCAAAGTTCACCGCGTTGCCGCCAGGATACATGGTGTGGATATGCTCGTAGCGATCGACGACGTTGTCGCCAAATCCGAGCGCGTTAACGTTAAATGCCATGGCCTTTGTCCCTTCTAGTACTCGACAACACCCATATAGCGACGGAAATCAGGATCGTGATCAAACACCTTGCCGCGTGCAGCACGCAGCTCGCAATTCATGGCGTAGAACAGCACCGGGTCCAGATAGGCACGGACGCTCGCCGGCACGGCTTCCATACCGTACTCCTTGGCATCGAGCACCATCAGCGTATCGGTATGCGTCTTAAGGAACGCCAGGGCGCGCTCGTCCATAGCACGGCACTCGCTGGAGCCCATCTGCAGGAAGTAAAAAACGCCATCCTGAGTAGCCTCGAAGGGGCCATGGAAGTACTCGGCAGAGTGGATGTAGCTGCAGTGCTGCCACTGCATCTCCATAAGAGAGCAGATAGCGAAACCGTAGGTCTGGCTAAAGTTGGGACCGCTGCCCAGAATGTAGAAGAACTCGTGCTCCTGGCAAAGCTTGGCAAAGCGATCGCCCAGCTCGGCATTTACCTTCTCGCGTGCCGGGGGAAGAATCTTATCCATCTCGGCGATACCGGCATACATATCGGCAAGATCGGCGTAGCCTTCCTGCTGATCGAGCAGCTCTGCCGCAAGCGACAGCGAAATGCCAGCGGGGACCTCGGCCTGCGGCACACCCTCGCCCCATGGGTAGACCCACGTGGTCCACTTGCCGGAGTCGATCTTGGATCCAGCGTTGTCGGTCTGGGCGATCACCGTAGCGCCGGCGGCAAGGGCAATCTCGCAGCCCTCGACGACCTCCGGGGTATTGCCACTGTGGCTGCAAGCGATGACCAGGGACTTCTCGCCCAGACGACGCGGACGCATAATGTCGAATTCACGTGCGGTATAGATATACGAAGTGAAGGTGGTTGCCTCGCGCTGCAGAAGCTCATGAGCCGGGATCAAATCGATCATGGAGCCACCGCAAGCAATCCAGTAGACGCTGTCGAACTTGCCCTTCTCGGCAATTGCCTCTTTGATCAGATCGTGTGCGTTCATATCCAGTTCCTTTCTTATTTGACCCGCAATCAATGACGTTGACTGCGTGGCCGATAGTTGTTTTAGTCAATCAGATATTTCTCGAATGCGGCCATGTTCTTGGCATCTGCCGCGGCCGGGTCATCGTAGTAACGACCGTCCGTGATTTCCTGGCCCAGCATGCCGTCAAAACCATGGGCGTTGAGTGCGGCGACGAAGGCGTCCATATCGTGCTTGCCATCGCCCCACACCAGATGGCCATACGGGTCACCGTCGATAAAGTGCATCTCGTGAATTGCCCCATCACCAAAGGCGGCAAACCAGTCCTCGAGCGTCTCGCCCGCAACGCCCATCGCAGTTGTATCAACCATGGGCTGTAAGTACGGGCTCGCGACCTCGTCAATCATGCGCTTCGCATCGGAAACCGTCGTCACAAGGTTGCTCTCCTCGGGACGCAGGCTTTCCATCGTAAGCACCAGACCGTGCTCGCCGGCATACTCCGCCAGAATGGACAAGTGCTCGCGGCTGCGCTTCCAGGCTTCCTCGCGGTCCTCGTCCCAGTCGCCCCAGCCCGAGTTGATGGACATACGATCGCACCCAAGTACCTCGGCAAGCTCAATGCCGTGCTTAAAGTACGCCAGGCTGCGCTGTTCATGCAGCGGCTTGCGTGCGCAGTACTGCCAAGGATAGACAACATTCTCGGGGCACAGAGTACGATACCTAAGCCCACGGTCTGCAGCCTTTTTCGCCAGGACCTCAGCCTCAAAGTAGCCCGTATGGTCGAGCGTCACATGCGGCTCTGCACACCACAGCTCAATGGACTCAAAGCCCAAGCGCTGCTGCACATCAAGGAAGTAATCGAGCGACCACATGATGTAGTGGATATTCATGCCCGCAATCTGCTCGCGGCGCAGCGTCGGTTTGGATTCAGACATCTTATGCCTCCTTATTTCGATCGAACACGATTTGTCCGTCCGACATCGTCATATCAACCGCAAGATCGCGTGCGTCGCGATAATCGAGGTCGAACACATCCCGATCGAGCACGCAGATATCGGCAAGCTTGCCGACCTCGAGCGTACCCAGCTCGTCTTCACGCATCAGATCGTACGCGCCCCCGGCAGTCCAAGCGCGCAAGAGCTCGACAAGCGTCAGCGCGTTGACCTCATTCACGGGCAGTCCGTCGTCGAAGTATCCGCCGCACGCACTGTAGATTGACTCGCCCAAGCTCGGAATCAGCAGCGGTAAATCCGTGCCACAGCACACTGTGCATCCGGAATCTTCCATGCCGCGGCGATTCCAGCTGTGCAAAAGTCGCGTCTCGCCAATTTGTCGACGCATCATCGACAGGCAATCCTCGCGCCGGTCTAGCGTCAGAATCTGCGGATAGACCTCGCAAATTCCACCTAACTTGCCAAACTCGACAAGATCGGTCGGGTCAGAGTTCTCGAGATCGGTAATCGCATGGCGGCGAAGCAACCGTCCATGCTCGTCTCGAGGCAGCGAGGCATAGAGCGCCACGGTGCGACGAACGGCGCCATCGCCCTGGCAATGCAAGGAATATCGGAAGCCGTCAGCATCAATTGCACGCAGCTCGTTCTCAATCAGATCCCACTCTGGCTCCTCGACGACCGTCTTGCCGGCAGCGCCTGCATCGGCCGAGTCCTCATAGGGGTCTATCATCTCGGCAAGCCCCGCCCATACGCCGCGATCGGTCATACGGTTGAAGCCAGAAAAACGAACGAACGGTCCCCGGAAGCGCTCTCGTGCCTCGCGGGCATATGACAGATTTGCACCGGCACCCACCGGCTGCGACATCATAGAGACGCGAACCGTCAGCTCACCAGATTCCTCACGGCGAGCCATTTCGTCGGCAAAGCCGTAGTAGTCATCAAACGCCATCTCCTTGATGGCGGTAACGCCGCGCTCGTTAAGCATGCTCATGTAGTCCGAATACCCGGCACGCACCTCGGGCAGCGCGAGGAAATCGCTCATCATGCGCCAGATCTTCTCGGCATAGCACGCCTGGGGTGTAAAGCCGTATCGCGCACTGGCTGCAGCATTGAGAACGCAGGTCTCCGCGCCCGGTGTAAAGCAGACGACAGGGATATCACCAAAACACTCGTCAAACGCAGCTGCTGTATTTGCGTTCTCGGCATCCGATGCCAACGTTTCGGGCAGGTTGTGGCCAAAAGCCGCCGCGCAATCCGGATGATCATCTTTCCATGCACGCAAGAGCGACACGGCCTCTTTAGCATCAGCGACGCCGGACAGATCAGACCCCAACGTCCGCAGCGCCCAGCCCGTATAGAAGGTATGCACATCGATCAGGCCAGGCATGACGGTGCGGTCGCCAAGGTCAACTACCTCGTCTGCCTGGGTCAAATACGAAGCTACCTCACTCTTGGTGCCAACAGCCTCAATTCGATTGCCACGGACCGCTACGAAACCTTCAAACGGCAGGTCCCCCGTACCGGTAAAGACGCTCTTAGACGTCAGGACCGTCAAACGATCAGACATCACAACCACCTACACCGGAAGCATGCCAGAGACTGCCGTTACGATCAGACCAAAGACGACCATGAAAATGAAGAACTTCCAAATGGTCTTCCACCATTGGCCAAACGAAATCCTAGCCACGGCAAGACCAGCGACCGTCATGCCCGCCACGGGGCTGATGGTGTTGATGGTCTGGTTGGCAAACTGGAGCGCGGTGACGGCCGCCTCGGGATTGAGGCCCATGAGCTCGGTCAGGGGGCCCATAACGGGCATGGTGAGCGCCGCCAGGCCAGAACTCGAGGGAACCAGCAAAGAGAGCAGGCCAAGGACGATATACATAAACGTGGTGTAGACGGCGGCGGGTGCACCGGCAAGCGCGGTAGCGAGCGCCTGGAGGATGGTGTCGATGATCATGCCGCCCTCGGCGATGACCAGAATACCGCGAGCGATACCGATAACGATGGCAGCGTACGCAAAGTCGGCGAGACCCTTAACGAACTCCTCTGCGATCGTCTGCTGGTCAAGGCCGCCCAGGATACCGGCAAGCAAGCCCATGCCAAGGAACACGGCGGAAATCTCATTCATGTACCAACCCTGGGTAACAAGACCCCAGACGATAATGCCCATACCGCAAGCAAAATCGATAAGCACGAGCTTCTGACGGATAGTGAACTCTTCCTCGATGGAGGCATCGGTCACGGAAAACTCGATACGCTTGAGCTTATCGTCCTCGTACACAATGGACGACTCGGGGTTTTTCTTGACGCGCATGGCGTAGCGCATGGCCCATGCGATACCGACGGCAGTGAAGATGACCCAAGAAACGGCGCGCAGCCACAGTTGCGGATTACCCTCGATGCCAATGATGCCTTGGGCGATCAAAACATTAAACGGGTCGATGGTCGAAGCACAATATCCCAGGTTAGGACCAAGGAAGCAGATGATGAATGCCGTCATCGAGTCATAACCGATACCCATCATGATGGGAATGAAGATGGCATAGAACGGTAGGGCTTCCTCAGACATACCAAACGTAGTGCCGCAAATGGACAGCAACGTCATCGTGATGGGAATGATGAGGATGTCCTTGTTCTTGAGCTTTTTAATCACACGGCTCATGCCGGCATTCAAAGCGTTGGTCTTGGTGATGATTGCGAACGATCCGCCAATCAATAAGACGAACGCAACGACGTCGGCAGCCTCTTGGATACCCTTGGTGGGCGCTTGCAGAACCGCGAAGATATCCTGGCCCAGATTGATGGTCTCGCCGGTCTCGGAATCGGTGTAGTTCTTATCGACCTGTTCATAGGTTCCAGCAACGGCGACTTCACGCTCGCCCGCTGCTGTCGAAATCGTTTTGCGCTGATACTGACCAGAGGGAACGATCCAAGTCAGGACCGCAAAGACAACGATCAGCAAGAACATGATCGTATAGACATGCGGTAATTTGAACTTAAAACGTCTGTTTGTCTTCTTCGCCTTCGTATCTGACATAGATACCTCCAAAGAACTCGAGACTGCATCGCATCTCGCTTCAACGTTTGCGCAATGCAAACGTTCTATGACGTCCCATAGATTACCAGCAGCTTTTTCCTTCATCAAGATAATTTCAAACTGATTGCCGCAACGCGGTTGAACGGTTGTGTTCGCGCCGTGAACGGTATGGAAACGCCCGGTGAGATGATCCACCGGGCGCTTCCATTCGCAATGTCCTAGATGTCAAAAACGTAGCGAGACCCAACGATCCGCTGACGACCGATGATAAACGGCCGCCGCTGCTCATCGAAAAAGAAGGCTTCCATATAAAACAAGGGTTCGCCAACGGGAACTGCCAACAGCCGAGCGACCTCGGGCGACGCGCACGCGATCTCGAGCGTGCACGGGTCGGTAAACGCGGGCGTGCGGCCCGTTCGGTTGCGCACGAACTCAAAAATGGATTGGTTAGATAGAGGTGCCGTTGATAGATAGGCGTTGTCCTCGTAAACGTATATGTTGTTCTCGAGCATGACGGGGACTCCATCGGCAGTACGTACACGCTCAACGCAAATCAAATCAGTTCCAACGGGAACACCAAAGAACTGCGCTTCGGTAGAATCTGCCGGCAGTATCTTTCTCGAAATGACGCACGCCCCCGGCTCCATTCCGTTAACGCGGCATGCGTCCGAAAAACTCTGGACGTCATCCTTCTGGCGAATTTTGCGCTTGAGCTTAGGGGCATTGACAAACGTGCCTTTCCCCTGTCGCTTCGTTAGATAGCCCTGCTGGACGAGCTCCTCAATAGCGCGTCGCACGGTAACGCGGCCAACTTTATAGCTCTCAGCCAATTCGAATTCGTTGGGTATCCGCGCGCCCGCCTTGTAGGCAC
Organism: uncultured Collinsella sp.; assembly: GCA_900546965.1. Taxonomy (GTDB): domain Bacteria; phylum Actinomycetota; class Coriobacteriia; order Coriobacteriales; family Coriobacteriaceae; genus Collinsella. The sequence goes on from URFE01000026.1 coordinate 14,659, forward strand.
CGGAATTGATTTCGTTTTTAATGATATCGATAACCTGTTGGTACAGCGGTATCGCTGCTTTACCGTCAGTTAGTCCTTCAGTCGGTGGCATATACCCTCTCCCAGCCCAATTAAGTCAAAAGCGGGCTCAAGGGCATTCAACAAGCCCTTAAGCCCGCATTAGCATAAAGTATGCTTGCTGCCGCACCAAAATATCGGGTATTTACTCATCAGACCCGAAAAACGCGCAACTACCGCGCTCCTAAGAAAGCGTGAGCAGCTCCGGCAGCTGGTCGATAATCTTGTCCGCGGCATCCTGGCTAAAGCCAAAGCGCTCCTCGCGCTTGGCAATGACTGTCAGGCCGGCTCGCTTGCCGGCAGTGATGCCAGGCACCGAATCCTCGACGCAGCAGCAGCGATTCGCAGGCAGCCCCAGCAGGTCCAGCGCATGCAGGTAGATGTCGGGCTCGGGCTTGCTCTCCTTAAACTGCTCGCCGCTCACCACATACTCAAAGGCATCCGACAGCCCGCATGCGTTGAGCACTTCCTCGATGCTATCCATGGGAGACGAGCTGGCAAGCGCCACGCGAACGCCGCGGCGCGGCAGCTCTCGAATCGTATCCACGGCGCCTGGGTTAATCAAAGCCTGATAGTCGCGCGGACGCTCATGCGCCCACTCGTCCCAACGGGCCAACGCTTCCTCGCCAGTGAAATGCCCCTTACCGGCGCGCTCAAACCAATCGACCAGCATATGCAGGAAGAACTGATGCGAGGTACCGACCTGCCCATTCAACTCCTCTTGAGTCAGGTTAAGCCCAAGCTCCTTGGCAAACGCGGCAGTCTCGCCCAGGTAATAATACTCGGTATCGACAATGACGCCGTCCATGTCAAAGATAACGGCGTCGAACGGAAATGCGGACACGGCACCCTCCCTAACAAAAGGGCGCCTGTAAGCAGGCGCCCGAACCATGCATTATCGGCGATTCTAGCCCAGCAGCTTATCCAGCGCCACCGCAATACCGTCTTCGTTGTTATTGGCGGTCACCATCTGGGCCACAGCCTTAACCTCATCGACGGCGTTGCCCATGGCAACACCGGTGCCGGCCCACTCAATCATAGACTTGTCGTTCTGGCCGTCGCCAAACGATACAACCTCGCTGGCATCGATGCCGAGCTTGGGCAGGGCACCCTCGAGCGCGCGGGCCTTGTCAATACCGGGTGCCGTGTACTCAAAGTACCAGTCGGCCGTAAACATGCCCGAAAGCGTCTGCTTAAAGGGCGCATACATCTCCTCGTAATGCGCCTGCAGGTAGGCCGGATCGCCTGCCGTCAGCAGCTTGTCCACGGGATAAGTGTCCACGACCTCATGCAGGCTCTCCACCTCGCGGATCTTAAGGTCGCAGGCATCGCGCTCGTATTTGACGATGTTTTTCTGCAGGCCATCCGGCAGCGTAATCATGCAGCGGTACGAATCCTCGACATGCAGATCGCGACCGAGCGAAATCATAGGGATCACGTCGAAATTGTACAGATGATCAATCAGACGGTGCAGTTCGTCAGCCGGCATGGCCTGGTCAAAAAGGACCTCATCGGTCTGAGCGTCGACCACATGCGCGCCATTAAAGGCAACCAGCAGACCGTCATGGTTTTGAAGGTCGAGCTCCTGCGCCAAGGCGTGCAGCCCCCATGCGGGACGGCCCGAAGCCAAGATGAGCTTAATGCCCGACTCCTGCGCCGCGAGCAGCTTCTCGCGCGTACGCGGGCTAATGACCTTTTGGTCGTTGGTGAGCGTACCGTCGATATCCATTGCGATGGCTTTAATTGCCATATGTGCCTCCCTGTCATTGAATAACCTTGTCTGAGTCATCATACAGAACAGCCACCGCGACTCCGTTTGCAACGGGAAAAATGTCATATTGTCCCGAACATGAACGGCGTGTGGTCGTGAAGCTTTATCGCTCAGGTCAAATACGTCTGCTAGCGACGCTCATCCGTCGGTGCGCCCTCGACGATCGCGATGCCCGCCGATGCACCTAACGCGCTGGCGCCGGCCTCGATGAATGCGCAAGCCTCTTCGTAATTATGGATACCGCCCGCCGCCTTGATTGCCACGGCATCGCCGAGCGCCTCGTGCATCAGCCGCACGTCCTCGAGCTTAGCACCGCCAAAGCTTCTGCCGGTCGATGTCTTAAGGAATCCCGGCCTGGCCTCCAGCGCAATCTCGCATACACGGCGCTTGGCGGCGTCGTCGCCGTCCAGCTTGCACATCTCGACGATTACCTTGTCAGTGATGCCATGCGCGCGACAAAAATCAGCAATGGTAGTCATCTCGCGCTCGATGGCATCAAAATCGCGGTTCTCGATCGACTCCTGATTCAAAACGTAGTCAATCTCGGTAAAGCCACACGCAGCGTATTCCTCAAACCTCGCAAGCTTCTCCTCAAGCGTCATAGTGCCCTGGGGAAAGTCGATGGCGCCGGCAAGGATGATGTCAGAGCCCTCGAGCATGGCGCGGCCCGTCTCGTACTCCTGAAGGTTCGCAAATACGCAGCGAAAGTTGTACTTTAACGCCTTCTCGACATACTGCTCAAACGTGTCCTCGGGGGCATCGATATAGTCGATGTATTTATTGATGGGTTTGGCAAGCGTCATGCTGGGCCTCCTTGTTCAGGACTGACAACCGATTCGTGGTTTCACGCGAAAAACCACGTTCAATGTACGCCCGACATGCAAGGACAGCGTCCGCATTCCGACAAGTGGTATGAAATTAGCTGTAAACGTATATTTACAGACAGCGAATGGCACCGCACGCGGATGCCGAAAGGGGCCCGCATCCCAACGGATACGGGCCCCTTTCGGCATAAGCCAACTCAGCCGTAAAAACTACTTGCGGTGAGCGCGGTAGAACTCGATCGCACCATCTTATCCGAGCCGGGGCACGTTCGCACAGCGCGCGTATGACGGTTGCAAAACCACCCCATTTGAAAACAAGGCCATTTGAAACAGGTTGATTTCCGATCTCAGCCGAACACTTTGAGCGGATAGGCCGTTCCCGCAGT
>URFE01000027.1:0-17311 GCA_900546965.1 uncultured Collinsella sp.
TCTACACCTATTAAGTCGTCGGCAGCGTCAGATGTGTATAAGAGACAGGGTAGAAGTTGATCTGCATGTCGTCCTCGACAGCGCAGACGCGGCACTTGTTGGCCGCGATCTTGCCGGCGACCCAACCGGGGATGGTGCCCTCGTCCATGTCGTAGACCCAGGGGCTGCCGGCGGGCGTGTTCTCCTCAAAGCTGTTGAGGTAGCGCGAGTCGGTATGGAACAGGCACTGGTCGGCCGTAATAAACGCCGCGTGCGGGAACTCGAAGGTGTAGTCGAAGACGCCCTTCACGCCCGTGAGCCAACGAAGATTGGCCTCGTCGCGTACCACGATAGCGTCGTAGCCACGCTCGACCATCAGGGCACGGACGCGCTCGATACGACCGGCAGGACCGGCAGCAAACTCAGACATGCAGATTCCTTTCTTGTTGTCTCTATATAGATGGGACGGGTCTCAACCGAACGACGGAATCGCATGCGATCCGCAACCGATTGGAAACCCGCCCCTCAACATGATACGAAAGACGATGGAAGTCAATAAATCTTAGAGAAGTTCTTTACGAGAAGCCAAGTAGGCGTGAGCATGGCGCTCAAGAACCTCGTCCTCAACGTTCGTTAGGCGAATGGCGCCGAGTGCCGCGGGCAGCGGCAGCATGCTGCGGTTTGAGCGCGCGAACTGCTGCCTGCGGAACTCCTCGATATATGCGACAGGCTCCAGATCGAAGGCAAGTTCCTCGATACCAAAGTCCTCCAGGCAGTCATCGACCTCAAAGACGTAATCGATATCAAAGTCGCAGGCATCATGTGCTAGGCGCACCTCAAAGCGCATGCCCTCGGATAACAGCTGGTAGGCAGGGACCTGCGAAGCGGCATCGCCCAAGCAGGCGCGCAGGGTACACTCCCCCGTCTTGCCAAAATCGAGCGCATGGCGAGCGCTCGGGTTTGTGGCCATCAGTACGTCCTTACGGGCAGTCTGAGACCATTGAACGGCATTAACGAGCGCGACCTCCTCGCCCGCGAGAATCTCGGGGACGGTCTCAGTAAACTGATTCCAGCGGGACTTGCTGCTCGAAAGCATGGTGCCAACAAGCACCACAAAGCCGAGCTTGAGGTCCTCGGGGTCCGCCTCACGAACAAGGTCGAGGTCACACACGACCAAGCCCGGTTCGGGACGGAACGCGATAGCGGGAAGCGCATTGGCCGACGAGGCGACGAGCGGCTTCATGGTCGTCGCGACCGTGAGCATGGCGTCGAACGTCGTCGGCAGCAGCGCGCACTCGGTTCGGCCGCACCACTGGTTTGCGCACCAGCTAACAACCGAGCAGGTTGCGGCATCGCCAACGGCGACAACCAGATCGTCGCAGGTAACGCCGTTGGCAGACAGGGCGCCAAAGATAGCATCAGCATCGGCCAGCGTGGCACCAGCAGGCGAAACCTCGAGGACTAGCGGCGACACGGCAAAACCGGCGTCGACCAGCGCATGCTCGACGACTTCACCAAAACGCTCGGATGTGGCGGTGTTCCAAACGACCATCGCGCGCTTAGGCTTGCCCACGGCCGAGGCAAACATACGCGACAGCTCATCGAACGCACCCAATCCGACACGGACATCGACGCTGCGGTTTTGGAAATTGATCAGTTGACGGCGAATCATAGCAGCCCACGCTCCAAAAGCATCTCGGCACAAAGGTAGGAAACGTCCTCGAAGGACTTGTTGCGAATATCAAGGGTAATATCGGCGGCCTGGCGATACAGCGGACGGCGATGCTCAAACAGGCGCGCGGCATGCTCGGGCGAGCGGAAATCGGGGCGCGTGTCGGACCGACGAATCTGGCGAATCGAATCCTCGAAGTCGCCCTCGAGGTACACGCACGTACCCATTTCGTGCATCAGCTCAATATTCACCGGCGTCTCGACGATACCGCCACCGCACGAAACCAACAGACTGCGCTCGCTTTGGAGCGAACGGAGCGCCGAGGTCTCGAGCTCGCGAAAACGATCCTCGCCCTCGGTCTCAAAAATCTCGGTTACCGACTTGCCGCAACGGCGCACGACCAGGCGGTCGGTATCGATAAAACGCCGCTTGAACATGGTGCCGACGTTGCGCGCGAGCGTCGACTTGCCCGCGCCCAAAAAGCCGATAAAGAAGATATGGTCGCAGCCGTGTTTGGTGTGCTGGGACATGACGAGACCTATTCCTCGCAGGGAAGGTCGCGCAGGGCCCGGCGCTCAAAGATACGGAAGATCTGCGTATACCACAGGTCCTGCGTCGCCTGCGGCTTTACCAGGATGGTATCGACGCCGGCGAAATTACCGCTCCACACGTCAGTGTAGAGCTGATCACCGATCAGCACCGCCTCGTCGACCGTGGCGCCGAGGCGCTTAAGACCCGCCTTGAGGGCAAACGGCGCCGGCTTCATGGCATGGCTGATGGCCTCGAGTCCCAGCTCGCGTGCTGATGCCATGACCTGGTCGCGATGCCAGTTGTTGGACACCATGCACAGCTTAAAGCCTTTGGCGCGGGCGGTATCGAGCCAAGCGGAAACCGCGGCGGGAACCTGCTCGGTGTCGCGCGGCACCAGGGTGTTATCGCGATCGAGCAGAATGGCGCGTTTGCCGTCGGCCCAAAGGGTATCAAGGTCGATGCGATCGACCGAGGCAACGTAACGTTTGGGGCTAAAAATCCTCATGCTAATTCCAAGACTGTTGATGCTCTTCGTAGGTTTGCGAGAAGTACTCATCGTCCTGCGTAATGTAGAAATACAGGTCATCGGAGTCGGTCGGCTCAAGCGTGGCCTTGAGTGCCTCGAGCGACGGAGAGCAGATGGGCGTGGGCGGAAGGCCCTCGTGCTTGTAGGTGTTATAGGGACTATCGCTCTGCAGGTCGTCGGCGGTAACCTCGCCACCGGTGACATACATCATGGTCGCATCGCTGTTGAGATAGCGCAGACCATCGAGCTTGCCGGCAAGACGGTTGTAGAAGACCGAGGCCACGTGCGCGCGCTGGTCGGCGTTGAGGCCCTCGCGCTCAACGATAGAGGCCAAGTTGACGATGTCGTAGTCGGACATCTCCACACCGTAGCGTTCCTTGATCTTGGCTTCGCAGCTCGCAAAGTCAAGCGACTTGTACTCGGTCTTAAACTGATCGAGCATAGCGCGAATCACGCCATCGGCCGTCGGCGAATCACCCAACGAATAGGTCTTGGGGAACAAGAAACCCTCGAGCGAATCGTTGGCGGCGCCCTTAAGGAAGCTATAGTCGTCCACGTAGTTGGAGGCCTTGGCCTGGTTGAGGAAGTCTTCCTTAGAGATGCTGTCGTAGGCCTGGGCCACACGGTCGGCGACTTGATCGACCGTCAGGCCCTCAGGGATAGTCAGCGCACTGGAGCCCGCGTTGGGGCCTTCCATGAGCTGCTGAACAACCTTGGTCGCATCCATGAGTGTGGTGAACGAATAATCACCAGGCTTGAGCGACATATCGGCGTTGAGCTTTTTCACCGCCGCATAATAATCCTTGGGATTTTCGACGATATGGTTCTCGGAGAGAATCGAGGCGATAGTATCGCCCGAAGCACCATCGGGAATGGTCACCGTAACCTGCTGACCAGCCGTGACCTTGGTATCCCCACCGGCAAAGAAGCCCTTGACGGCCGGTACGACAAAGAAAGCGATCGCAGCAAGCGCGAGCACCGACACCACAACGCCGATGATCATGGGACCCGGAGAACTCTTCTTTTGAGCACCGCGACGAGCATGCGTGTTGTAGCTCGAGCGGGTCGCCGGAGCAACGCCATGCGAACCGCGAGCGTGATGCGAATGCGATTGGGGGGCCTGCGTTCGCTGGGTAGGTGCCTGCTGCTTAAAGCGGGTGCCGCCTGCAGGCTGGGCCGTACGAGCAGTGGGCTGCTGAGCCGCGTGAGAAGCCGAATGCTGAACCGAACGAGCAGAAGGCTGCTGACCCGTCCGTTGAACAGGTTGGGCCGAACGAGAGAAGGACTGCGCCGGGCGCGCGGCAGGCTGAGCTGCGCGCTGCGTCGGCTGTGCCGGACGCTGGCCAGGCTGGGCAGGGCGCGACGCCGGCTGCTGTGTACGATTCGGCTGGCGCGGATCGGAAGCACTAGGCATGCGAAACCTCCTCGTTTTTACGATCGAGCCACGTCTGCAAAAACAGGCTGGCGGCAATCATGTCGATCTTGCCCCTCATCTGCTTTTCGTTGAGTCCCTGCTCGCGCAGGATACGCTTGGCCTCTTGCGAGGACAGACGCTCGTCCTCAAACTCCAACGGAAGATCGAGCTCGTCGGCAATCTTTTGCGCCACAGCGGCAACGCGCTCGGCCTGAGGGCCGGGCTCACCGGCCATGGTCAGGGGACGTCCGCTTACCAGGATATCGGGCTCATAGTCCTCCACCAGGTAGCGGAACGTCTTGGACATACCGGTGACCTCGGCAGCCGGAAGCACCTTGACAGGCATCGCCATCTTGCCATCACGGCTCGAGACGGCGATGCCAATCCTGGTCTCCCCTATGTCCAGCGCGAGCGCAACCACAGCGACTTCTTAGATTCTTAGGCGCCGAGCGCGGTCTTAGCGGCCGCGAGGGCATCGGCGATGCCGGCAGCATTCTTGCCACCGGCCTGGGCCATGTTGGGACGACCGCCACCGCGACCGTCGACCAGACCCGCGATCTGCTTGATCACGTTACCGGCGTGGAAACCGGCCTTGACGGCGTCATCGGAGCCGGCAGCGAGCAGGGCCGGAGTGCCCTTCTCAGTCACGCTGGCAACAACGCAGGCGACAGGGCCGGCGACCTTCTGGTGCACGGTATCCCAAACGTTGCGCAGGTCAGCGGCCTCGAGACCCTGAAGCTCAGCAACAACGAGCTTGTAGCCATTCAGCTCGACGGCGCCCTCGATGGCGCTGGAGATGGCGTCGGAGGAGCCACCGGTCAGAGCCTTCTTGAGCTTATTGGACGTCTCGCGCAGCTCGGCCTGCAGGTTCTCCACGCGAGCGGGAACCTCGTCGACGCGGCACTTGAGCGCAGTAGCAGCGGCGTCAACGAGTGCCAGGCGGTCGGCCATATAGTCGAGGGCACCCTTAGAGGTCACGGCCTCGATACGGCGGACATTGGAGCCCGTGGAGGACTCGGAAATGATCTTGAACAGCCCGATCTCGGCGGTGTTGGCAGCGTGTGTGCCACCGCAGAGTTCGCGGGAGAACGGCTGGTCCTCAGCGCCCACGGAGACAACGCGGACGACGTCGCCATACTTCTCGCCAAACAGGGCGACAGCGCCGGCAGCCTTAGCCTCGTCGATGCCCATGACACGGGTCACGACCGGCTTGGAAGCGAAGATCTGCTGGTTGACCAGGTCCTCGACAGCCTTGAGCTGCTCGGAGGACAGGGCCTCGAAGTGCGTGAAGTCAAAGCGTAGGTGCTCGGGCGTCACCAGCGAGCCGGCCTGGGAGACGTGCTCGCCCAGGACCTGCTTAAGGGCAGCGTCGAGCAGGTGCGTGGCGGTGTGGTTGCGGCGCAGGAAGCCACGGCGCTCGGCGTCGAGCGCGGCGGTCACAGCGGCACCGACGGTCAGCGTGCCCTCGGCAACGTGCGCGACGTGAGCGTACAGGCCATTGTGGTTCTTGGTATCGGAAACGGTAAGAACAACGCCCTCGGCGGAAAGCTTTCCGGCATCGCCCTGCTGGCCACCCATCTCGGCGTAGAACGGGGTGCGGTCGAGCACGACCTCGACGTCCTCGCCGGCGGCAGCGGACTCGACGGACTCGCCGTTGCGCACGATGGCGACAACCTTGGCGCCCTCGATCACATCGTTGTCATAGCCGTCGAACTCGGTCGCTGCGACCTTGTCGGAAAGCTCGACCCACACATCGTTGAAGCTGCCCCAGGCATCGCCCTTTGCGTTAGCGCGGGCGCGGGCCTTCTGGTCCTCCATGCAGGCGGTAAAGCCGTCCATGTCGACATCGTGGCCAGCGGTGCCGGCGATCTCGACGGTCAGGTCGATGGGGAAACCAAAGGTGTCGTGCAGCTTAAAGGCAACATCGCCCGGAAGCACAGCACCCTCGGCAAGCGCTGCCAGGGCCTCATCCAGGTAGACGCGACCGTTGTCGAGCGTCGTGGAGAAACGCTCCTCCTCGGAGGCGACGATACCCTTGACGAGCGCGACGTTCTTGAGCAGCTCAGGATAGGCCTCGCCCATCTGAGCGTTGACCTCGTCGATGAACTTGGTCAGGAAGGCACCCTCGATACCCAGCAGGCGACCGTGGAACACGGCACGGCGGAGCAGGCGGCGAAGGACGTACTCGCGACCCTCGTTACCGGGAAGGATGCCGTCCGAGATCATAAAGTCGACGGCACGGGAGTGGTCGGCGATGATACGCAGGGAGCGGCTGGCGCCAGAGTAATCGTCGGCGTCATAGGTCTTGCCGCTAATCTTCTCGCCCAGCTTGATGAGGTGCTGCATCAGATCGCCGTCGTAGTTGGCGGTCTTGTGCTGCATGATGGCGGCCATGCGCTCCAGGCCCATGCCCGTATCGAGGTTGCGGTGCGGCAGCTCCGGCATGGAGCCGTCCTCCTGACGGTCGTACTGGGTAAACACAAGGTTCCAGAACTCAAGGAAGCGGTCGCAGTCGCAGCCAGGCTTGCAGTCGGGGCTGCCGCAGCCGACCTCCTCGCCCATGTCAAAGTAGATCTCGGAGCACGGACCGCAGGGGCCGGTGGGGCCAGCGGCCCAGAAGTTGTCGTCCTCGCCCAGGCGGGAGATGTGGTCCTCGGCAACGCCCAGAGAACGCCACACGTCGTGGGTCTCGTCGTCCTCGGTAAAGACGGTAAAGTACAGGCGGTCGAGCGGCAGCTTGAACTCCTTGGTGATGAGCTCAAAGGCCCATGCGCAAGCCTGCTCCTTGGAGACGCCGCCAAAAGAGAAATCGCCGAGCATCTCGAAGAACGACAGGTGACGACCGTCCTCGCCGATGCAATCGATGTCGTTGGTGCGGACGCACTTCTGGCAGGAAATCGCGCCGATCTCCTTCATGGTCTTCTTGCCCTGGTAGTACTCCTTAAACTGGTTCATGCCGGCGTTGGCAAGCAGCAGCGAAGGATCGTCGGGGACGAGGGACGAAGAAGGATAGAGCTTAAGACCGCGCTCCTCAAAGAAGTTGAGGAACTTGGAGCGAATCTCGGCCGTAGTCATTGACGGGTAGTCAGCACTCATAGAGGGAATCTCCTCGGTTTCACATCGAAACAGTTCAAACGTAACGATATTACCATCCCGCCGCACACATGCAAAAAAGAGGGCCGCCAAACAGCGACCCTCCAGCGAAAGTGCACGTTATTTAGTGCTGTACGATCCTCTGGAAAAGGGCCGCTGTAGAATTACATATAAGAGTCACCCGAAAGGAGCGATCGATGAAAAGCAAACGATTTTTCCTCAATGCACTTCTGTTAGCGGCACTTTTAACGCTTTTGGCTTTCTCCTGCTGGTACGCAAACCAACCAGCATTTGGCTACGCGTTGTATGCAGTAATATCCGGCGATAAGGCTTATTACACTCTACGCGCAATTGACATTCTCTTTTTCTATGTTGCTGGCCCCTTATCAATCGCTTTGCTCGCGTTTCTTGTCATTTACAACTTCAAGAAACGTTAATAGGACCTATTTAGAATCCGAGTCGTCCATGGAGCCGTCGATGCCGGTTTTGGTATCGTCGTCCGAGTTGGAGTCATCGTCCTTGGCGAAGGGGTTCTTGAAGAAACCGGTCGCATCGGGCTGCAGGCCCGAGAGCTTAATCCAGGGATTATCGAGCTCGGGCTTGGGCATGGCCTTGGCCTCGGGCGCAGTCTCATTGCCGATGAGCTCGGACTCGTAGATGAAGGTGTCGTCGCCGAGCGCGTCATAGGCGGCGACCGGGTTGCCATCGGCATCGCGGTACGGTGTGCCCTTAAACACGGCGCCGTCATAGGCCACAAGCTGGCGGCCGGTCTCATTCTCGAAGTAGTACACGAAGATACCCTTGAGGGCCGCGCACAGTGGGATGGCAATAATCATGCCGATAGGGCCCATGAGTGCCGAGCCAATAACGAGCGCCGTGAGGCTCATGATGGGATGCACCTGCACCGAGCTCTGCATGACCTTAGGCGAAATCACGTTGTCGGTGACGTTTTGCGCGACCATCGTCACGATGAGCGTCCATAACGCCAACATAGGGCTGAACATGAAACCGAGCACTGTGGCGATTGCTGCGCTCACCCAGGGACCGACGACCGGAACCAAATGCATGATGCCGGTAAAGATAGCCATGAGCGCCGCATACGGATGGCCGATGATCATAAAACCGATAAAGGCGAGGAAACCACCGCAGATGGACGTCACGACCATACCGCGCATGTAGCCGCCGACAGAGCGAGAAAGGATGGCGACCATAAAGCGGTACGAGGTCTCCTTCTCCTGACCGATGATGGTGCAAATCTCGTGGTGCATGCGAGGGTAGTCGCAGGCCATCCAGTAGGCAAGCACCAGACCAAGGAAGATCACGAACAACTGCGAGGCCGTATTGGTGATGAGCGGGAACACACCGCGACCAAGCTCGGCAGCAATCTGAGACACATACTTCGACGCCACGGTAACCAGGGACGAAAGATTATCGTCCAAATACTCCTTGAGCGGCGTGTTATTGAGCGTCTTGGCATGCGAGATCATCTCATTGAGATCGCCACCCGCAACACGAAGCTGCTCGGGCAGGCGGCTCAGGACTTCCATGATCTGACCAAAGAGAATCGGCGACAAGATGCAAACGACACCGACGAGCACGGCAACAACAACAATAAGCGCGATAAGCGAACCGATGCCGCGATTCACGCCATGGTGCTCGAGCCAGTTGGTGATCGGGGACATCACAAAGGCAATGATGGAACCAACAGCGAGAAACTCGATAACCGGCGCCAGGATGCCCATAAGGTTAAAGATGACAGCGGCGATGACAATGCAGCCGACAACAGCCCAAATGCGCAGCGTCAGAATGCGGGTGTCGCGCAGCACGCGATCGGTTTGTTGGGGGTGCTCACTCATGAACGAATCATCACTCCGTCGGGGTCGATCTTGTCCTGAATCTTCTTAAGCGTGCGGCGCAGCAGACGCGAAACCTGCACCTGAGAAATACCCAGCTTCTTGGCGATCTCGATCTGGGTCATGCCCTTCACAAAGCGCAGCTCGATCACCTCGCGCTCGCGCGGCGAGAAATCACGGATGGCTTCCTCGATCACTAGGCGGTCATCGGTAAAGTCGAGCTCGTTGTCGTCGTCGGCGTAACGGTCGAGAATCGAAGGGGCATCGTCGGAATCGGACGCACCAGGAGCCTCGATGGGCACCGAGGTATAGGCCGAAGACGATTCCATAGCCTCGAGGACCTCATCGACAGTCACATCTAGATACTCAGCGATCTCCTCAACCTTGGGCGAACGCTGCAGCTCGTTGGTAAGTTTGTCAGTAGCCTGGTTGACCTTGGCCGAGAGCTCCTGCAGACGACGCGGTACGCGCACGCTCCAGCCCTTGTCGCGGAAATGGCGTTTGATCTCGCCCAGGATAGTGGGTGTCGCAAACGTCGTGAACTCGAGTCCGCGCTCGGGGTCAAAGCGGTCGATAGCCTTGAGCAAACCCAGATAGCCGACCTGCATGAGGTCGTCGAGCGGCTCGCCGCGATTCTTAAATTTGTTGGCAAGAAACCTTACCAGGTTCATATGGGACATGACGAGCTGTTCGCGGGCGTCCGGATCACCGGTCTCCTTGTAGCGACGAAACAGCTCGCGGGTTTTCTCCTTGTCCCAAGCGGTCTTGCCGCTCCGGGAACGTTCGGTCATATTAAATATCCGCCTTGAGGTCGAGGGAAAGCGTCAGGGGCGCCGCAGTCTTTTCGTAGGAGTCGCACACGCTCGCCAAAATAAGCTCGGCATAAACAGCAGCCTGGTCATCCTCGTCGACGGTGGCCTGATCGCCAAAGGTAAAGGTCATGCCAACGTGAGATTCATCGACATCGAATTTGATTGAGATGTCGTCGGAATCAACAGCCGTGCAGCCAAAGATAAAGGCTTCCTCGGCAGCCATGCGGATGTCCTCGATGCGATCGACAGACATAGAGCACAGGGCACCAACGTTGGCTGCCGTCATGCGCACAAGGCGAGCGAGACGCGGGTCACCGGCAACGGTCAGCGTGATAGGGCAGGTTGCTTCGCTACTCATCGCAGGACTCCTCAGAGGTCTCGGCGGGCGTATAGGTGTAATACTGAGCCGGCTTGGATACAGACTTCTGACCATCATCGTCGCCCGCGGCGGCCTCGTCCTCGCCAATTAGGACGCGCTCGGTAGGCTGCTCGGCCTCCGCAGCGGCAGCGGCGAGCTTGCGATCGGCGTCGGCTGCAGGAGCCTTCACCTTATTGAAGAGCTTCTGCACAGCACCGGCGGCAGAGTCGGTCACGCTCGACACAGCATTGCTGGCCTCGGCCATGCTGCCCGTAACCTCGGAAATGTCGCGAACCACGGCTTCGACCTCTACGAGATTGGAGGTAAGGGCATCAACTGCCGTCTTGCTCGACTTAAGCAGCGGCTCCATCTGGGCAAGCGCCGGCGTAAGCTCATCGACAGCGCCATCGAGCTTTGCCACCACAGGCTGAGCCTCGGCGATGGTGTTGTTGAGGTCGTTCACGGTCTTATCGAGCGAGTCGACAACATTGCGTGTCTTGCGCAGGGTAAGCGCGAGCTCAGCGATGGCCCACACGCCGGCAACGGCGAGCAGCAGCAGGGCGATTTGAATGGGACTCATACAAGCCTCCCGGAAAAATCGAAATACAGACGCTTTTCATGGTACCCCAAAGGGGACCGAACATGCCAAGAGCAGCAACGTGGGACAAAATTATCAGCAGCTACTTCGGTGCATTCCCGCTGCGGTCGCGCTCGCTTTGCTCTACGCGCCACTCTTCCCAGCCGCGCCCGGCAGGCTGCCAGAACGCACCGCGCTCCAGCCCCTCGGGCAAATAGCGCTGATCGACCCAGCCTTCGGGATAATCGTGCGGGTATTTATACACACCGTAGTCGTCGCTGCCTGGGCGATGGCGATCGCGCAGATAACTCGGCACCTCGCGAAGCCCACTAGAATGGATATCGGCCAGCGCCGCATCAATCGAAGCCTCACACGCGTTGGATTTAGGGGCCAAACACACATAGAGTGCAGCCTGAGCCAGGTTAATGCGGCACTCGGGATAGCCAATGACCTCGGCAGACTTAAACGCGGCATGCGCCACCAAAAGCGCCTGCGGATCGGCGTTGCCAACATCCTCAGAAGCCTGAATCATAATACGGCGAGCGATAAACTTGGGATCCTCCCCCGCATCAATCATGCGCGCGAGCCAATAGATCGTGGCATCGGGGTCGCTACCGCGCATGGACTTGATGAACGCACTGATGATGTCGTAGTGCATGTCGCCGTTTTTGTCATACGAAAATCCACGACGCGGGTTGGCGATCTTCACGTCATCCACGGTGATGGGATAGCGCTCCCCCGCCGCGGGCGCTGGCGTTCCCTCGGTATCGGGACGCGTGACGGCAATCTCGCTCGCAAGTTCGAGCGTCGTGAGCGCCGAGCGAGCGTCACCCGCTGCCAGCGTGCAGATGGTCTTAACCGTATCCTCATCGGCCGAGAACTTGCCGTTCAAACCCTGCGGCGCCTCGAGCGCACGCTCGATAAGCGTGGCGATATCCTCGTCTTTAAGATGCTCAAGCTCCACCACGCGACCGCGCGAGAGCAATGCCGAGTTGACCTCGAAGTACGGATTCTCCGTCGTGGCGCCAATCATAATGACGGTACGGTTCTCAACCGCATGCAGCAAGGCATCCTGCTGAGACTTGGAGAAGCGGTGAATCTCGTCGATAAACAGGATGGTGCGGCGGTCGTACGTATTCAGGCGCGTCTTGGCCTCGTCAATCACGCGGCGAAGATCCTTTACGGTACCCGTCACGGCGCTGACCTCGACAAACTCGCTCTTGGTATGGTTGGCGATAATGTGGGCCAGCGTCGTCTTACCCGTACCTGCCGGCCCGTACAGAATCACGCTCGAAAGCACGTCGTGCTCGATCGCGGCACGCAACCATGAGCCCTTACCGACGGCCTTTTGCTGGCCCACGTACTCGTCGAGCGAATTGGGGCGCATGCGCACCGCAAGCGGCGCATTCTGAAAGGAGCGCTCGCGCGTCGAAGCAGAAAAAAGGTCGTCCATAGCCATCCCGTGCATCAATCAAAATCGTTGTTGACCAACAGTATACCGAAAGGATACGAACTACCGTTCGTTAATATAGGTACGATGCGGAAACTTTAAACCCGGGAACAGCTTGCTCGTCAGCTCACAGAAATAACCGTCCGTCATGCTCGCGATGTAATCCACCACGGCTTGATCCTTGTCGTCCTGCCAGTCATAGGTGCGATCGTAGTAGGAAAGCTGCTGCTCTATGCGCGAAACATGGTGCTTAAAGATGTAAGAGGACTCGTCGCCTTCGTTTATATCCTGCAGGCAACGGTCGTAGAGCTTTTCGAAGGCCTCTCGCAGCTCCGCTTCGGAGTCGCCTTCGATACCGCCCTTGCTATAGATCTTCTCGTAGTTCTCGCGCTTGGCTCGGCGGATTTCCTCAAACAGGTCCTCGCTCATCTCGATGCGCGGCTTACCATAGCTGTGCTCAACGATATCGATGGAAGCGTGCGTGAGGATCCAACTGTTGTAGGCACCGCCCCGGCCATCATCAAAAGCGTCGGGCGAAAGCAGGCCAGCCGCGATCGCATCCTGGCGGTCGCGACCGATGTAGGCAAGAATATCCGAGATGCGAACGACGCAGCCTTCGAGCGTCATAGGACGCAGATGCTCAATTGCGCTATAGCCCGTGGCAATGCAATCCTCAACCGTCTGGTCAAACTGGTCAAAAGAACTCATGTCCGAGAGCTCAAACACACGCTGCTCGTACTCGCCGTTATGGCATAGCACGCCGTCGAGCGTCTGGAGCGACACGTTGCGGCCATACAACGCGTCGAGCACGCGGACCGACTGCACATTATGGAAAAAATAACGCCCCGTGCGCTCATGATAGATATCGTTGAGGAAGCGCTCGCCGGCATGGCCGAAAGGCGTGTGTCCCAAGTCATGACCCAGGCCAATCGCCTCGATCAGATCGCAATTGAGCCCCAGGGCGCGACCGATATCGCGCGCAATGCGCGAGACAAGCTGCACGTGCAAACCGCGGCGTGACAGATCGTCATTGCTACGGAAGCTAAAGACCTGCGTTTTGCCTGCATAACGGGTGTACGCCGGAAGATGAAGTATCTTTTCGGTATCGCGCATAAACGCCGGACGCATAAGCGTGCCTTTGTCGGCAGCGCGATCAATACGACGAATGACCTGGTCGTCGTTACAACGATACGGGTTGACATAGCCCGAAGCACGATCAGCGGCAATGCGCTCGACAAGTTCGGGCGACAACGCCGAGGGAATACGGTCCATGCGCGCCTTAATGACGGCCGTTTCTTGATTAGTTGCCATGGCATGCTCCTTAAGAAGGATGCGCAATCGGTTACAATGTGCAGCCCACGACCTCGATTATGGCAAAAATCGGCACCAAAAACGGGAGCAATGGCAGGGAGCGCGATTTTGTGATGAGGCAGGAGACGGCAAGGACCAGGAGCGCAGTGGCAAATGCGACGATGCCGCCCATAGGGTCGAGCGTGCAAAGCGCAAAGAGTGCCTTGGCATCTCCCATGCCGATGCCCGGGGCGTGGCGAAGGCGCCGCCAGAGCGACTCGGTAAGCACAAGGCCAAGGTAGACGATGACCGCAAGACCGGCGTGGTCAAGCGCTGTGTTCAAACCAAGGTCGAGCCAAACGCCCGCCAACGCCGTCACGGCACATGCGCCGGCAAGCCCATTGGGAAACCGTCGCTCTCGGGCATCAATTGCCACGCCGGCAAAGATGCAAATCCAAAACGGGATATAGACCATCGGACTCCTCCTCGAGCTGCATCGCAAAAGCAAAAACCACCACAAAGGTGCCTGTCCCCTTTGCGGTGGTTTTGGTGGTGGTTATTTGGCGCCTTGCATGACCTCGTCAAGGGTAACGTTGACGGCGTGCTGCGTCGGCACCCAGTCGACCTTCAGGAACAGCGCGGCCACCGTGATGGGGATATAGCTGAACATAAAGATCGGGAAGGTAAACAGGTTAGTCACCAGACGCCACTTTTGCGCGCAGTGAATGTGCTTGTACTCAAAGATAGTCGTGAGCAGCGCCAGGATAAAGAAGGTCTGATACATCATGGCGAAGGTCATAATGAGCGAAGCGGCGCACGCCTGCATCTCGACTTCGGTAGCCAAGAAACCATGCGAAAGGCCACCCACAATCAAGAACGTCGCATTAGCGAGCATCGAGATCAGCGATAGCAGCATACCCGGGGCGATCGTCATGAACATGTCGTAGGCGGCAAAGCGATGATAGCGGAACGTCGACTTGACCAGATGCTTACCGTAGGTAAAGAACACCTGGTAAAAGCCCTTGGTCCAGCGCATACGCTGCTTCCAGGATGCCTTGAACGTCACGGGTTGCTCGTCAAAGAACTCCGCCGGCGCATAGCCAATGCGAATACCGTGAATAGCGCAGAACGTAGTGAACTGAATGTCCTCGGTCAGCGTGTGGAACTGCCAACCGTGCATGCCCTCGATCACGCTCGCCGAAATAAGGTAACCCGAACCCGAGACAGCGCAGGACGTCTTGCAGATATTACGCGCGTTGTTGAGGAAGCGCGCCTCGCGTAGATACCACGTGGCATTAGCAGCCGAGATCCACGAGCTGCCGAAGTTCTTGGAATTGCGATAGCTCGTGACCACATGGAAGCCCTGGTCAAAGGCATCATTCATCTTGGAAACGTAATCGCGGGAGATAACGTTATCGGCATCGAAGATAAAGTAGCCCTCAAACGTGTCGGGATACTCGTTGAGAATGCGGTCGAAGCCAAAGTCCATGACCCAGCTCTTGCCCTTGCGGGCCAGGTCATTGCGCTCGTAAACAATGGCACCGGCCTCGCGCGCGAGCTGCGCCGTGTTGTCGGTGCAGGCATCGGCGACCACGAAGACCTCGATAAGCTCGGACGGATAATCCTGATCCTTGATGGAGCGAACGAGATTGGCGATCACGGCCTCCTCGTTATGCGCCGCGATAAAGAAGGCATAGCGATGGAGTTTTTTGGCCTTGGGAGGCGCGACCTCGCCACGAAGAGCGCCAATGACAAAGAAGACCACCTGGTACAGAAAGCAGACCGTGAGCAGCGTGACGACAATCTGGTTGAAGATCACGATGGGTGTGTTGGTTTGTAAAAAGGCGAGCATGCAGGCTCCCAGCAACGCGTAACGTAAACAATCGTATATCTTACCGCAGGCTTACCGAGTTCAAGAAACCACCTAATACTGGCTAGGCTTCGAGAAGACCGAGCTGCGGAACGATTTCATCTCCAACGGCCGTGCGACCGAGCGAGCGCGGAGCCAGATCGTCGAGAACAGCAGCGAGATCCCACGGCAACTCGTCGCGGCACTCAATGCGCTCCCCCGTCACGGGGTGTTCGAACGCCACGCGCCAGGAATGCAGAAACTGCCTGGTCAGGCCTTGGTCGGCGCGCGCATCGCACTTGCCGTAAAGTGGATCGCCCACGCAGGCGTGGTTGATATGACGCATATGCACGCGAATCTGATGCGTACGCCCGGTAAACAGGTGACACTCGACAAGCGTGTAGCCGTCGTCAAAGCGCGTGGAGTCAAAGCGCTCGAGGACCTTAAAGGTCGTAATGGCCTGACGGGCAAAGGGGTCGTCCGAAACCGCCATCTTGACGCGGTCGCGCGTGGAGCGGGCAATACCGGTGTTAATGGTTCCCTCGTCCATGGCGATGTGCCCGTGAACGAGCGTGATATAGCGACGATCGAGCGTGCGCGTGCGAATGAGATTTTGAAGCGCGCGCTGGGTGTCGTCGTCCTTTGCCGCAAGCATGAGACCCGAGGTATCGCGATCCAAACGATGCACGATCCCAGGGCGGTCCTCACCCTGCACGGTACCCAGATGGTCGATACCGCAGTGATAGACCAAGGCGTTCGCAAGCGTGCCGCTCTCGTGGCCGTGGGCGGGATGGCACACCAGCCCGCGCTGCTTGGAGAGCACAATGAGATAGTCGTCCTCATAGCGAATGTCGAGCGGGATGGCCTCGGGAATCACATCGGTGGGATCGTGCGGCTCGGGCAGGTCGACCGAGATGCGGTCACCGGCGCGTACGGCATACTTTTTTGACAGACAGGTCTCGCCGTTCACGATTACGGCGCCGCCCTCGATCAGATGCGCGCAGGCAGAGCGCGTGGGGCAGCCGTCGTTGGCACCCAGAAAGGCGTCGAGACGCTGGCCAGAGCAATCGTCGGCAACAAGAATATGGATGTCGGCCATTAACGCTCATTCCTTTCGCGAATCTTGCGGGCACGCTCCCCACGCTGCTTGGCTTTGCGCTTAGCGCGGGCCTCATCACGGGCATTGAGCTCAGCAGTCGCATCGACCTCGCGAGCGGCGGGACTCAAGAACATGTAACCGATAAGCGCCAGCACAACACCGACCGTAATGCCGATATCGGCCACATTGAAGACGGGAAAGTCGATGAAGGTGGTGGCAATAAAATCGGTCACGAAGCCAAAGGCCAAACGATCGATAGCGTTGCCGATAGCACCGCCCGCAACCATCGCCATGCCCACAACCTCAAGATGGGCGAGCTGGGGTGCACGAACGAGGTACACGGCAATAGCGATAATGACCGCCAACGCCAGCACGGCAAACGCGATGCCATGTCCCTCACCCATGCTAAAGGCAGCACCGATATTGCGGACAAACATAAAGTCGATGACACCGGGGATGACGGTCACATGCAATGCGTCGCCCACGGCACGAACCGCAAGCTTGGTCAGCTGGTCAACAAGCAGCACAACGAGCGCCACCCCACCAGCAACACCCAACCGCCAACGCAAAGGCGGCGTCATATCCCCAGTACGACCCAAATCAATCCCCTACCCTCAAGAACATCGAATTCCGTTTAACGCAATTAACCATCTTATATTGCCACACGCAGAGCGCACGACATATTCGCTAACGCCAGATAAATAACCAGCATAAAAAGAAAGCGGCATTCCGAAAAACAGAATGCCGCTTTTATTCAAGACTTTAGTCTGCTGGCCGCGCAGCGGCCAGCTTTAAACCACCCGCTACG
>URFE01000028.1:0-17193 GCA_900546965.1 uncultured Collinsella sp.
CTACACCTATTAAGTCGTCGGCAGCGTCAGATGTGTATAAGAGACAGGTATCTGCTCACGTGTGATATGGGCGGCGAGCTGGTCGACATGTACACCATGTATATGGCTGGCGGCCATGCCCTTACCTTGGGCGGGCATGAGCTCAAGCCCGCAACCGATAAGTCGGACGAAGATACGGCGGCCATCGCCAACTCGTCGATGGGCAGTAATCCGGGTACCGTCGTCGTTGCTGACGAGCTGTTGTCCCAGCTTAACCTGCAGCCGTATTCCAGCAACCTGCTCGTTAACTACAAGCAGGGGATGGATGTGACCAAGGCCGATGAGAGCATTAAATACACCCTGCTCGACGATCTGCTCGTGGATGGCAAGAAGCCGGGGTCGTGGGGAACCTTCATCACACGCTCCGAGATGTACACGCAAGCAGCGCAAATGAACGGTCTTATTAGCTACCTAGCCATCTACATCGGCTTTGTATTGGTCGTTGCATGCGCGGCGATTCTGTCGATCCAGCAACTCTCCAACGTGGCCGACGGCAGCCGCAGCTATCGTGTGCTGGCACAGATCGGCTGTGAGGACCGCCAGATTCGTCATTCGGTGATGGCGCAGCAAGCGGTATTCTTCCTGTTCCCGCTGGCAGTGGGCCTGGCGCACTCCTTTGTGGCACTTAAGGTGATCATCGAGCTGGTGAGCATATTCGGAAATATGAGCATCGGTGGCACCGTGGGCCTCACCTGTGCAATCTTCCTGGCAGCATACGGCGGCTACTTCCTGGTGACCTACCTCATGAGCGCCGGCATGGTACAAGCCGCCATCGCCACCCGCTACAGCGAGTAACTCGTTCAGCTTGGAATTTTCGTAGGTTGAGCATAGGTCAGCGAAAACGCCCCTAAGCGAGCAAGGTGACGTGAAAGAGGAGGGAAGCGTACTTCGGTACGCGACCGACGATTGAACGTCAGATTGCCGCTTAGGGGCGTTTGCAGCGTCGAGCCGTTACGCGGTTTGGTAAAACCGCGTAACTTCATCGTAGAAGCACGCTTGCGGGCGGCGGATGCTCGTCTCCTGTCGCCCGCTCACCGAGGCCCGGCAATTGCCTTAATATCTTAAGGACCTCGATTTGTCCAAGACTGAGCGAAGGAGCTCATCATGAGCGACGGAAAGAAAAAGCTTTCCTTCCTGACGGTCATTTCGACCATCATCTGCGTCGTCTTCGTTTGCGAGGCCGCCGCACCTGCTGCTGCCATTGGCAACCAGCAGTTCTTCTGGTGGATCTTCCTGATTCTGACCTTCCTGCTCCCTTATGGCATGGTCGTTGCCGAGCTCGGCACTACCTATGACGGCGAGGGTGGCATTTACGACTGGGTACGCGATGGTCTGGGCGACAAGTGGGGTGCCCGCATTTCGTACTACTACTGGGTTAACTACCCGCTGTGGATTGCCTCGCTGGCTACTATGTTCCCGGACATTTTGGGTATGGTCTTTGGCGTCGAGTTCAATCTGATTGCCAAGATTGGTATCGACCTTGCCTTTGTGTGGATCGTCTATCTTATGGGTCGCTCCAAGGCTGCCGACTCCGAGTGGGTCCTGAACGGCGGCGCCATCATCAAGGTTGCCGTTGCCGTTATCGTCGGCGCTTTGGGCATCTGGTACGCCATGGAGAACGGTTTTGCGAACGATATGTCCGCTGCCACCTTCTTGCCCGAGCTCACCAACACCAACGCGCTTGGCTACCTGTCGATCATCATCTTTAACTTCATGGGCTTCGAGGTCATCTGCACCATGACCGACGATATGGCCGATCCCGCTCGCGATATCCCCAAGGCTATCATCGTCGGCGGCCTGTCCATCGCCGTGATCTATCTGTTCGCTGGCTTTGGCATCGGCGCTGCTGTGTCGGCCGATTCCATCGATCCCGACTACGGCATGATTTACGCTGTCCAGACTATTGTGGGCGATTCCATGATCTTTAAGGTCATCTGCATCGCCTTCCTGATCACGCTGTTCGCCAACATGGCTGCCTGGTCCTTCGGCGTCAACTCCGTTGCTCGCTATGCTGCCGAGCATGGCAACATGCCCAAGGTCTTCGCCTCGATGATCTCGGATGACGACATGCCCAACGGCGCCAACCTGGTCAACGCCATCGTTGCCTCCCTGGTGCTGTGCCTGCAGCTGGTTCCCATCGACGCCATCTCCAACGGTGTCTTCTGGATGCTCTTCGGTACCTCCGTTGTCTTCCTGCTGCTGACCTACATCCCGATGTTCCCGGCATTCCTCAGCCTTCGTAAGAACGACCCCAACCGTGAGCGTATCTTTACGTTCCCGTTTAAGGGCGCCATGATGAAGGTCGTGCTGGCTATTCCCTGCATCGAGCTGATTCTGGCTATCGTTGCAACGCTGATTCCGTTCTCTGTCGATGAGATTGGCGATAAGGTCCCGATGATCGTCATCTTCATCGTGCTCTTGCTTATTGGCGAGGTTGTCCGCGTCGTCAGTGCTAAGGGCCGCAAGGAAGAGTACAAGGGTCTGACCCCCGAGCTCGCAGCCCAGCGTCTCGCTGAGGAGGCCGGCGAGGCCGAGGAGAACTAGAGCACCCGGATTCGGGGCTCCAACCTTCCTCGCGTACCAACGTACGCTTCGTCGGGTTTGTCGCTCCCGACTCGGGACACTCTAGCCTCTTCGGAGGCGTGCCCAAGCAACAGGTTTGCTAACCTTTCTCTGAGGTGGGTGTGAGCTATTGCTCCGGTAACCACCGCCCGCCCCAATCTCTCTTCCGTATCCTTCGTGCGTTTTGTCTCCGTGCACCGGGTTACGTCGTCGCTTGCCGGTGCGACATCCGTGAAAACCGGTGCCAGGCGCCCCGACCTTTGCCGGGGAACGGGCGCCTACCATCTCTTGGTTTTAGGCTGCGGGTAACCCGCCCGCAGCAAGCGATCGTTCGATTTGGAGGAAATCTTATGCGTACGATCACCGAGTCCGAGTCCACCCCTAAGGCCGACGGCTTCTTTATGCCTGCTGAGTTCGCTCCGCAGGATCGCGTGTGGATGGGTTGGCCCCACCGCACCGACACCTGGGCCCACGGCGCCAAGCCGGCTCAGAAGCAGTATGCCGCCATCGCTCGCGCCATCGCCGAGTTCACCCCGGTCACCATGTGCGCCAACCAGGCCGACTACGCCAACTGCAAGGCCGCCTTTGAGGAAGACGAGAACGTCACCGTTATCGAGATGACCACCGACGACGCTTGGTTCCGCGACACCGCTGCCACTTTTGTTATCAATGGCAAGGGCGATAAGCGCGCCAACCACTGGCACTTCAACGCCTACGGCGGCCTCGTCGACGGCCTCTATTTCCCGTGGGACAAGGACGAGCAGATTGCCCTTAAGATGGCTGAGCTTTCCGGCTGCCGTCGCTATCGTCCCGATGACATGATCCTCGAGGGCGGTTCCATTACCGTCGACGGCGAAGGCACTGTGGTCGTGACCGACCAGTGCCTGCTTTCCCCAGGCCGCACCTGCTCTGCTGTTCTGGAGGAGGAAGAGGACCCCGAGTCCATCTGGCCCAAGTTCCACAAGAAGTTTGAGCCTTGGAGTGAGGAGCTTCGCGCCTATATGGACGAGCACCTCAAGGATTACCTGGGTGTCGGGAAGGTCATCTGGGTCAAGGAGGGCATCGACCCCGAGGAGACCAATGGCCACATCGATGACGTCGCTACGTTCATCGCCCCGGGCGTCATGGCCTGCATCTGGACCGACGATCCCGAGTATCCGTTCTACGAGCAATGCCATGCTGTCTACGAGACCCTTTCCAACGCCGTTGACGCCAAGGGCCGCAAGATGAAGGTCTACAAGCTCTGTATGCCTGTGAACCCGCTGTTCATGGACCAGGCTTCCTGCGACACCATCGACGCCGACGAGAACGCCGAGCCGCGCGTTGCCAACGAGCCGCTGATCGCCTCCTACATGAACTACCTGGTCACCAACCACGGCGTTATCGTCCCGCAGTACGGCGACGAGAACGATCAGCTTGCCGTTGACACGCTCCAGAAGATTTACGACGAGGTCTGGGGCGAGGGCGTCTACAAGTGCGTCGGCGTTCAGTCCGAGCAGGTCGTCTTCGGTGGCGGAAATATCCACTGCATTACGCAGCAGGAGCCCTCGGCGTAACTGTCTGTCTTTCCGAGGCACGGTACCTTGCCCTTCAATCGTCGGGCATGACCCTTAAGGTCTATGCCCTCCTCTTTCAGGGCAATCTGCCGCACCTCGGAAACCCAGCCGGTCAAGCGGACCGACGTAGCTAGTTACCGCATTAGTCATTGGTGCCAACCTTGGCAACAATGCAGGTCGAAAAAACGTCAACGAAAACCCGCCAGAGCGAGCAAGGTGCCTTGAAACGAGGCGGCATTGATCTTTTGATCATGCCGTCGAAGTTGAAAAGCAGATTGCCGCCCTGGCGGGTTTGCATCGTCGAGCCGTTACGGCGTTTGGTAAAACGCCGTAACTCTAAATACGCTCTGCGATCTCGTGGATGAGGTAGTCGGTCTTTTCCCAACCCAGGCACGGGTCGGTGATCGATTTACCAAAGACGCCGCCGTCGACCGGCTGGTTGCCGTCCTCCAGGTAAGACTCGATCATAAAGCCCTTGACCAGCTTGGAGATGGACTCGTTGCGGCGGCAGCTGTCGAGCACTTCCTTGCAAATGCGATACTGTTCCAGCGGACGCTTACCCGAGTTGTCGTGGTTGCAGTCGATGACCGCCGCCGGGTTGGCGTAGCCGGCGTGCTCGGTATAGCGCTCGGCCAGGCGCTCGAGGTGCTCGTAGTGGTAGTTGGGGTAGGTGCGCCCATCGAGACCGATGTAGCCACGCATAACGGCGTGTGCAAGCGGGTTGCCGTCGCACTCGACCTCCCAGTTGCGGAAGATGAAGCTCTGGTGCGCCTGCGCGGCGTAAATGGAGTTGAGCATAACGGTGGTAGAGCCGGCAGTGGGATTCTTCATGCCGACGGGTACCGAAATGCCGCTCGACACCAGGCGATGCTCCTGGTTCTCGACCGAGCGTGCACCCACGGCAACATAGCTCAGCAGGTCGACGAGGTATTGGTAGTTGGACGGGTAGAGCATCTCATCGGCGGTGAAGAAGCCCGTTTCCTCAATAACGCGCAGGTGCATATGGCGGATGGCCTTGACGCCCTCGAGCAGGTCGTCGGGAGCCTCGGGGTTGGGGTTGTGCAGAAGACCCTTGTAGCCGGTGCCCTTGGTGCGCGGCTTATTGGTGTAGACGCGCGGAATGATGATGAGCTTGTCCTTGACCTCTTCGGCGGTCTTGGCCAGTCGGTTCATATACTCGAGCACCGAATCCTCGCGGTCGGCAGAGCACGGGCCGATGATGAGCACCTTACGTGCGTCCTCGCCGGTAAAGACTTTGGCGACCTCGGCGTCAAATGCCTGCTTTTTGGCGGTAAGCTCAGCAGAAAGTGGCATTTCCTCGCGGATCTCCATGGGTATCGGTAGTCTGCGTTTGAATTCCATGGCCATAGGGGCCTCCTCAATCTATAGAAAGAGCAATAAGCGTATTGTCGAATGCTCGGCATTATCCGCTGTCGCACGCTAAAGTGCAAGCCCTTGTCACCCCGAAACCTACCAAAAAGGGACAGGTTTATTTTGGCAGGTTTTATCTGGGTAAACGTCGGCGGATGCCGGGAGGGAGCGGCGCCGCGCGGGACCCTAAGGCTGTTGTCGGTTCCCTAGGAAATACCCTGTGGGCAAAAAATGCCAAATATGAGTACGGTTGCTATCCTAGTATCATATTGCCTTCGCAAAATAATAGACATAACAGCAAAATATGTTCATTAACGCAAACACATATAAGTCCGCTATGGTGTTGTTTGATCAATTTAGGGACGCGTGTAAGTCGTGGGAGCGGCATTTGAGGCGGTTTTGGCTGTTACTAAAAAGGTAACAGTACTCATATTTGCCCTTTTTTGCCCACGGGGTCTGGAAAGCGCCGTCAGTGAGGTCTCAGGGAAGGCGTTTCGAGGCTCGAAGGACACAAAACGGGGGTGCAGGTTGTCCTGCGCCCCCGTTTTCTTGGCATTGCGGTTGTTTGCCGCCGGTTTTTACGCCGCCTCGTCGAACTGCGAGTTGTATAGGTCGGCGTAGAAGCCGCCCTGGGCGAGCAGCTCGTCGTGCGTGCCCTTCTCGACGATGTCGCCGTCGCGAATCACCAAGATCACGTCGGCGTTGCGGATCGTGGACAGGCGGTGCGCGATAACAAAGCTGGTACGGCCCTGCATCAGCGCATCCATGGCACGCTGAATAAGCTCCTCGGTACGAGTGTCAACGTTGGAGGTTGCCTCGTCCAGAATTAGCGCCGGGCGGTCGGCCAAAATGGCACGGGCGATGGTCACGAGCTGGCGCTGACCCTGCGATAGGTTAGTGCCCTCCTCGTTGATCATGAAATCGTAGCCGCCGGCGAGCGTATGGATAAAGTGGTCGCAACGCGCGGCGCGCGCAGCGGCCTCGACCTCGGCATCGCTCGCATCGGGGCGTCCGTAGCGGATGTTCTCGCGGATGGTGCCGTTAAACAGCCAGGTATCCTGCAGTACCATGGCAAACTCGCCGCGCAGTGCCGCACGGTCCCAGTCGCGCACGTCGACGCCCTCGACGCGCAGCGAACCGCCGTCCACGTCGTAAAAGCGCTGCAGCAGCTTAATGAGCGTGGTCTTGCCGGCGCCGGTGGGGCCGACGATGGCGATGGTCTGGCCGGGCTGCGCCTCGCAGCTAAAGTCGTGGATGATGGTCTTGTCGGGCGTGTAGCCAAACTTGACATGGTCAAACTCCACGTGGCCGGGGCGCTTCTCGGGAATCTGCGCGTCGGCCTTCTGCTCCTCCTCGGGCGCGGCCAGGAACTCAAACACACGCTCGGTGGCAGCTGCCATCGACTGCATCGTGTTGCTCACGTTGCCCAGCTGCTGCACGGGTTGCGTAAAGTTGCGAACGTACTGGATAAAGCTCTGGATGTCGCCGGGCGTGGCATTGCCGGTCAGCGCGAGCTGCGCGCCCACCACGACGACGCCCACGTAGCCCATGTTGCCCACCAAGCTCATAAGCGGCATCATCAGGCCCGACAGGAACTGCGAGCGCCAGCCACTAATAAAGAGGCGGTCGTTTTGACGGTCGAACTCCTCGATCGAAGCCTCGGCGCGGTCGAACACCTGAATGACGTTCTGGCCGGCAAAATCCTCCTCGATAATGCCGTTGACGGTGCCTAGGACCTGCTGCTGCTCGCGGAAGTACGGCTGCGAGAAGTGAATCATCACCATCAAGATAATCGCGGCGGCCGGCAGCGTGAGCACGGTGACGCCGGTGAGCGGCAGGCTGATCGACAGCATCATGACGAGGACGCCGATAATCTGCGTGACGGACGTAATAAGCTGCGTCACGCTCTGGTTGAGCGACTGGCCGAGCGTATCGACGTCGTTGGTGATGCGGCTGAGCACGTCGCCCTTGCTGTGGCCGTTGAAGTAGCTCATCGGCACGACGGCAATCTTGGCGGCAATCTCCTTGCGCATGCGGTAGCAGATCTTTTGCGTGACACCGGTCATGAGCCAGCCCTGGATCAGGCTGCAGGCAGAGCTCGCCAGATACAGGCAGAGCAAAAAGCCGAGCGTCTTAGCGATCCAGTTAAAGTCGACATCGCCGGTGCCGTTGACCTTGGCAACCAAGCCCTCGAACAGTTTGGTGGTAACCTGGCCGAGCACCTTGGGCCCCACAATGTTAAAGATGACCGAGCACACGGCAAAGGCGACGGCGGCAAACACGGCGATCTTGTGCTGGCCGATATAGCCGAGCAGCTGCCTCATGGTGCCCTTAAAGTCCTTGGCCTTTTCGCCGCGACGCATGCCGCCCATGCGGCCCATGGGACCACGCTGGCGGGTGGGCTTGGGAATCTGAGTCTTGGTCTCGTCTGCCATTAGCGCTTGCCTCCTTCCATGACGGCTGCAATTTCTTCTTGGGTAAGCCCCAGCTCCTCGGCGGAAAGCTGCGACTGTGCGATCTCCAGGTACGGCGGGCAGCTGCGCAGCAGCTCCTCGTGCGTGCCGGTGCCCACTACGTGGCCGTCGTCGAGCACGATGATCTGGTCGGCGTGCATGATGGTCGCGATGCGCTGGGCCACGACCACGAGTGCGGCGTCGGTAACGTTTTTGGCCAGCTCCTCGCGCAGGCGCGCGTCGGTCTTGTAGTCGAGTGCGCTAAACGAGTCATCGAACACCACGACCTCGGGCTTTTTGGCCAATGCGCGGGCGATGGCCAGACGCTGGCGCTGACCACCCGAAACATTGGAGCCGCCCTGGCTGATGGGGGAGTCGTAACCGCCCTCACGCTCGGCGATAAAGTCCTCGGCCTGTGCGATGCGCGCGGCCTGGCGCATGTCATCATCGCTCACCATGTCGCCGGCAAACTTGAGGTTGCTCTCGACGGTGCCCGAGAACAGACGCCCCTGCTGCGGGATGTAACCAATGCGGCGGCGCAGCTCGGAAAGGGTCATGTCGCGCACGTCGATGCCGTCGAGCGAAATGCTGCCGCCCGTGACGTCGTACAGGCGCGGAATCAGCTGTACGAGCGTGGACTTGCCCGAGCCCGTGGAGCCAATGATGCCGAGCATCTGGCCGGCATGCGTGGTGAAGTTCACGCCGCTGATGACGTCGGCGCGGGCATCGGGATACTGGAAGCTCACGTCACGGAAGGTGAGCTCGCCGCGCGGTGCGCTGGCCGCGGGCAGTTTGGGCGAGGCGGGGTCGTTGATACTCGTGGGGCAGGTGATGACCTCTTCCACGCGCTCGGCTGCGACCTCGGCACGGGGCAGGATGACCGAAACCATGGTGAGGATCATAAACGCCATGACGATCTGCATGGTGTAGGAGATAAATGCCATCATGTTGCCGACCTGCATCACGCCGTCGGACACGCCCTGCGCGCCAAACCAGACGATAAGCACGGTGATGCAGTTCATGACGAGCATCATGAGCGGCATCATAAAGCTCATGGCGCGGTTGGTGTAGAGCTGCGTGGTCATCAGGTCGAGTGATGCCTTGTCAAAACGTTCGAGCTCATGCTCCTCGCGGTTGAACGAGCGGATGGGCATCAGGCCGTCGAGCAGCTCGCGGGCGGTAAGGTTCACGCGGTCCACAAAGCTCTGCATCTTTTTGAACTTGGGCATGGTGAGGCCCATGAGCACGCCGACGACGGCCGAGACCGCGATGATGGCCACGGCGATGGTCCACTCCAGGCCGGTGTGGTTGGCCAGGACACGCATGACAGCGACGATGCCCATGACGGGGGCCATCAGGCACATGCGGATAAACAGGGTTGCGGCCATCTGGATCTGCTGAATGTCGTTGGTGCAGCGGGTAATGAGCGAGGCCTGGCTAAACTTGCCCACCTCGGCCGGCGAGAAGTGCATAACCTTGTTGAAGGTCTCGCGGCGCAGGTCGCGGGCGATGGAGCAGGCGGTGCGCGAAGCCACGGCACCGGTCAGGATGGTGGCGACGAGCGACACCAGACACAGACCAAACATCGTGGTCGCCATGCGGCCCAGGTAGGCGTTCTGCACGTCAGCGGGGTCGATGCCCTGTGCCTTGTACTCGTCCTGCACGTAGCTCACGGCGCGCTGGGTGACGATGGAGCCCGACATGGAGCCCATTTTGTCAGCCATATCGTTGGCGCCCTCGACGAGCTTGCCCTGATCGATAAGACCGCCTTCAACGCCTAGGCGCAGGCTCTTCATGGTGATCTTACCGCCGTCGGCGTCGATCTGCTTTTGCATGCTCTGCGCGGCTGCGGCCTTCTGCTGCATCTCGGCGAGCTGCTCGGGCGTCATCGCTGCCATTTGCTCGGGGGTGGGCATGGCCTGAGCGGCGCCGCCATCGCTTGCCTCGGTGGATGCGCCGGTCATGTCGCCCATGGAGTCGGCGTCAATGCCCTGGTCGAAGGCGAGCACGACGGTCTCAGGCAGGCTCATGATGTCGGCAATCTTGTCGCCGTCGCCGCGCTCCTCCTCGGTGCCCTTGTACGTTCGAATGCCGTTATTGTCCGCCTTACTAAACACGGCCTCCACAGCTTTGGCGTCCTTGGCGCTCATAAAGAGTTCGAGGTCGTCGAGCGATTCGGCGCGAATGGTGTCGGGCACGGGCGAGGCGATGCCGCCTTGCTGCACACCCACGTCGACGATGTCGCTCATATAGGTAGGCAGCGCCAGATCGGCGTTGCAGCTGATTACGATAAGTACGATAGCTGCGAGCAGTGCCAGGACATGCTTTTTAAAGAGCTTGAGAATCCTCACTCGGCATCTCTCCTTTCTTGA
Source organism: uncultured Collinsella sp. (assembly GCA_900546965.1). Lineage (GTDB taxonomy): Bacteria > Actinomycetota > Coriobacteriia > Coriobacteriales > Coriobacteriaceae > Collinsella. Next base: position 10,354 of record URFE01000028.1, read on the forward strand.
TTGTGGTCGATAATTTCGTTGGCACGCCTTAGAAGACGCACCATCTCTTGGGTATCTGTTTCGCCGAGCTGTTCGAGGAAAGCCGCGGTGCGGTCCTCGAATTCCCGGCGTTTGATTTCGAGATCCTGGAATCCCTTGTCGGTCACTATGACGTGTACGCGACGACGGTCGGTCTTTGAGTGCTCACGCTCAACCCAGCCCTTGGCTTCGAGAGCGCGTAGGATATTGGCAATGCGGGCGTTCGAGACCCAGGCGCGATCAGCGAGTTCGCTCGGCGTGAGCGAACCGCCAGCGAGCATAAGGGCGCGCATGACAGCCATCTCGCCGCTGAGAGCTTTGTCCACAAAGCGCGAAACGCGCTGGTGAATGCCGCCAAACTCGGTAAGGAGCTGACGCCCAAGCTCATGGAAATCGGTATCTTCCACCGAAAACCCCTAACACTAGAAACTATTTTCGGTGAAAGATGATACCCCTGCACGCGCGCCCTATACGGTAGATTTTGGGACATGCCTAGAAAACTACCTTTAGGCGACCTCCGTACACCGTCGGTGCCAGTAAAGTTTGGGGCAGATCGTTAGGCATGTCCTAAAGCCTACTCAGAGGCACTTTACCCTGCTAAAGCTGGCATAACAGCTAGAGTGAACGTCGTACAAAGGCAAGGAAAAATACCAAACAAATCGGTGAACGGTAGTTGTTCGCGCTCGCATTTCCTGCGGATTTGTTAAAAACGCCCTAATGGTATAAAAAAAGAAACATATAACAGCCCTGATGAAGGGGGTGGCTATGTTATCCTTCTCAAACGGGTGAAATCTTGGGTTTTGGGTTGCAGTTCCAAGGTGGACAAACGTTTTTCCCTGTACCAACGTGCGGTGAAGAACGGAAGAAGCCGGTAGTGCAAGCCGATAATTCAAGAATTCAATAAGCAGCGGTGTGAGAGAGCGCCGCATTACACGTAACTAGGAGCGTGGTTACACAATGCAGGAGGCATGGGAAGGCTTCAAGGAAGGTATCTGGACGGGAGAGGTTGACGTCCGAGACTTCATCCAGAAGAACTACACCCCCTACGAGGGCGATGAGTCGTTCCTCGTAGGTCCGACCGAGCGTACCAAGGAGCTGTGGGGCGAGGTTCTCGACCTGCTGCTTAAGGAGCGCGAGCAGGGCGGTGTCCTCGATATGGACACCAAGACCGTTACGGGTATCGTGAGCCACCCCGCTGGCTACATCGATAACGCCCATCGCGAGAAGGAGACCATCGTCGGTCTCCAGACTGACAAGCCGCTCAAGCGCGCGCTGCACGTCAACGGCGGTATCCGCATCGCTTGCCAGGCCGCCAGCCAGCACGGCTACAAGGTCGACGAGAACGTTGTCGAGCGCTACACCTTCGAGCGCAAGACCCACAACGCTGGCGTCTTCGATGTCTACACCCCCGAGATGCGTGCTTGCCGCTCGGCTCACATCATCACCGGTCTGCCCGATGGCTATGGCCGCGGCCGCATCATCGGCGACTACCGTCGTGTTGCCCTGTACGGCGTCGACTACCTGATCAAGGACAAGGAGGCCCAGAAGGCTTCCACCCCGACGGTCATGACCGCCGACAACATCCGCGATCGCGAGGAGCTGCAGGAGCAGATTCGCGCCCTCGGCGAGCTCAAGATGATGGCCGAGACCTATGGTTTCGATATTTCCAACCCTGCTACCAACACGCAGGAGGCCATCCAGTGGATGTACTTCGCCTACCTTGCTGCCGTCAAGGAGCAGAACGGCGCCGCTATGTCCATCGGCCGTACCTCTACGTTCATCGACATCTATGCTGAGCGCGACCTTGCCAACGGTACCTTCACCGAGGAGCAGATCCAGGAGTTCGTGGATCACTTCATCATGAAGCTTCGCATGGTCAAGTTTGCCCGTACCCCCGAGTATCAGGCCCTGTTTACCGGCGATCCGCAGTGGGTCACCGAGTCCATCGGCGGCATGGGTGTTGACGGCCGCACGCTCGTTACCAAGATGAGCTACCGCTACCTGCACACGCTCGAGAACATGGGCACCAGCCCCGAGCCCAACATGACCGTTCTGTGGTCGACCCGTCTGCCCGAGAACTTCAAGAAGTTCTGCGCCAAGACTTCCGTCGCCAGCTCCTCGATCCAGTACGAGAACGACGACCTCATGCGCGTCTATCACGGCGACGACTACGGCATTGCCTGCTGCGTGTCCTCCATGCGCATCGGCAAGGAGATGCAGTTCTTCGGTGCCCGCGCCAACCTGGCCAAGTGCCTGCTGTATGCACTCAATGGCGGTGTTGACGAGGTCTCCAAGAAGCAGGTCGGCCCCAAGTATCGCGCCGTCGAGGGCGATACGCTCGATTACGACGACGTTGTGGCCAAGTACAACGACATGATGAAGTGGCTCGCTGGCGTGTACGTCAACTCGCTGAACATCATTCACTACATGCACGACAAGTACTGCTACGAGCGCATCCAGATGGCTCTGCACGACAAGCACGTGCACCGCTGGTTCGCTACGGGCATCGCTGGCCTTTCCGTCGTGGCTGACTCCCTGTCCGCCATCAAGTACGCCAAGGTCCACCCCGTCCGTGACGAGAACGGCATCATCGTCGACTTCGAGACCGAGGGCGAGTTCCCCAAGTACGGTAACGACGACGACCGCGTCGACCAGATCGCTCACGACGTTGTGCACCAGTTCATGGAGTACATCCGCATGAACGACACCTACCGCAACTCCGTGCCCACGACCTCGGTTCTGACCATTACCTCCAACGTCGTGTACGGTAAGAAGACCGGCTCCACGCCCGACGGCCGCAAGGCTGGCCAGCCGTTCGCCCCGGGTGCTAACCCCATGCACAAGCGCGATAGCCACGGCGCCATCGCTTCGCTGTCTTCGGTTTCCAAGCTCCCGTTCCGCGATGCTCAGGACGGCATCTCCAACACCTTCTCCATCATTCCGAGTGCGCTCGGCAAGGAGGATCAGGTGTTCTTTGGCGATATCGACCTTGATCAGCTGGGCGAGTAACTATTGTTAGTGCTATACTAACAATAACGATTACTGATTAGTGCGCCGGTTTCGGCCGGCGCCTATTAATCGAAGGAGACACATTATGAAGGTTTCTGAAGTTTCCGAGACCCAGGCCGATAACCTGGTCCACATGCTCGACGCTTACGCCGAGAAGGGTGGCCACCACCTGAACATCAACGTCTTCAACCGTGAGACGCTGCTCGACGCTCAGGCTCACCCCGAGAAGTATCCGCAGCTGACCATCCGCGTTTCCGGCTATGCCGTGAACTTCCACACGCTCACCAAGGAGCAGCAGGACGAGGTCATTGCGCGTACCTTCCACGACAAGTTCTAAAGGGATTTAACTCCCGCAGGATCGCCGGGGCTGTTTGGGCTACCTCCCAAAACGTCCTCGGACATGCAAGAAGCCCTCGCTGCGCACTTCGTGCGGCGAGGGCTTCTTGCGTCCTGCGGAATATTTTGGGAGGTAGCCCAAACAGCCCCGGCGGGGTCCTGTGTAGTTACCCTTTAGGCGGAACTCTCCTAATGGGTTGAGCGTTCTGGATTCTTGCTTGCTACCGTTTATCGCGTATAGCTACCGTTTGCGGAATAAGTAACACTCCTTAATAAACCGTGTAGAATCTCAGATAAGCACGGAGTTTTCCAGGGAGACGCTGTCCTTTGTTGTGTGCAAGGGGCGGCGTCTCTTTGGCGCTTGGAGGCCGTTCTGCAGCAGGGCGGCGGACGTGCGTCACATATTCAAAAGCCAACGTCGAGATGGGTTGTGATGATAATGGGCAAGTACGTAATCGTGGTTGAGTCTGGTTCGGATGTGACGCCGGAGCTCTGCGAGCGCTATGGCATCGTGCGCGTGCCCATGCATGTCACGATTGGTGACGAGACCGTCGAAGACGGATCGATCGACCCGCTTGAGATTTACTCGCGCTGCAACGAGTTTGGTGTGATGCCCAAGACCAGCGGTTGCTCGCCGGCGGATTTTGCGCATGTGTACGACCGCATCCACGCCGAGCGGCCCGATGCGACCATTTTGCATCTTGCGTATTCCGAGGTTACGACCTGCTCGCATCAGTCGTCGAAGATTGCGGCAAAGGGCCGCGATTACGTCTTCTCCATGGATACGCGCTTTGTGTCGGTGGGCCAGTCGCTTGTCGCCGTTGAGACCGCCAAGTATATCGAAGCCCATCCGGACGCCACCGTCGACGAGATTTTCGCCTTTACCAATTCGGTGATGGACCGCGTGCTGCTGGGCTTTGTTCCTACGGACCTTGCCTTCCTTAAGGCGGGTGGTCGCTTGTCCAACGTCGCGTTTCTTGGCGCCCATCTGCTCAAGATTAAGCCCTGCATTGAGGTAACGGGTGGCAAATTCGTGGCGACCAAGAAGCTCCGCGGCTCTATGCTCAAATGTGCCCGTGCCTTTATTGACCACATGGTTGCGAAGGGCGATATTGATTACTCGCACATTGGTTTGGCGTATTCAGTGGGCCTTTCCGAGGAGCTGCGCGACGATATGGAAGTCTATGCGCACGACCTGGGCTTTAAGGACGTTACCTGGACTCAGGTCGGCGGCGTCATCTCGAGCCACTGCGGCCCGACCGCCTTTGGCGCGGTGCTTACGCTTAAGGCGTAGGGCCTGGCGTCTATCGATTTCTATTGCTTCGGCGGCGAGCGGGTTGTGACAACCTTCCCGCCGCTTTTGCGTGGAGTCAAATAGGACGATCAAATTGACCGCTAAACCGTTTCGCCATCAGGCGTATGGGCTAGAATGGCTCTGGCATTTTAATTGACAAAAACCAAAGAGAGGCAAGGTTGCGGGAATGGCTGAGATGACGCTTGAGGGTGTGGATGCTCATCCCGAGGACTCTGCGTATGCCCTGGGTCGCGTGCATTCGATCGAGACGATGGGAACGGTCGACGGTCCCGGCATCCGCTTTGTAGTGTTTGTTCAGGGTTGCCCCATGCGTTGTGCGTATTGTCACAATCCCGATACCTGGTCTGTTAACGGCGGCACGATGGTGACCGTCGAGCATCTCATGGACGAGTTCCAGAGCAACCATGAGTTCTACCGTAGCGGCGGCATTACCGTTTCGGGCGGCGAACCGCTCCTGCAGCCCGAGTTTTTGGCCGACCTGTTCCGTGCAATGCACAACAACCCCGATGGCCGCGTACACACCTGCCTAGACAGCTGTGGCTATGCATTTGATCCCAAGCATCCGGAGAAGTTCGATGCTGTTCTCAACGAGACCGATATGGTGCTGCTCGACATCAAGCATGCCGATCCGGTTGAGCATAAAAAGCTGACCGGTTGCGATCCTGCGCGCATCCTGGCGTTTGGCGATGAGCTTGCCCGTCGCAAGATTAAGGTTGTTATTCGCCACGTGGTGGTGCCGGGTATCACCGATACGGCGGAGGAATGCGAGAAGCTCGGTCGCCTGATCGCTCCATGGCACAACGTGGTGGGCCTGGAAATGCTGCCGTATCACACGATGGGTGTCGTCAAGTACGAGCAGCTGGGTATTCCCTATAAGCTCGAGGGCGTGCCCCAGATGGATACCGCGCGCATGCCCGAGCTGCGCAACGCCGTCATGGCCGGCATGAAAAAGCGCCGTGCGGAACTCAAAAACGCCATCGGCTAGCGAGCCATTTTCGCTCCCCAAGGGCACTCATTGGGGACAGACATAAATGAGTGCGCGATGGCATTGCGGACGACCAAGCTTTGGTGCGCAACAAGGCCGGCTGGATCAGCGAGGCAGGTTGCAATGCGACGTGCGATGCTGGCCTCATTGATGTTGACGGCGACACCTACATTATGAGCATCATGACATCGATGCCATGGAGCGACCATTCGAGTGAGGTTGTGACTGCCATCGCCAAGGCGCTCTATGATACCCGCGCTACGCTGGCTTAGCGTGTTCGTTTGGCGAGGTCAAACAAAATGCTGGTACCATACCGTGGTTGAGTATTTCGTATAGGTTTGGGGAATGGCATGGCTACCATCGCGATTATCGGTGCGCTCGAAAAAGAGATCATGCAGATTAAGGAAGAGTTGAGTAACGTTTGCATGGTACAGGAGGCGGGCTTGAACGTTGTGGCCGGCGGGCTCGACGGACTGACAGTTGTCGCCACAACGGCGGGCATGGGTACCGTGAACGCTGCCGCCGCAACACAGCACCTCATTAGCAAGTATGCTCCGCAGGCTGTTGTGTTTTCGGGCATTGCAGGCGGTTTGAACCCCAAGCTCCATATCGACGACGTAGTCATTGGCAAACGCCTGCGCTATCTGGATACCGATACCGCGCTTATCGCCGAGTCTGCACCGGGGCTCGAGGAGTTTGGCTCGACGCCTGCGCTGGTCGATATTGCTGCCGATGTGCTTGCTGAGCGTGGCTTTGTCAATGCTTCGACAAATGCAGCCGCTTCGAACGAGGGCACCAAGCAGTTCCTGGTCGGCACGATTGCCACGGGCAACCGTTTTGTGACGGGTGCCGCCATGCGCAACGACGCTATCGAGGCGACGCATGCCGATTGTGTTGGCATGGAGGGCGCGGCGATTGCCCATGTCGCAACTAAAAATGGTGTCGATTGCCTGGTGTTGCGCGCTATCAGCGATAATTGTGACGAGGCGTACGATGCGATTTGCGACCGTGAGTTCGACCTGTTCGAGTATGCCCGTACCGCGAGTGGCATTACGCTCGATATCGTCCGCCGCATTGCCGCTGCGCAATAGCGCGTCTATTTGTAAGAACCTACGACCAAGGAGTGTCCATGGCCGATTCCTGTCTCTTATACACATCTCCGAGCCCACGAGACATC
>URFE01000029.1:0-17111 GCA_900546965.1 uncultured Collinsella sp.
AGGAGGCCACTTAATGTGGCCTCCGTCGTGAGCAGGACTGTAGAGCAGGAAACTTCATCAGTGCCCGCCCCACGGGAAACCGGCGGGATAGACCGGTTCAGATGGGGCTTTGATGCATGGGTGGTCTGTTGTTGTGCAAATGGGTATCATACTGTGGTTATTGCATCGACTCCGTGATGCATGTTTGTACGTTCCCGGCGGTCGGTTTGCCAGAAGCGCCCCGTCGGTTGTTCCAGACCCGTTTCGAAGAAAGGAAACCACACTAACCTATGGCAGCTAAAAAATCATCTCCCTTGAAGATCATTCCGCTCGGCGGCCTTGACGGCATCGGCAAGAACATGACGGTCTTCGAGTGCGGCGACGACATGGTGCTCGTCGACGCTGGTCTCATGTTCCCGGATGACTCCCAGCCCGGTATCGACCTGGTGCTTCCTGACTACACCTATGTCCTGGAGAACGAGGAGAAGCTCCGCGGTATCGTCGTCACCCACGGCCACGAGGACCACACCGGTTCGCTTCCGTACCTGCTGCAGGACCTCAACAACAAGGTGCCCATCTTTTCGAGCAAGCTGACGCTTGGCTTTATCGAGGGCAAACTTTCTGAGTTCCGCATCCGCGCACCCAAGTTCCGCGAGGTCAAGGGCGGCAGCCATGTCAACCTCGGCGGAATCTCGCTCGACTTCTTCTCGATGACGCACTCCATCCCCGGCGCTCTGGGCGTGTTCATCCGCACCAACCAGGGCACCGTTATGCACACCGGCGACTTTAAGCTCGACCAGACGCCCATCGATGGCGTCACGCCCGACTATGCCGCTATCAGCCGCTTTGCCAAGCAGGGCATCGACCTGCTGCTTTCCGACTCCACCAACGCCACGGTTCCTGGCTTTACCAAGTCCGAGGCCGAGGTTGGACCCAACCTGCTGCACGCCATCAAGAACGCCCCGGGTCGCGTGTTCGTCGCGTCGTTCTCGAGCCACATTCATCGCCTGCAGCAGATCTGCGATGCCGCCCGTAAGTGCGGCCGTAAGGTCGTTGTGACCGGTCGCTCCATGCTCACCAACACCCGCGTCGCGCGCGAGCTGGGCTACCTCAACATCGACGATGCCGATATTATCGATGCCTTCGATATCGATAACCTGCCTGACGATAAGATCGTCGTCATGTGCACCGGTTCGCAGGGCGAGCCGCTGTCGGCCCTGTCTCGCATGGCCAACGGAGAGCACAAGACGCTCTCCATCCACGAGGGCGATACCGTCATCCTCTCAGCAACTCCCGTTCCCGGCAACGAGAAGGCCGTCCAGCAGGTCGTCAACAGCCTGGCCAAGCTCGGCTGCGACGTGTGGGATAAGAACCGCGCTCTCGTCCACGTCTCCGGTCACGGTAGCCAGGAGGAGCTCAAGCTCCTGATGGCCATGGCCAAACCCACGTACTTTATGCCGGTTCACGGTGAGGCCGTGCATCTGCGCGCTCATGCCCAGCTCGCCCGCAAGATGGGCATCAAGGACGATCATATCTTTATCCTCGATAACGGCGACACGCTCGAGATGCGCGGTGGTATCGTCAAGCGCGGTACACCCGTCGAGTCCGGCGTCGTCTACGTCGACGGCCTGCGTATCGGCGATACCGACCCCATTGTCTTGCGCGATCGCCAAAAGCTCGCCAACGACGGTATGGTCACGGCCGTTGCCATCGTCTCGCTCAAGCACAAGAAGATCGAGGCCATCGAGTTCTCGGGCCGCGGTGTCTCGTTTGCCATCGACGACCAGTTCTCCGAGGATGCCTCCGCGTCCATTATGAAGACGATCGAGAAGGGCAAGTTTAGCTTTACGAGCAGCGGCTCCGATGCCATTCGCAAGGCCGTGCGCGATTCGCTCTCCAACTTTATTTGGAGCCGTACGCGCACCCGTCCGATGATCATCCCGGTCGTCATGGAGGTTTAGTTTGGCGCGCGGATCTGCACAAAACGCCAAAGGCAATAAGGCCAATAACCAACCGGCATCTGCTAAGGGTGCCGGTTCCCATCTGCGTGCCAATAAGGGCCACGAGGCCGACTTCGACGATTTTGAGCCCTTGGTCGAGCCCTCGGCCAACCGCGATATCGCCGGCGTGGTCATCGCCGTTTTGGCGATTGCGTCCTTCATTGCCGTGATTTCGCCGGCGACCGCACCCGTTACGGCTGCGGTTGCTGGTTTCTACCACCTGGGCTTTGGTCTGGGCGCCTACGTGCTGCCGATCGTCATTTTGCTGTTTGCCGCCACACTCTTTTTAGGCGAGGACTCGCCGCTCAACGTGCGCTCTGTTGCGGGCGGCGCCGTGGTCTTTATCGCCGTCGTTTCCATTCTTTCGCTGATGGTGCCGGGTACGAGTGTCTCGTGTGACCTTATGTTCACGCCGCAAAATTTGTCCGCCTCGGGTGGCTACATCGGTGCGTTTATTGCGAGTGCGCTGCAGAATGCCCTGGGTAAGCCTATCGCGATGGTAGTCCTGTTGGGCCTTGTCGTCGTGGGCTTGGTCATCATCGGCTTTTCGGTTGGCGGCGTGCTGCGCTCTGCTCGCGACCGTGCGGCCGATTTTGCCGAGCGCCGTCGTGCCGATGTTAACGCGAGTCCATGGGGTGACGACGAAGCCCTGTCGGTGCCCGGCGTTGCCCGTCCGCACCTGAGCATTCTTCGTCAAAAGGGCTCCGATGCTGCAGTGACCACGGTCATGGGCAACGATGTGGACCCGGTTTTGGACAATGACGACGAGGACGAGGATCCGTTTGTCGACGTATCCGATGCCGTGGAGGCCGAGCGCGCTAAGACGACGCTGCTGCCGCGCCGCCATGCCAAGAAGGGCAAGGCTGCGCCTAAGCTCAATACGAGTGAGCCCGACCCATCTTGGTCCGATAGCGAGATTGAGCTCACTGAGGGCGATGACGAGGACGACGAGGCTCCGATTGAGATCGCAAAGACAACTTTGCTGCCGCGTCGCCATGCAAAGCGCGACCAGGTAACCGGTCAGCTTTCGATGGAAGACGACCCCGATAAGATCGACGAGTCCGAGCCGCCGTTTGCCGTGAATCCTGTCTCGGCAGCACCTCAGATCCCCGACTTCTTGAAGCATCCCAAGGTTGCCGATGCGCCTGCCTCGAGTGCTGTCGGATCGGCTGCGGCTAGGGATGGGGGAGCGGACGGCGGCGCCGCAGATAACGAGGGCGAAGAAGAGGATGGCCTTAAGCTTCCGCCACTCGAAATCCTGCATGCCAACCCGCAGTCGGCGTCCTCCGCGTCTTCTGACAAGGAGCTGGAACAGACAGCCGAGTCGCTTCAGTCCACCTTGCTGGAGTTTGGTCGTAGTGCCCGCGTGGTCGGCTGGATCGCCGGCCCCACGGTGACGACCTTTAAGCTGCAACCTGGCGAGGGCGAGCGCGTGAGCAAGATCTCGAGCCTCGAGGACGATATCGCGCTTTCGCTCGCTGCCCAGTCGGTGCGTATCTTTGCCCCGATCCCCGGCACCTCGCTCGTGGGCATCGAGATCCCCAATCGCAAGCGCCAAAACGTCAACCTGGGCGACGTGCTGCCCTATGTGAAGGGCGGTCCGCTCGAGCTCGCAATCGGGCGCGATGCCGAGGGCACGCCGGTCGTCGCCGACCTTGCCAAGATGCCCCACCTGCTGATCGCCGGTACCACTGGTTCCGGTAAGTCGGTGATGATCAACTCCATCATCACGACCCTGCTCATGCGCGCGCTTCCCGAGGACGTTCGCTTGATCATGGTCGACCCCAAGCGCGTCGAGCTTGCGGGCTATAACGGACTGCCGCATCTCTATGTGCCCGTGGTGACCGAGCCCAAGCAGGCCGCGAGCGCTCTGCAATGGGCCGTGTCCGAGATGGAGCGTCGCCTGAAGGTCTTCGAGCGTCTCAACGTGCGTAAGATCTCGACCTACAACGAAAAGCAGGCCGCCGGCGAGTTTGAGCATTACGACAATCCGCCGCAAAAGATGCCCTACCTGGTCATCATCATTGACGAGCTCTCGGACCTGATGATGGTCGCCGGTAAGGATGTCGAGGCCTCGATCGTGCGTATTGCACAGCTGGGCCGTGCCGCCGGTATTCATCTTATCGTGGCCACGCAGCGTCCCAGCTCAAACGTGGTGACGGGCCTCATCAAGGCCAACATCACCAACCGCATCGCCTTTAACGTTGCCACGGGCATCGACTCGCGCGTCATCATCGACCAGATGGGTGCCGAAAAGCTTACCGGTTTGGGCGACATGCTGTTCTCCAAGGTCGACTGGGGCAAGCCCCGCCGTATCCAGGGCTGCTTTGTCTCGGATGATGAGATCAACGAGATTGTCGAGTTCGTCAAGTCGCAGAGTGAGCCAGACTACCACGAGGAGATCCTGTCTGCCGTGGCGCCCGCTTCCATGTCCATGGCGGGTGGCGGCGGCATTGTCCGCACTGGAGTCGCCGAGCCGCAAGACGATGATCCGCTCATTTGGGAAGCCGCCCATATTGTGGTGGAATCGCAGCTTGGCTCCACATCTGGCCTGCAACGTCGTCTGAAGGTTGGCTATGCGCGTGCCGGGCGTATTATGGACATGCTGGAAGAAAAGGGTGTCGTCGGCCCGCCCGACGGTTCCAAGCCGCGCGAGGTCCTGTTGGACGAGGAGGGGCTTGCCGCGCTGGAATCTGTCGACGCCGAGATGGCACGTGAAGATCGTGAGTTTGGAGGATTCTGATGGCTGCACGCTTTGGTGACATGCTGCTCGAGCAGCGTCGCCGAATGGGCCTTTCCATTCAGCAGGTCGCCAACACCATCAAAATCAGGCCGCAGATCATCGAGTTTTTCGAGAACGGTAACTTTGCCTCGATGCCGCCGCGCGGCTATGCGCAGGGCATGATTTCGAGCTATGCTCGCTTTTTGGGCCTCAATCCGCGCGAGGTCGTCAATGCCTACTTTGACGACCTGATGGCATACGAACGCGAGACGTCCCAGCAGGGCGGTCGTTTTCAGGACGCCGCCGGCTACGTCAATTCGCGTTCCTCGGTCGATAACGGGCGCTTCCTGATGGTTCAGGGCGGTCGTTCGACCCGCTATGGACAGCGTCCTCAGCAGGCCGGTTATATTACCGAGACGGGTTCGGGCGAGGAGATTCGCTCACAGCGTGACCGGTTCCGCAGTACGCCGATGCCCGAGGACCGTGCGCTTCCCGCTGCCCGCGGCGTGGCGCGTGACCCTCGTGCCGGCTACGGCGACGGCGGCTATTCCGATCGCGGTTACCGTGGTGCCTCTATGGGACGCTCTCGCGGTGGCTATGCGGATGCCGATACCACGCAGGTGACGCCGCGTCTTCGCTCTCAATCACAGCCGTATGGCCAGCGCTCTTCGGCTTCGCGTTCGGGCCAGCGTGGCTATCAAGGCCGCGGTGAGCTTGCGCCCCGCTCGGGTCAGCGCAGCCTTCAGGGCCAGGGCGGCTATCGCGGCCGTTCCGATAGCAATCGCGGTCGTATGCCTCAGGGAGGCGGCCGCAGCAGTTCCGGTCGTGGACGCGGCGGATCACGTACTCCTCAAAACAACGGGCTCGATCCGCGTATCGTCTACGCCGGCATCGGTGCCGTTGTGCTGCTGTTGATTGTGCTCATCGTGGTGCTTCTGCGTGGCTGCGCATCTTCGGCGCCCGAGAACACGCCCGAGACGCCCACTGCTACCAAGATGACGACCAAGAAGTCTTCTAAGAAGACCGAAACGGTCGACGAGGACGATGACACCGATGAGGCGACGGATGAGTCGACTGATTCGGACGCTACCAAGACGACGGCCAAGAAGGAAGAGAACGAGGTCACGAAGGTCAAAGTCTCCGTTGCCAAGGGAAAGACCGCGTGGATTGAGGTCAAGGTTGACGGCAAGTCGGTCTATGGCGCCCAGGCGACTGGCCCCTTTGAGCAGGAGTACACGCCCGAGTCTTCGATCGAGATCACCACGTCCAAGCCTTCCGATGTCACCGTTACCAAGAACGGTGAAAAGGTTCGTTACGATACCAAGACCTCGGGCGTGGCGCGTGTGACGATCACCGTTCCCAAGAAGGAGACGTCTGATTCCGAGAATGGTGAAAGTTCTGATGGTACCGACACCACCGATGGTACCGATACCACCGACGGTACCGATGCCCAGTCCACGGATGGCGCCGATACCGCAACTGACGGTCAGACACCCACCGATTCTACCGACAATTCGTACGATAGCTACTAGGCCGCTCGTACGCGAAAGGAAACATCATGGCTAAAGATTCCAGCTTCGACGTCGTGTCCGAGGTCAACATGCAAGAGGTCGACAACGCCTTCCAGCAGACCACGCGCGAGATTTCCCAGCGCTATGACCTTAAGGATTCCGGCGCCACGATCGAGCTTTCGAAGGGCGACAAGCTCTTTACGATCAACGCCCCGGCCGACTTTGTCTCCAAACAGATTGTCGACGTGCTGAGCTCCAAGCTCATCAAGCGCGGCATCGACCTCAAGGCCGTCTCGTGGCATGCTCCGCAGGCGGCATCGGGCGGCACCGTGCGCGTGCTCGGCCATATCGTCGAGGGTATCGACCAGGCGACCGCCAAGAAGATCAACAAGGACATCAAGGACCAAAAGCTCAAGGTCAAGGTGACCATCGAGGCCGACAAACTGCGTGTTTCCTCTGCTTCGAAGGACGCGTTGCAGTCCGTGATCCAGTTCCTGCGCGACCAGGACTACGGCCAGCCGCTGCAGTTCACCAACTACCGCTAATATCAATCGAAAGGACCGCTCTCCAACATGGATACACCGTTGGGCTCCGTGCTCTACATCACCCTCGGGTGCGCTAAGAACGAGGTTGACACTGACCGCATGCGTTCTCTTTTGACCGCCGCGGGCTACGAGGAGGCATTCGACCCGCAGGATGCCGATATTGCCATCGTCAATACTTGCTCGTTCCTCGCCTCCGCAACGTCCGAGAGCATCGAGACCACGCTCGAACTCGCCAACGAGGTTCAGGACGGCGTTCGTTCTTGCCCCATCGTCATGTGCGGCTGCGTGCCGTCGCGCTATGGCGATGACCTACCTGACGAGCTGCCCGAGGTCGCTGCCTTTGTGAAGGCCGACGAGGAGGACGGCATCGTGGCGGTCATCGATGGCGTGCTGGGTGTCGAGCGCGAGATTGCAGCCTATATCCCGCAGGTCAAACGTACCGTCGAGGGTGCTGTCGCCTACGTCAAGATTTCCGATGGCTGCAACCGCTTCTGCAGCTTCTGCATGATTCCCTACATCCGCGGCCGCTATCATTCGCGCAATGCCGAGAGCATCATCTCCGAGGTGCGCGACCTGGTTGCCGGCGGTGTGCGCGAGATCGTGCTGATCGGCCAGGACACGGGCATCTGGGGTACCGACTTTGCCGACGAGGACGTCGCCGATGGCTCGCCGCGCAATCTGGCGCAGCTGCTGCGTGCCGTCGCCGAGGCCGTGCGCCCGCACAACGTCTGGGTCCGCGTGCTCTACCTGCAGCCCGAGGGCATGACTGACGAACTCATCGAGACGATTCGCGATACGCCCGAGGTGCTGCCCTATATCGATATCCCCGTGCAGCACTGCGACGCGCGCATTCTCAAGGCCATGCGCCGTTCTGGTTCGCGCCAGGAGCTCGAGGACCTGTTCCGCGATCTGCGTGAGCGTATCCCCGGCATCGTGATCCGTTCCACGGCCATGGTCGGCTTCCCGACCGAGACCGACGACGAGTTCCGCGACCTTATCGACTTTATGGACACCGTCGGCTTTGACTACACGAGTGTCTTTGCCTACTCGCGTGAGGAAGGCAGCCTGGCCGCCAAGATGGAGGGTCAGGTCGATGAGGAGGTTAAGCTCGAGCGCGCCCAGGAGGCCATGGACCTGGCTGAGTCGCTCGGTTTTGCCGCCACCGCCGCACATGTGGGCGAGCGCGCCCAGGTGATCGTCGACGGTATCGAAGAGACCGAGGATGGCGCCGAGCTGATCGGCCATGCCTGGTTCCAGGCGCCCGATTCCGATGGCGCGGTGCATCTGGACGCCAGCGAGGCGTCCGTGGGCGATATTCTGACCGTCGAGTTTACCGATAGCTTCTGCTATGAGCTTATCGGTCATGTTGTGGAGTAGGAGAGCGTCGTGGCTAACGAGAGCAATAAGGAACTGACGAGTGTTTGGACGCCCGCCAACATCGTGACGTGCGTTCGCATCGTCTTTATCCCGGTGTTCATGATCGTGTCGGCGCTTTCTCACACGAGTGTTGCCGGTACGGATTGGAGCACCTTCGACGGACCGCTCGCCGCCGCTGCCTTCATTCTGTACGTGATCCTGTCGTGCACCGATAAGGTCGACGGTTATCTGGCGCGTTCGCGCAACGAGATCACCGACTTCGGTAAATTCTTGGACCCCATCGCCGATAAGCTGCTCGTGTTCTCGGCCCTGCTGCTGTTCTTGGATTTTGGCGCGGTGACCGTGTGGTCCGTGTTCATTATCCTGTTCCGCGAGTTGCTGGTGAGCGCCCTTCGCATGGTCGCGAGTGCGGCCGGTGTGGTCGTTGCGGCCGATAAGCTCGGCAAGTACAAGACGGCAACCACGATGGTCTCCATCTGCGGTTACCTGTGCGTTTTTGCGATGGCCGGCTTGCACCTTGGCCCGGTGGCCCTGACGCTCGGCATCTACTCGGTGTCGCGCTTCCTGTACGCCGTTGCCGTTGTCCTGACCGTTATCTCGGGCGCCCAGTACTTCTGGAACTGCCGCAAGATCGTCTTTTCGGTCTAGGTCCTGGTGGGTATGACGGACTCTTTTGAGCAGAATTCCGCACATAACGAGGAGCTGGCGCGTGATATTGTCGAGCGCGCGAGCGCTCGGGGCGTGACGGTTTCGACGGCTGAGTCGCTGACGGCGGGTATGATCGCCTCGACGATTGCCGATATCCCGGGTGCGTCGGCGGTGCTGCGCGGCGGTGCGGTGACCTATTGCGATGAGATTAAGCATCGTGTTCTTGGTGTTGAGCAGGAGACGCTCGACCGCTATACCGCGGTGTCGCATCAGACCGCGCGCGAGATGGCGGTGGGTTCGCTGGAGCTGTACCAGAGCGATATTGCAGTGAGCGCAACGGGTTATGCCGGCCCCGGCGGTGGCACTGAGGACGATCCGGCTGGCACTTTCTATATTGGCTGGGCGTATCGTTCCGCCGATGGGGGCGTGCCGGTCGTGGACTCTGTGCGTTGCCACTATGAGGGCGACCGTTCGTGTGTTCGTGCCCATGCGGTCGCGGAGGCATTGGGGCGCATTGCCCTTGTGCTCAACTCTATGGAATAGACATGTTTTAAGGGGCCTTAGGGCCCCTTAATTGTGGTGATAGGGACCTCTGACAAATTTAGCGTTTGTGCTGGTTGTAGATGTATTTTTGCCTGCCTTGTTCATATTTGGTCCTTTGTGGTCAAGTATTTGGTCAGTGTTTGGTCGGCGTTTGGTTGGGTTTTGGAAAGACCGCCTGCATATGATTGGCCTGAACGGTTGACCACGAACAGCCGTTCGTTTATTATCGATGCAGGTTGTTAAGAGGAGGGCTATTCATGGCCAAGAATTCAGGTCCCGTACGTACCGTTCATGCTCGCACGACGGGTAAAGAGCGCGATGAGATGATCGCCACCACCAAGGCCGAGATCGAGAAGAAATTCGGCCAGGGTTCCATCATGAGGTACGGCGATGGTGGTCCCGAGCTCGAGGTCGAGGCCATTCCCACGGGCGCCCTGGCCCTCGATGCCGCGCTGGGTATCGGCGGCGTGCCGCGCGGCCGTATCGTCGAGATTTACGGTCCCGAGTCCTCCGGTAAGACGACGCTTTCGCTCGAGATCCTGGCCGAGGCCCAGGCAATGGGTGGCGTTGTGGCATTTATCGATGCCGAGCATGCGCTCGATCCCACGTATGCCGCGCGCATCGGCGTGGATATCGACGAGGTGCTCATTTCTCAGCCCGATACGGGCGAGCAGGCGCTCGAGATTGTTGACATGCTCGTGCGTTCCGGCGCCATCGATGCCATTGTCGTCGACTCCGTCGCCGCTCTGACCCCGCGTGCCGAGATCGAGGGAGAAATCGGCGATACTACGGTCGGTCTTCAGGCTCGCCTGATGAGCCAGGCGCTCCGCAAGCTCGCCGGCTCGCTGTCCAAGTCCAACACGACGTGCATCTTCATTAACCAGCTGCGTGAGAAGATCGGCGTCATGTTCGGCAACCCCGAGACTACGACGGGCGGCCGCGCCCTTAAGTTCTTCTCTTCGGTGCGTATCGACATTCGCCGCATCGACAGCATTAAGCTTAAGGACGAGGTTATCGGTAACCGCGTGCGCGCCAAGGTCGTTAAGAACAAGGTGGCAGCTCCGTTCCGTTCTGCTGAGTTCGACATCATGTACGGTACGGGCATCTCTAAGGAGGGCTCGATTCTGGACATGGCTGTCGAGTGCGGCATCTGCAAGAAGATGGGCTCCTGGTTTGCCTATGGCGAGGACAAGCTCGGCAACGGTCGCGAGGCCGCCAAGGCGTTCCTGCGCGAACACCCCGATTGCGCCGACGAGATTGAGCATAAGGTCCGTCTTGCCTGCGGGCTTGAGTTTGATGACGATGCTCCGTCCGAGGTAGAGCTGACCGATCAGCCAGCGCCTGAGGAGTTTGACGAGCTTTACGCCATCGATGGTTCCGCCATGCTCGATGATGACGACGAGTAGCGGTTACGCTCATGTCGTATACGGTGACCGAGGCCACGGTCGTCTTTCCCGATAAGAAGGCGGCCTCCTCGTTCTCGAGCGGGTATGCGTCCAAAAAGCCTTGCGCACATATCGATTGTGAGCTTGAGGGCGGTTTTGAGCGGTCCATTTGGATTCCCGTGCGGGTCGCGCGGCTGTATGTCAAAAACCGCCCCGATCTTCCCTGTGATTGGGACAACTTCCGTGAGGCGGTGCAGCTCATTGAGCGTAAATGTGCACTTACCATGGTGACCGAGATGTTATCGCGCCGCGACCATGCGACGGGTGAGGTCCGTGACAAGCTGGCTCGCTACGGCTTTCACCAGCCTGCGATCGATTTCGCCGTCGAGCGCGCCACCGAGTATCGTTTTTTAGACGAGAGCCGCTTTTGCTCGTACTTTATCGAGGAGCGCAAGCGGCGCGGTTGGGGACAGCGCAAAATCGAGACCGAGCTCAAGCGCCGTCATGTCGTGCTCGATGACATTCCCGGTTATCCCGAGGATTATTTTGCCGTCGAAGACGATTTGGCGCGTGCGTCAGCCCTGCTCGCCAAGCGGCGTGTTCCAGAGACGCGCGCATTCGAAAAACTGGTTCGGTTTTTGATGGGCAAGGGCTTCTCGTATCACGTCGCCGCCGATGCCGTTAAGGCACGTCTCGATGCCGAACGCGAGGAATGTGCGGTTTAGGCGTATGTGTTTTGTGGCCCTGCCGTTCACCGTGTTTTAGCCGCCGTGCCGGGGCCATTTATTTGACAGTTGTTGTGGTTCAACGTACGATAAACACTGTCATTTGCTTTGTGATATGTGCTCATCTGTGATGAGTTTGTTTATATGTTTATCTGTATCCGACCCGCATAAGCTGCGCCCATATTACTCAAATGTCGCGAGCCGTTCGTAAGGACGGTTCGCTTTGTTGTGTAACGAATCCATAAAAAGGAGTGAGCATGCCTATCATCGCAGCGCTCGTTGGCATCGTTTTGGGTGCCATCGCCGCCATTGCCTACATGCGCACCGCCAAGCAGGGTAGTCTTCACGAGGCCGACGAAAAGATCCAGTCGGCACACGCACAGGCTGAGTCCCTGATCGGTGATGCTAAGCGTCAGGCCGAGACCCTCAAAAAAGAGGCTCTGCTCGAGGCTAAAGAGGAGATCATCAAGAACAAGCAGGCCGCCGAGGCCGAGGACAAGCAGCGTAAGAGCGAGATTCGTACGCTCGAGAACCGTGTGATGCAGCGCGAGGAGTCCCTTGATCGCCGAAACGACGCTCTCGACAAGCGTGAGCACCAGCTGTCCAGCCAGGCCGGTCAGGTCGAGAAGCGCTCCCGCGAGCTTGAGGAGCTCTGCGCCAAGCAGACCTCCGAGCTCGAGCGTATCGCCGACCTGACCCGTGAGGACGCCCACAAGGAGCTCCTCGATAAGGTTCGCGGCGAGGTCACCCACGAGGCTGCCACGATCATTCGCGAGTCCGAGCAGCAGGTTCGCGCCGAGTGCCACAAGACCGCCCAGGAGATTCTGTCCCTGGCGATTCAGCGCTGCGCTGCCGACCACACAGCCGAGGTCACCGTTACCTCCGTGCACATTCCCTCTGATGACCTCAAGGGCCGTATCATCGGTCGCGAGGGTCGCAACATCCGGACCTTCGAGCAGGTTTCCGGCGTCAACCTCGTGATCGACGACACGCCTGAGACCGTCGTTCTTTCGAGCTTCGACCCGGTCCGTCGTGAGACCGCCCGTGTTGCCCTCGAGAACCTCATCGCCGACGGCCGCATTCACCCCGCCCGCATTGAGGAGATGTATCACAAGGCTGCCGACCTGGTTCAGCAGCGCGTGCGCGAGGCTGGCGAGCAGGCTGCCTTTGATACCGGTATCCACGACCTGCACCCCGAGATCGTCAAGACCCTTGGTGCCCTGCGCTACCGTACCTCGTTTGGTCAGAATGTGCTTCAGCACTCCCTCGAGGTCTCTGATCTGTGCGGCGTGATGGCTTCTGAGCTTGGCCTGGACGTTGTGACCGCTAAGCGCGCCGGCCTGCTGCACGACCTGGGCAAGGCAATCGACCACGACGTCGAGGGCCCGCATGCCGTCATCGGCGCCGAGCTTGCCCGCCGTTATGGCGAGAAGCCCGTTATCGTTCACGCTATCGAGGCTCACCATGCCGATGTCGACCCCAACACGGTGCTCGATGTCCTGGTACAGGCCGCCGATGCCGTCTCCGCCTCTCGCCCCGGTGCCCGTCGCGAGTCTGCCGAGAACTACATCAAGCGTCTTGAGAAGCTCGAGGAGATTGCCAACTCCCATGAAGGCGTCGAGCGTACCTATGCCATGCAGGCTGGTCGCGAGGTCCACGTCATGGTTCAGCCGGACAAGATCTCCGATGCCCAGTCCACGGTCCTGGCTCACGATATCGCCCATCAGATCGAGGAAGAGATGGAGTATCCCGGTCAGGTGCGCGTCGTCGTGATTCGCGAGAGCCGTGCTGTCGATATCGCTAAATAACATGAGCGACGCGAACGAGCTCATCTCATTTATCGCGTCGATGTCGGGGGAGGGCAACCTTCGCGTCGAGGAGAACCTTGGCGAGGGGTATGTCCGTCTCCGCGTTTCGGAGGCCGAGCGGCGCCAGGCGAAGCACGACATTCAGCATGTCGAGGATATCGTCATCGAAATGCTCCGTAATGCTCGCGATGCCGGCGCCGACAAGGTCTATCTCGCCACGACCAAGGAAGATGGCGTCCGCACGTTTGTCTTTCTGGATAACGGCTCGGGTGTTCCGCAGGATATGCAAGAGCGAATCTTCGATGCTCGCGTTACCTCAAAGCTCGAGAGCATGAAGATGGACCGTTGGGGCGTTCACGGTCGTGGCATGGCATTGTTTTCGATCAAGCAGAACACCGACGAGGCCCGTGTGGTCACGTCCGGCGTCGATCTTGGTTCAGCCTTTAAGGTGAGCGTTGCAGCCGACCGCCTCAGTGAGCGTGCCGATCAGTCCAGCTGGCCCCAGGCCGTCAAGGATGAGGACGGACGTTATGTCTGTGCTCGCGGCCCGCATAATATTATTCGCGCTGCCTGTGAGTTTGCGCTCGAGGAGCTGCGTGGTTGCGATGTCTATCTTGGTTCTCCGTCTGAGATTGCCGCGACCCTTTATGCTCAGGCGACAAGTCGGCTCGATACGTCTCGTCTCCTGTTCATTGACGACGAGAGCGAGCTTCCGGTTGTCGACCGTTTAGGCCTTGCCTCCGATGCCGAGGACTTTATCCGCATCTGTTCGGGTTTGGGTCTTGAGATGTCTGAGCGCACGGCTCATCGCATTTTGGCAGGGCAGATTAAGCCCGTTCGCGGTGTGACCGCGCGTCTGCTGCGCGAGCGTGATTCGTCTTCGCATGCGCCGGCTCCTGTCGATCTCGCGAAGGATCGTCGCGGGCTACGTATTGCCAAGGATGACATGGCACAGTTTTCGCGTGCTGTGGAGCGGGACTTCAATGACCTTGCCGCCAGGTACTATCTCAACCTTTGCGGCGACCCAAAGATTCGTGTTTCGCGTGATCGAATCACTGTGACCTTCGATCTTGCCAAAGAGGAATAGTGCCTTTACCGAGTCCTCTCGGTACGATACAGTTATTGCAGTTAAAACGTACTTTTAAACGCAGGAGTTTCTTCATGGATTGCCTGAAGGTATCAAGCAAATCATCGCCCGCGTCCGTTGCCGGCGCCATCGCCGGCATGGTCAAGGATGGTGTACCCGTCAACATCCAGTGTGTCGGTGCCGGTGCTGTCAACCAGGCCATTAAGGCCGTGGCTATCGCGCGCGGTTTTTTGATTCCAACCGGTTTTGATATTTCCTGCGCGCCCGTGTTCTCCGATATCCTCATTAACGGGGAGTCGCGCACGGCCATCCGCCTTTCTATCTACGTTCACCAGATCAATCGAGCTGCTATGGATAACGTCGTCATGGATGATGTTAAGCCTGTGGCATAGCTTCTGCTTGCCTCGATTCGCCTCCCTTCCATCGTTAGGACTTATGCACATGGACCAGCGTTCCGTACGCGATATTCTTGCCGGTAAAACCTACTTTATCCGCACCTTTGGCTGCCAGATGAATCAGCACGACTCTGAGCGCGTGAGCGGTCTGCTCGATTCGTATGGTTGCCTTATGGCACTCGATCCCGAGCATGCCGATATTGTTGTCTTCATGACATGCTGCGTGCGCGAGGCCGCTGATACTCGCCTGTACGGTCAGTGCAATTCCTGCAAAAGCCTACCGCCTTCGCCTTCGGGCAAGCGCGTGGTTGCCGTTGGTGGTTGCATCGCGCAGCGCGATGGCGAGGGGCTGCTCACCAACGTCGATAACGTCAATGTCATCTTTGGTACGCATTCCATCGCACATGTGGCCGAGCTCATTGCCGAGGCGTTCCTGGACGGCAAGCGTCATATCCGCACCAATGAGCATGAGGATAGGGATGCCATGAGCATGCCGTGGCATCGCGAGACCCAGTATCACGCCTGGGTGCCCATCATGACGGGCTGCAATAATTTCTGCACCTATTGCATCGTGCCGTACGTGCGCGGTCGCGAAAAGAGCCGCCCCTTCGAGGAAATTGTCGACGAGGTGACCGGTTTGGTGCGCCAGGGCGTGCGTGAGATTACGCTGCTGGGCCAAAACGTTAACTCATATGGTCGCGATTTGTTTGGCAAGCCGCGTTTTGCCGATCTGCTGCGTGCCGTGGGCGATACGGGTGTGGAGCGCATCTTCTTTACGTCTTCGCATCCCAAGGACCTGTTGCCCGAGACCATCGACGCCATGGCCGAGACGCCTGCCGTTATGCCGCAGCTGCACTTGGCCGTCCAGTCAGGTTCGACGCGGATCCTCAAAGAGATGAATCGCCGTTATACACGCGAGGACTATTTGGGCCTGGTCGTTCGCATTCGCAACCGTATGCCCGATATCGCGCTCTCGACCGACATTATCGTCGGCTTCCCAGGCGAGACTGAAGAAGACTTTGAGCAGACGCTCTCGCTTGCCGAGACGGTCCGCTATGCCCAGGCCTATACCTTCATCTATTCCAAGCGCGCCGGTACCCCGGCCGCCGAGATTGACGATCCTACGCCGCATGAGGTTATTCTCGAGCGTTTCAACCGCCTGGTTAAGGTTATCGAGACCACGGCACATGAGTATAACCAGGGTGAGCTTCATACTGTGGTGCCGGCGCTCATTGAGGGAACGAGTAAAAAGAACGACGCGGTCCTGCTTGGCAAGAGTCCCAAGAATCAGACCGTGCATGCGCCTATCCCCGAGGGTTACAGCATCGATCAGCTTGTTGGCAAGATCGTTGATGTTGACGTTGACGTTGCCAAGACCTGGTATTTGTCCGGTTCCGTTGTGGGCGAGCCGCGCTAATGGTTTCTTCCGAGGCAGGTCTTTCCGCCGTTGCGATCGTCGGTCCGACGGCGGTTGGTAAGAGTGATGTTGCCGACCGTTTGGCCGCTCGTCTTTCGTCCGAAGTGCTGTCGTGCGATGCGATGCAAATTTATCGCGGCATGGACATCGGTACCGCAAAGATGGCGCCCGATGAGTGTACGGCGCCGCTGCGTCTCGTCGACATTGTAGAGCCGGGTGTGGCATATTCTGCTGCGCTTTATCAGGCTGACGCTCGCGCGCATGTTGAACGTCTCCTTGGTTCGGGTTGCCTGCCGGTTTTTTGCGGAGGTACGGGGCTGTATCTCAAGGCCGCCCTAGATGAGATGGATTTTCCCTCGGGCGAGCTTGAGGACGATCGCCGCGCGGAGTATCAGGAGCTTGCCGAGCGCATTGGCGAGGAAGCGCTGCACGCGCTGCTTGCCGAGCGTGACCCCGAGTCCGCTGCGGTCATCCACCCCCATAATGTTCGTCGCGTGATTCGCGCGCTCGAGATGCATGATGATGGTATCTCCTATGCAAAGCAAAAAAGTCAGTTTAGTGTTCCGCGCGAGCATTATCATGCCCTATGGTTTGGTCTGACGCGTAATCGCGAGGTGCTCTACGAGCGCATTAACTTGCGTGTCGATATGATGTTTGAGCAGGGTCTTGTCGATGAGGTCCGCGGTCTTATGGGGCAGGGGCTGGGAGATGCCCTGACGTCGATGCAGGCAATTGGCTATAAAGAGATTATCGATGCCTTTAACGGCGTGATTTCTATGGATGAGGCTCGCGAACTCATCAAGATGCGTTCGCGTCGCTATGCCAAGCGTCAGCTTTCGTGGTTTAAGCGCGATGACCGCATCGTGTGGTTTGATATGGATGAATGTACGATCGATGAGGTCGTTGAGGATATCCTGCATCGTATTGAGGCTGCCTAACTGTCTCTTATACACATCTGACGCTGCCGAC
>URFE01000030.1:0-17094 GCA_900546965.1 uncultured Collinsella sp.
TGGAGGGCCAGCCTGAGGGCTATCGGTTTCCCGTTGACGAGGACGTGGACCTTGTGGTGGCGCCCGCTGCCGATCGCGTTGTGGTGTGGATATCGCCCAAGGCGGTCGAGAAGTTTGGATTGGATCTGCAGGACAACGAGTGTGTATCGGGTCTCAAGGTCCTCGTCTGTGAGCTCGACAGCGCAAACTGCATGGGAGGTGCGCAGCTGGGGGACGTGGATCTTCCTTGGTATGTCACGGCGGAAACAACGTTTGATGCCGGCGGGTATACCTATAGCTTTGACGAGCGCGGTGCGGATGGGGACCGTTATGTGGTGATTGCATCAGCCTCGGGTGATGCCAAGGGCGGCGCGCGTTGGCTTGATAGCGCTCACATGGTAGAAGCATCGTCTGTCGTGTTGCGGGATGAGCGGGGGCCCTTGACCTCTCTGGCTTCCTTTTTGGGCGACATCGACTATCGCCCGTTTTGGGTGTCCATTAAAACGAGCGGTCTTGCCCTGGTGATCGCGTTTGCGCTGGGCCTGTTCGCCGCGTGGAAGACCATGGGTACCTCGAGTCGCATCAAGGGCCTGCTCGATTCGGTCTTTACGATTCCTATGGTGCTGCCGCCTACGGTGTGCGGCTTTTTGCTGCTTATGCTGTTTGGCCGTTCGACCGGGGTGGGCCAGTGGCTCATCGCGCACGGCATCTCGATCGTCTTTACCTGGCCCGCGGCGGTCATTTCGGCCGTCGTTGTGTCGTTTCCGCTGGTCTACCGCACGGCACTCGGAGCCTTCGAGAGCCTCGACACGCAGATGCTCGATGCGGCACGCACGCTGGGCTGGTCCGAGCGTCGCATCTTCACCAAGCTCATGATGCCGCTTGGCTGGCCCTCGATTGCCGCCGGCACGGTGCTCGCCTTCGCGCGTGCCATGGGCGAGTTTGGCTGCACGCTGTTCTTTGCGGGCAACTACGCCGGCATTACGCAGACCATCCCCATCGCCATCTACTTTGAGTGGATGGGCGGCAACACCTCGGTGGCCCTCTTTTGGGTCGCCGTTGTGATTGTGTTTAGTTTCCTGGTCATTCTGTTCATCAATATGTACACCGCGCATTCGCAAAAGTATCGCGAGCGGGGCCTTGCCCGTGCGGAGCGCAAACAGGCCAAAGATCTCACCGGACAGCGCGATTCGCTCGACCCGGCGGGCGGCGATGCGCTGCGTATCGATCGCGAGGCGCTGACCGAGCTCATGCGCGATGATGCCGCTTTGCAGGGAGGTCGATAGTCCATGTCGCTCGTTCTGGATATCAAAAAGCGCTATCACGGCTTTATCCTCGACATGCAGCTCGAGGCCGGCGAGGAGCGTGTGGCGCTGCTCGGTGCCTCGGGTTGCGGCAAGAGCTGCACCTTGCGCTGCATTGCCGGTGTGGAGACGCCCGACGAGGGCAAGATCGTCGTCAACGGTGTGATCTTCTTTGACTCGGCGGCGGGCATCAACCTGTCGCCCCAGGAGCGCAAATGCGCCCTGCTGTTCCAAAACTATCAGCTGTTTCCCAACATGACGGTGGCCGATAACGTATGCGCCGGCGTAAAGGACGCAGGCGACGCCGCCGCGCGCAAGCAGCTTGCCGAGCGCTACCTGGGCATTTTTTGCCTGGCCGATTTTGCCGACCGCTATCCCGTGCGCCTCTCGGGCGGCCAGCAGCAGCGCGTGGCGCTTGCCCGCATGGTGGCGGCACACCCGGGCATCTTTATGTTCGACGAGCCCATGAGCGCACTCGATGCGTATCTTAAGAGCGCGCTCGAGCAAAACATGCTCGACCTCTTTGATGTGTGCAACCGCACCGTGCTCTACGTGAGCCACGACATCGACGAAGCGTGCCGCCTGTGCCAGCGTATCTGCGTGATGCACGACGGGCATGTTGAGGAGATCGGCTCCGTCGAGGACGTGGTCCGCCGTCCGCAGACGCTGGCGGCACTGCGCCTGACGGGCTGCAAGAACACAAGCCGGGCGCGCAAGATCGGGTCTCAGGAAGTTGAAGCCCTGGACTGGGGCATGACCTTTAACGTGGGCCATGAGGTTCCCGATAACGTGACGTACCTCGGTATTCGTGCGAGCTACTTCCATGTTGACAATCGCGCGGAGCGCGGTCGCAACAGCTACGATTTGCACGTGGCCCGTGTGAGCGATTCGCGCTTTGAGCGGCTGGTGCTGCTGGACGTGCCGCGTGCTGATGCGCCCACGCGTCTGCAGTGGAAGGTGAATAAGGTGAGTGTACCCGTGGAAGAGCTGCCGCAGGCGGGTGAGACTCTGCGCATGCATTTTGATGCAAGCAGGATTCATCTCGTTTGCCGATAATGCGGGGGCGATGCGGTCGAGG
Organism: uncultured Collinsella sp.; assembly: GCA_900546965.1. GTDB lineage: Bacteria > Actinomycetota > Coriobacteriia > Coriobacteriales > Coriobacteriaceae > Collinsella. The sequence goes on from URFE01000030.1 coordinate 2,362, forward strand.
AGGTAGTCCTCGACCGCTTTGTTTTCACTTCGCCGTTCGCCGATTTCTACATGACTAAACCTTATCAGTCTGATAATTAATTATCAGATAGTGAGATGCTCACATCCCGACGCTGTCGTACGCATGTCGGCGGTGTTCGTCTGGACGACAACCGTTGATATAGTTACCTTCGACGAGAAAAGGAGGGCGCGCTGATGCCGCAGAAGACATATTCGCGTCGCGTTGCGGCGCGCGCCCTGTATATGGCTCGGAGCCGCATATGAGCAGGTATGTTCACGGCTCCGGGAGAGACGACGCACAACTAAATAATCAGCTGCAAAGCAGGTTCCCCAAAATTCCGGGTTTAGGCACGGCTGGGTTTTCGCCGCCCACCGTGCAGCAATACCGTAGTTATCCGTATTTGGTTCGAGAGGGGAACCGTCATGGCTGAAGAATTCGATTTCCATCCGATGTGGGAGAGCCTCGGCATGAATCTTGCCGACCACGATATGCTGCTGGGCGCTGTGGGCCAGATGTACGGCGATATGTTCCTGACGCAGAACAATCGCCCCAAGTCCACGTCCTACCTGGATTTTGTCGCCACCAACATCCACAGCGGCCGTATTAAGGAGATGCTCGACAAGAAGGAGGCCGGCGAGGCCACCAAGATCGTCGGTTCGTTCTGTGTGTACGTGCCCGAGGAGATCGTGCTTGCCTGCGATGGCATCCCCGTTGGCCTGTGCTCGGGTGCCGACTGGGCGACCGACAAGGTCGAGGAGCATCTGCCGCGCAACACCTGCCCGCTCATCAAGAGCTTTGCCGGCTTTAAGCTGGGCGAGGTCTGCCCCTACATTGAGTCGAGTGATCTGGTGGTGGGCGAGAACACCTGCGATGGCAAGAAGAAGGCCTACGAGTTCTTTGCCACGCAAAAGAACATGTACGTCATGGATATTCCCAACGTGCATGACGAGTCGACGCTCGTGACCTGGAAGGCCGAGGTTAAAAAGCTTGCCGCCAAGATTGAGGAAGAGTGCGGCGTCAAGATTACGCCCGAGCGCCTGAAGGCTGCCATCCACGCCGTCAACGAGAAGCGTCGCGCCCTGCAGCGCCTCGCTGCCACGCGCGCTGCCGACCCGGCGCCCATCAGCGGTCTCGATAGCCTGCTGACCGTGCAGGCCGCCTTTATGGATGACACGCCACGTCTGACCGGAGCCATCAACGAGATGGTGGCTGAGTGCGAGCAGCGTGTCGAGGCCGGCGAGGGCGTGGCGCCCAAGGGGACCAAGCGCATCCTGTACACCGGCACGCCCATGGCCGTGCCCAACTGGAAGCTGTTCAACCTCATCGAGAAGGCCGGCGGCGTCGTGGTGGGCGAGGAGTCCTGCACGGGCTCGCGCTACTACAAGGACCTGGTCGACGAGTCCGGCGAGACGGTCGACGAGATGCTCGATGCCATCGCCGAGCGCTACTTTAAGATCAACTGCGCTGTCTTTACGCCCAACGACCAGCGTATGAAGGACATTGTCCAGATGGCCAAGGACCTGCATGCCGACGGCATCGTCGACGTGGCCCTGCAGTTCTGCACGCTCTACGAGATGGAGTCGTTTGCCGTGGAGAAGGCCGCCGAGGAGGCGAGCATCCCGTTTATGCACATCACGACCGACTACGCCGGCGAGGACGCCGGTCAGCTCCAGACCCGCATCGAGGCCTTCCTCGAGACGATTTAGCCGCACCTGCGCCAAGCTGCGCCGCCGGGTGTTCCTATCCGCGCGATAGGGATTTCTCTGTTGCCATGCCGGCCAGTGTCCGGATGCACCGCAGGGCGCCGATCGGCTTCGCATGGCTGCCGGGGCGGGGATTTCTGCCGTCCCGGCAGATTCTATCCGTTTGTTCAGACACGAAAGGAACTCAATGAACAACGACCTTTTCAAGGCGGGCGTTTCCCGTCGCGGTTTTCTGACCGGCTCCGCTGCCCTGTGCGTCATGGCGGGCCTCGGCCTCACCGGCTGCGGCGGTTCGGGCGCCGAGAGCGGTAGCGCCGCTGCCTCCGGCCAGGATGTGGAGTATCGCGACGAGCTGCAGGTCGCGTTACCGGCGAGCCCGGACGGTCTCGATCCGCACACCACGTCGTCGCTTGTGACCATGGACATCATCTGCAACGTCGTCGAGCCGCTCTTTGGCCTCGATAGCGACTACGAGCCCCAGCCCGTGCTGGCCAAGGGCTATGAGGTCTCCGACGACGGCCTGACCTACACCATCAAGCTGCGCGAGGGCGTCACCTTCCACAACGGCAAGGAGTTTGGCTCCGAGGACGTCGTGGCCTCGATGAACCGCTGGCTCACCGTCAACGACCGCGCCGCGAGCCTGCTGCCCGGCGCCACCTTCGCCGTCTCGGGCGACCACGAGGTCACCTGCACGCTGACCGAGCCCGCCATCGACTTTCTGATCATCCTGGGCAACCACTCCCAGTATCCGGGCATCTTCCCCTCCGAGGTCATCGAGGCCGCGGGCGATACCGGCGTGACCGAGTACGTGGGTACCGGTGCCTACAAGTTGGTGGAGTGGAAGCAGGACCAGTACATCCATCTCACCCGCAACGAGGATTATGTCGCCGCCCACGGCAAGGCTTCGGGCTACACCGGCAAGGTCTCCGCGCCCACCAAGGACATCTACTATCAGTTCGTGACCGAGGCCTCCACGCGCGTGAGCGGGTTTGAGACCGGCGAGTACGATATCGCTGGCGAGATCCCCACCGAGAACTACCACGACTTCGACGGCAACGACGACGTCAAGCTCTACACCCATAACGCCGGCGTTCTGACCGCCTTCCTCAACATGAACGAGGGCATCTTCGCCGACGAGGAGATCCGCAAGTGCGCCCTCATGGCTATCGACTGCGAGGCGGCCGCTCTTGCCGCCTATGGCGAGAAGGAGCTCTTCAACATCGATCCCAACCTTGGCAACCCCGAGAACACTCAGTGGGCGACCGATGCGGGCAAGAAGTACTTTAACCAGGCCGACGCCAAGGCCGCCAAGAAGGCTCTGGCCAAGACCTCCTATGCCGGTGAGACGGTCAAGTTGCTGACCACCCCCGACTACAAGGATATGTACAATGCCACCGTCGCGCTGCAGGAGCAGCTCGAGAAGGCCGGCTTCACCGCCGAGGTCGACAGCTACGAGTTCGCGACCTTCATGGACATCCGCTCCGGCAAGCCCGAGCAGTGGGACCTCTTTGTGGCCTCCACCAACTACAAGCCCATCCCGGCCCAGTCCCTCTCGGTCTCCAAGGCCTTCTATGGCCTGTCCGACGAGAAGGCGCTCAAGCTCGTGGCCGAGACCCGCACTGCCAAGGACACCGACACCGCGGCCAAGAAGTGGGCCGAGGCTCAGGAGCGCCTCTATGAGATCGCCGTCATCGAGCCGCTTTGCCACTACGCTTCCATCACGGGCACCCAGGCAGACGTCGAGGACGTCGAGGTGCTCGACGGCGCCATCATCTGGAACGCCAAGCGTCCGGAGTAATGCAATAGATGGTGTGGCGGCTGGAGGGGTCTGGTCCCCTGCGGCCGCCACACCCTGTCCACGTTCAGAGGGGAAATATACGCCTCGCATGTTGAAGTACACGCTCAAACGTATAGGCGCGATGGTTCCGGTGATGCTCATTATCTCGGTCGTCGTGTTTTTGATTATCTATCTCACGCCGGGCGACCCGGCCTCTTCGATGCTCGGCATGGAGGCTTCGGCCGACCAGATCGAGCGCGTCAACGATAGCCTGGGACTCAACGAGCCGCTGCCGCAGCGCTACGTTGAGTGGATGGGCGGCGTACTTACCGGCGACCTGGGCGATTCGTATTTTATGCGCCAGCCCGTCACGCAGGCGATCGCCGAGCACTTTGGCCCCACGCTATCGCTCGCGCTTCTGGCACAGCTCATCGCGCTGTTGATTGCACTGCCCTGCGGCGTCGTCGCTGCTCTCAAACATGGATCGCGCACCGATGCGGTCTTGCGTGTCGTTGCTCTTTTGGGCGTGGCGATACCCGGCTTTTTGATGGCGCTCATGCTTATGTGGCTGTTTGCCGTCACGTTGCGCGTGTTCCCGGTGGCCGGCTATGCGCCACTATCGAAGGGCTGGTTCAGCCATTTACGCTATCTTGCGTTGCCGGCCATATCGCTTGGATGCGTGCAGGCGGCCCTGCTCATGCGCATGACCCGTTCGAGCGTGATCGAGGCCATGCAGCTCGACTGCGTCAAGACGGCGCGTGCCAAGGGCGTCTCCGAGGTTCGCGTGGTGCTGGCCCATGCCCTGCGCAACGCAGCGCTGCCGATTCTCACCTCGGTCGGCTATTCTTTTGGCGCCCTGATTACGGGCGCCGTGGTGACTGAGGCCATTTTTAACATCCCCGGTTTGGGCCAGCTGGTCACGAGCTCTATCGAGCGTCGCGACTATCCGGTGATTCAGGGCGTGCTGCTGGTCATCGCCTTGTTGAATTCGGTGATCAATCTGGCCGTCGACCTTGCCTACGGCGCTTTTGACCCGCGCGCTCGCAAATGGGGCGATGCATGATGGCAAACTTTAAGAAGGCTCTTGCCAACAAGGGGTTTGTGGTCGGCGGCTGCATTTTCCTGGCGATTGCGCTGATCGCGCTCGTCGGTCCGCTGGTGTGGACGGTTGATCCCAATGCGCAGGAGATGACGTTGCGACTTTCGGCACCTTCGCCCGCGCATCCCTTTGGCTGCGATGACTTTGGCCGCGACCTGCTTGCCCGCGTCATCGCGGGCGCGCGCGTGTCGCTTGGCGTTGGCATTGCCGTCACGCTCGCGACGAGTGCGCTCGGCTTGGTGATCGGCGCCTATGCGTGCTACAACGAGAGGCTCGATCATATCCTCATGCGCATCTGCGACGGCCTTATGTCCATTCCGGGCGTGCTTTTGGCTATCGCACTCATGGCCATGATGGGGGCGAGCGTGTGGAACGTCATCATCGCGCTCTCCATCGTCTATACGCCCAGTATGGCGCGAATCGTGCGCTCGCGTGCGATGGTGGTCAAGGAGGAGCCCTTTGTGGAGGCCCTGCGCGTGCAGGGCGCCTCGACCGCGCGCATCGTGTGGCTGCATATCGTGCCCAACGTTATGGCACCCTTCCTGGTGCAGGCGACCTTTGTCTTTGCCGAGGCCGTGCTCTCGGAGGCCGCCCTCTCGTTTCTGGGCCTGGGTATCAAGGCGCCCGACGCCAGCTGGGGAAACATCCTGCAGGCGGGCAAGAACGTGATGCGCAAAGCCCCGTGGATGATCTTCTTCCCGGCTATCGCCATCATCGCGAGTGTGCTTTCGCTGAACCTTGCCGGCGACGGCCTGCGCGACGCCCTCGACCCCAAGACCAAGGAGGACTAGCCCATGAGCGAACATCTTTTGGACGTGCGCGACCTCTGTATCTCGTTTGTGGGCCGCGATGGCAACGCGCTGGAAGCCGTCAACAAACTCAACCTACATATCGATGCCGGCGAGATCGTCGGTGTTGTCGGCGAGTCCGGCTGCGGTAAGTCGGTGTTTGCCCAGAGTGTCATGCGCCTCTTGGAGCATGAACAGAAGATGGCCTATGAGGGCCAGATTGTGTTTGATGGCGAGGATCTGCTGGCGCGTCCGCTCAAGCGCATGCGCGAGGTGCGCGGCTGCGATATCGCCATGATCTTCCAGGACCCTTTGAGCTCGCTTAACCCCGTCATGACGGTGGGCGCGCAGGTTATCGAGGCCGTGCGGGCCCACCGTAAGGTGAGCCGACGCGAAGCCCGCAACGAGGCTCTATCGCTGTTGGAGCGTGTGGGAATTCGAGATGCCGCGGCTCGCTTCGACATGTATCCGGGCGATTTTAGCGGCGGCATGCGTCAGCGCGTGATGATCGCCATGGCGCTCGCCGGGCACCCGCGCCTGCTGATTGCCGATGAGCCCACCACGGCACTCGACACGACGACTCAAAAACAGATTTTGGATCTCCTGCGCGACCTCAACAGTTCCGAGGGCATGGCGGTGCTTTTTATCAGCCATGATTTGGGTGTCGTCACGAGCATCTGCTCGCGCGTGCACGTCATGTATCTGGGCCAAATCGTAGAAGAGATCGACGCCTGCGGCCTTATGGAGCGCCCGAGCCACCCGTATGCCCAGGGGCTCATCGCGAGCATTCCGTCGCTCGAAGGCGAGCGAGTTGACACGCTGGCGGATATTCCGGGCACAGTGCCGCCGCTTACGGCAATACCCTGTGGATGCCGCTTTGCGCCTCGTTGCGCCCGGGCGGACGAGCGTTGCCGCGCGCAGGAGCCTCCGCTGTTTGCCGTGAATGCGTGCGACCGGTCTAAATGCTGGCTTGTCGAGAAAGGGGAGTGCCATGGCTGTTGATAGCGAAGCCCTGCTTAGGGTCTCACATCTGACTAAAACGTTTCCCATGCCGGGCTCAGGTTTTAAGCGTCAGGCCTTTACCGCCGTGGACGATCTGTCGTTTGAGATCGCACCGGGCGAGGTCTATGGCCTGGTTGGCGAATCCGGATCGGGCAAGTCGACGACTGGACGCCTGATTTGTGGTCTCGAGCGTGCGGATTCCGGCTCGATTAACTATCGCGGGCACGACCTCGCCACGATGTCGGAGCGCGAACGCAAGCCGTTTCGCCGCGAGATCCAGCTGGTATTCCAGGATAGCTCTACGGCTTTTGACCCGCGCAACCGTGTCGGCCGCATTTTGGAGGAGCCGCTGATTATCGCCGGCGTGCGCGATGCGGATGAGCGCCATGGGCGCGCGCTCTCGGCCCTGGCCTCGGTCGGTCTTCTGACAGAGCATTATGACCGCTATCCGCATGACCTTTCGGGGGGACAGCGTCAGCGACTCAATCTAGCACGGGCACTTATTTGCGAGCCACGCCTTGTGGTATGCGACGAGCCGGTCTCGGCGCTTGACGTGTCCGTTCAGGCCCAAGTGCTCAACTTGCTTCGCGACCTGCAGCGCACGACGGGCGTGGCGCTGCTGTTTATCACGCATGATATGCGTGTGGTTCGGCATATGTCCGACCGGATTGGCGTGCTCTACCACGGTCGTCTTGTCGAGGAAGGCGCGGCCGAGGACGTGATCGCGCACCCGAGCGATCCGTATACGCAGGAGCTTATCGACGCCATTCCCTAGAGGATGCTTCCTTTTGGGTATGGCGTGGGTTTGTTGTTTAATTGTCGGTATATCGGTGCAAGAGAGGGGAACTACTATGGCCGATATCGAGGAACAGCCGTTGCCGCGCACGTTTGAGGAGTTCAACGAGCAGCGCAAGGCGGCGTTTATTCGCGTTAAGGATTACAAGCAGGCGGGCAATCGCCTGGTCGGCTTCTTGTGCAGCTATACGCCGCTCGAGATTATCGATGCCGCGGGGGCTGCGAGCGTGGCTCTGTGCGGTACGTCCGATGAGGTGATTCCCGAGGCCGAGAAGGTGCTGCCGGCAAATCTGTGTCCGCTCATCAAGTCGACGTACGGTTTTGCCTACTCGCAAAAGTGCCCGTTTACGTACTTTAGCGACATGATCATCGGCGAGACCACCTGCGACGGCAAGAAGAAGATGTACGAGCTACTCAACGAGCTCAAGCGCACGCACATTCTGCATCTTCCGCAGGGTCGCGATCGCGCCTACGAGCGTGAAGGCTGGTACGAGGAGTGCCGCCTGCTCAAGGAGGAGCTCGAGGGCTTCTACGGCATTACGATTACCGACGATGACCTGCGCGCTGCCGTCCGTCGTCGCAACCGTTTGCGTGCGGCCCAGCTCGAGATGTTTGCGCTGCAGGCCAACCAGCCGGCGGCTATGAGCGGCGTCGACCTGATGAGCACCATGTTTGCCGGTACGTTTAGCTTTGATATCGAGGCCTATACGCAGCAGCTGGAGCAAAAGGTCTCCAAGCTGCGCGAGGCCTACGACGCGGGCGAGCGCCCGATTGCGGCGGATGCCAAGCGCATTCTGATCACCGGCTGCCCGGTGGGCGGCGTGATCAACAAGATCGGTCGCACCATCGAGTCCAACGGCGGTGTGGTCGTGTGCATGGACGACTGCTCGGGCGAGCGCACGGCGGCCATGATGATCGATCCGGAGGCTCCCGACATCCTGCGCGCCATCGCCGACCGCTACCTGGATATCAACTGCTCGGTCATGACGCCCAACGACGGTCGTATGGAAAACACGCTGGCCATGTGCGAGAAGTATCATGTCGATGGCGTAGTGGAGAGCGTGCTACAGGCCTGCCACACCTTCAACGTTGAGAGCGCGCGCATGCAGGAGGCCGTCGAGGGTGCGGGTATTCCGTATATGAAGATCGAGACCGACTACAGCAACGGTGACATGGGCCAGATCGAGACGCGCATCGCCGCCTTTATCGAGACGCTCTAGCTTCCTCAGGCACCGGATCTTGCCCCTCAAATCGTCGCTTGCGTACCCAAAGTACGCTGCGCTCCTCTTTCGGGGCAATCTCCGGCACCTGAGAAACCTAGAGCTAAGGCGCCTGAACGCGCCGCTGTCTTTGATGTTTAGATTGGGAGAGAGCCATGACAGGGATCGGGATCGATATCGGGTCTACGGCGGCTAAGGCTGCTGTGATCGATGGGGAGGGTTCGGTGGCGTGGACGTGCGTGCAGCCAACCGGGTTCTCCTCGGTTGATGCGGCCGAGCGTCTGCGCGGCGAGCTTGCCGCAGCTGGCTATGACGTGGCTGCCGACGACGTGCGCGTGATCGCGACCGGCTACGGTCGTGTCGCCGTGCCCTATGCGCATAAGGTCGTGACCGAGATTACCTGCCACGGCACCGGTGCCGTGCGTCTGTTTGGCGATCACGGTACCGTGATCGATGTGGGTGGTCAGGACACCAAGGTCATCCAGCTTAAAGGCGGCCGCGTGGCAAAGTTTGCCATGAACGACAAGTGCGCCGCCGGCACGGGGCGCTTTTTGGAGATCATGGCCGACCGTCTAGGCATTTCCCAGCAGCAGATGGCCGATCTGGCACGTTCCGGCGAGCCTACCAAGATTTCCAGCATGTGCACGGTGTTTGCCGAAAGCGAGGTCATCAGCCTGATCGGCCGTGGCGAGCCGCGCGAGAACATTGCGCGTGGCGTGATCGACAGCGTGGTCTCGCGCGTGGCGACCATGGCCGGGCAGGCCGCGGGCGCCCCGTACTACCTGACCGGTGGCCTGTGCGAGAACGCCTTCGTGGTGGAGCGGTTGGGCGAGCTACTGGGATCGCCGGTGACCACCTCGCCCCAGGCTCGCTTTGCCGGAGCGATCGGCGCGGCTGTCCGCGCCGCCGCCTTGGCCTAGGGGTGTACCGCGACATGCGCATCCTCAATATCACGGCACAAAAACCAGATAGCACCGGCAGCGGCACCTACCTTGCCGCGCTTGTGCGCGAGCAGATCGAGACGGGGCATCGCGCCGCCGTGCTTTGCGGTGCGGCGCCGGGTGATACCCAAGGCGAGCTGGACCGGCGTGCTGCTGTGTTTGCCGTGCCGTTCGAGTCGCCCGAGCTGCCGTTTCCCATCTGCGGTATATCCGATGTCATGCCCTATCCCTCCACGCGCTATCGTGACCTGACGCCTTCGATGCTCAAGGCATTTGAGCGGGCATTTGCTGCTGCAATCGATCGGGCGGTGGCTGAGTTTCGGCCCGATCTGGTGCTCTGCCATCACCTGTATCTGGTGACCGCATTGGCGCGCGAGTGCGTCCGAGGCGTGCCGGTTGTTGCCGTGTGCCATTCGACCGACCTGCGCCAGCTGCGTTCGCATGCGCTCGAGCGCGATCGCATCGTAAGCGCGGTTCGTCGGCTCGATGCCGTCTTTGCGCTCCATGCTGAGCAGGCTGAGCAGATTGGCCTGGTGTGCGGCGTCGATGCCGATCGCATCCACGTGATTGGGACGGGCTACGACCATCGCGTCTTCTGCCGCGACGCAAGCGTGGCGAGGCGGCCGGGATCGCTTGTGTACGTGGGCAAGATTTGCTTTAAAAAGGGCGTCGAGTCGCTGGTTCGAGCCATGTCATTGCCGATTGACGATGGCGTCCGCCCATCTGGCTTGGTACTTGTGGGCGGCCGCGGGGACGATGCCGAGTACGCGCGTATCGAGCGCTTGACCGCGGCCTCGGATGTGCCGGTGACGCTGGCGGGCCGCCTGGATAGCGATGGGCTCGTGCGTGCCTACCGCAGTTCCGACGTCTTTGTGCTGCCTTCGTTTTACGAGGGTCTGCCGCTCGTGACGATCGAGGCCCTCGCGTGCGGATGCAAAGTTGTGGCGACCGATTTGCCCGGCGTTCGTCCCTGGATGGAGGCGATGCTTCCTGGTGCTCCCGTGACGTGGGTGGCGCCGCCGCGTATGATGGATGTCGACACGCCCGTGGCGGCCGACCTTCCGTTGTTTGAGCGCGCACTGGCAGACGCTATCGCGCAGGCGCTTGCGGCTCCGCCTTCGACGTTCGAGCCGTCGGCGGTCTCTTGGGAAGCGTGCCTGGCGCGTATACTTAAAGTCGTTGATTTGTTGGAAGGGGGTTCGTATGGCTAAAGACACCGTGAGGCTCACGTCCATGACTGCCGCGAGCGGTTGAGCCGCTAAGTTGGCTCCCGGAGCCCTCGCCCAGGTCCTGGGCGACTTGCCCAATGTGCATAACGACAACCTGCTCGTGGGGTTCGATACCTCCGACGATGCGAGCGTCTTCCGCGTAGGGGAGAACCTGGGGCTCGTGCAGTCCATCGACTTCTTCCCGCCGATGGTCGACGACCCGTTTCTGTTTGGCCAGATCGCTGCGGCCAACTCGCTGTCCGATATCTACGCCATGGGCGGGCGGCCGAGCCATGCCATGAACCTGCTGTGCATTCCGAGCTGCCTGGGCGTCGAGGTTGCCGGCCAGATTCTGGCGGGCGGCGCCGACAAGTGCGTCGAGGCGGGTTGCTCCATCGCGGGCGGCCACACCATCAACGACGACGAGCCCAAGTACGGCTTGTCCGTGAGCGGGTTTGTCGCGCTCGACCGTATGCTCGCCAACAGCGGCGCGCGCGTGGGCGATGCGTTGCTGCTGACCAAGGCGGTTGGCTCGGGCATCATCACCACGGCCATTAAGGGCGAGCTTATCGAGCAGGACGAGGCCGCAGCCATGTTTGACTCGATGCGCACCCTCAACGAGGCGCCGATTCGCCTGGCCGAGGGACTCGAGCTTCACGGCTGCACCGACATTACGGGCTTTGGTCTGATCGGGCATGCATGCGAGATGGCCGAGGGCTCGGGCGTGCAGGTTGAGCTTGCGTCGGGGTCGGTGCCGCTCTTTGGCCAGGTGCTCGACATGGCGCGTTTGGGCATTATCCCCGCGGGCTCCTACCGCAACCAGGCCTTCTTTGGCCCGCGCGTGGCTGCCGACGAGGACCTGGAGCCGGGCATGCTCGATGCGCTGTACGATCCGCAGACCTCGGGCGGTTTGCTCATCGCGGCGCCTGCTGCCGACGTGGATGAGCTCGCGCACCGTCTGCATGCCGAAGGACGCATCGCCGCCGCCGTCGGTCGCGTGTGCGAGCCGGTGCCAGGTGGTCCTGCCGTTCGCGTTGTTCGCTAGCCCGCACGTTTATGTAATTGTTTACCGTTCTCTAGAACGGTTCTTTCGAAAGGAATTTGCTATGTCTACCAAAATTGAAGTCAATGCCATGGGCGATGCCTGCCCGCTGCCCGTCGTCAAGACGCTCAAGGCCCTCAAGCAGCTCGATGGCGAGGGCGCCGTCGTGACCTCGGTCGACAACGAGACCGCCGTCAAGAACATTTCCAAGATGGCGCAGGAGAAAGGCTGCACGGCCTCGGTCGAGAAGGTTTCTGACGCCGAGTGGCACGTGACCGTGGCGACCTCTGGCGCCGTTGCCGTGGCCGATCCCGAGCAGGATGGCGCTGCCTTCTGCGATGCCAGCGCCGGCAAGGGCAAGCTCGTCATTTCCGTCTACACCGACTGCATGGGCCGCGGCGACGACGAGCTGGGCCACAAGCTCATGAAGGCCTTCATCTTTGCCGTGACGCAGCAGGAGGAGCTGCCCGCGACCATGCTGTTCTACAACGGCGGTGCCAAGCTCACTGTCGAGGGCTCGCCGGTGCTCGACGACCTGAAGGGCCTGGCCGAGCAGGGTGTCGAGATTCTCACCTGCGGCACCTGCCTCGACCACTATGGCATTAAGGACCAGCTTGCGGTGGGCGAGGTCACCAACATGTACGTGATCGTGGAGAAGATGGAGCAGGCCGTGCGCGTCGTGCGCCCGTAGCGTATTGGTTGGAGTTGCCATGAGGGAGAAGCGCCCGGCGCTTGTCATCACGTTTCCCACCACGGCGGCCGCCATGGGCTGCGAGTCCCTGTGCATCGAGCGCGGCCTTCCCGGGCGAACGATTCCCGTGCCCGGGGAGGTCGCTGCCGGCTGCGGTCTGGCGTGGAAGGCGTTGCCTGCCGATGAGGACCTGCTGCGCGGCGAGCTTGCCGCGGCGGGCGTCCCCACCGAGGGCTTTACCGTGATTGATATGTGGGAGGTCGTGCGATGATCTACCTGGATAACGCGGCGACGACCATGCACAAGCCGCAGACGGTGATCGATGCCGTGACGCAGGCGATGTGCTCGCTCGGCAATGCCGGGCGTGGCGCCACGTCGGGTGCCCTCGATGCCGCTCGTACGATTCACGGTTGCCGTGCCAAGCTCGCGCGCCTTTTAGGTTGCCCGAGGGCGGACCATGTGTGCTTTACGCCCAACTCTACGGCGGCGCTCAACACCGCCATCTGTGGCGTGGTGCGCCCCGGCGACCGCGTGGTCACGACGGTCCTCGAGCACAACTCCGTGCTGCGTCCGCTCAACCGCCTGGCAGCGGAGCGGGGTGTGACCGTTGAGCATGCGGGCTGTGACGTAAGCGGCGCGCTCGACTACGACGAGCTCGAGCGGCTAGTCACGCCCGGTACGCGTGCCGTGATTGTGACGCACGCCTCCAACGTGACCGGCAACGCGGTCGACATTGCGCGCGTGGCTGCCATCGCGCATGCGGCCGGTGCGCTGGTGATCGTCGATGCCTCGCAGTCTGCCGGCACGGCGCATATCGATATGCGCGCCATGGGGCTCGACATTGTGTGCTTTACCGGCCACAAGGGGCTCATGGGACCTCAAGGCACCGGCGGCCTGGCCGTGGCGGAGGGCATTGACGTGGCGCCGTGGGCCATGGGCGGCACGGGCGTGCACAGCTTCGATGCGTTGCAGCCGCTTGAGTGGCCCACGCGCCTTGAGGCGGGTACGCTCAACGGTCACGGCATCGCGGGCCTTTCCGCAGGTCTCGACTTTATCGAGGCGCAAGGCGGGGTCGAGGCGATTGCGGCACACGAGCGAGCACTGGCGGATCGCTTTCTCGCTGGCGTGCGCGAAATCCCGGAGATCAAGCTCTACGGTGCGTTTGACCAGCCCGTGCGCTCGGCGATCGTCTCGCTCAACGTGGGCGATATCGACTCTGCCGAGATCTCGGACGCGCTTATGCAAGGGTGGGGGATTGCGACGCGCCCCGGTGCCCATTGCGCTCCGCTCATGCACCGCGCGCTCGGGACCGAGCGCCAGGGTATCGTTCGCTTCTCGTTTGGGTATTTCAACACGGCCGAGGAGGTCGACACCGCGATTGACGCTTTGCGCGATTTAGCCTGCTAGAGCGTATATACTTGCGGGACGGGTCTTTTGCCCGTCCCGTTTTTGTTTCGACCCGAAAGGTGTGTCTATGGCCTCATCCGCCTCGCGTGGTCTGCGCTCCGACCATGTCGTTACCGTCGGCATCGCCCTGTTCTCGATGCTCTTTGGCGCCGGCAACCTTATCATTCCGCCGCTGCTGGCGCTGCAAGCAGGTTCAGCCACGCCGGTCGCCATGCTCGGCTTTCTCATCGCCGCCATCGGCCTGCCCGTCATGGGCTTTATCGCCGTGGCGCTTGCCGGAACGGCGCGCGAGCTTGCCGGCCGCGTGCACCCCAAGTTCGGTGAGTTCTTTGTTGCGGCGGTGTATCTGGCCATCGGCCCGTGCCTGGCCATTCCGCGTACGAGCTCCACGGCCTTCGAGATGCTGGTGCCGCTGCTGCCCGAGGGCGTTTCGCTTGGCACGGCTCGTCTGGTGTTTGCCGTTGGCTTCTTTGTCGTCGCGTTTGCTCTCACGCTGCGCCCGGGTGTCATCACGCGCGTGCTCGGCCGCATTACGGGCCCCGCGCTCATTGCGCTCATCGTGTTGGTCGTGGGTGCCGCCGTGGTCTCGCCACTGGGACCGGCTGCCGCGCCTCAGGCTCCCTACGATGCGGGTGCTGCCGTGCAGGGCTTTTTGACCGGCTACCAGACCATGGACCTGCTCGCGTCGCTCGCCTTCGGCATTATCATCGCCGAGACTATCCACGAGCTGGGCGTTACCGACGACAAGCGCGTGGCCTTTGAGATTTCGCGCTCCGGTGTGATCGCCGGTGCGCTCATGGCCGTCATCTACTGCGGCCTGGCGCTTGCCGGCATGCAGCTCAGTACGGTTATGCCCGATGCCACCAACGGCGCTGCCATCCTTGCCCGCTCTGCCTCCATGCACTTTGGCCTTGCCGGCACGGTCGTGGTCTTCGCCATCTTCTTCCTCGCCTGCATGAACGTGTGCATCGGCCTCATCAGCTGCTGCGCGCGTTACTTCTGCGAAACGTATATGCTGTCTCTTATACACATCTGACGCTGCCGACGACTTAATAGGTGT
>URFE01000031.1:0-16701 GCA_900546965.1 uncultured Collinsella sp.
TACGAGATCCTGAGATGTCTCGTGGGCTCGGAGATGTGTATAAGAGACAGCGCGTCACGGCGCCGGTGTACAGCAGCACATCGGCGTGACGGGGCGAGGGCACGACCTTGATGCCAAAGCGCTCGACGTCGAAGACGGGCGTGATGGAACCGAAGATCTCGATCTCGCAGCCGTTGCAGCCGCCGCAGTCAACACGGTAGACGTACACCGAGCGCTTGATCTTCTTAAGAAGGGTCGCCTTGGCCTTCTCGATGCTCTCGTCGAGCTCGATCTTGGTCGGGCGGTACTGAAGCCGCTCGGGCAAAAGCGTGGGTTCGGCCATGGTTACTCCTCCTTCGTTTCAAAATCCATGATGATGCCCTCGACCGGCGCCGGACCGGCAGGAATCTCGGGCGCATCGGGGTTGAGCTCGCGGTCGATATACTCCGGGTTCACGCCGTGGCCGCCCAGATACTCCATGCCGGGGCCCTGGGGCTCACCGGACGCAAGCGTCTCGTTGGCAGCCATGCCGTGCGCGTTGCCGGTCTTTACGGCCGATGCGGCGCGCAGGGCGTCGAGCTCGCGCTTGCACTCCTGGCACATACCGACGGTACGGGCGGCCTGCTCGGCCTCCATGCCGCCGGCCTTTTGCAGCAGGCGCTTGGCGTAGTCGATCTCCTTGTGCGGGGCAAACGGCTTGCCGCAACGCGAGCAATGCTCGAGCGTGTAGACGCTCTTGCTGGTGAGGTCGTCCTTGCTCATGACGGCCAGCTCAAACTCCTCGGTGAGCTTGATGGCCTCCATGGGGCAGGCTTCCTCACAGCGGCCGCAAAAGATGCAGCGACCGTAGTCGATCGACCAGGTGATGGTATCGGCCGCAAGGTCGGTGTCCATGCGAATGGCATCGGCCGGGCACGCCACGCCGCAGGCACCGCAGGCGATGCAGAGCTCGGCGTTGTGCTCGGGCTTGCCGCGCATGTCCTTGTTGGTGGGGAACGGCGCAAACGGGTATTTGACCGTCGCGTCGCCGGCCTTGGCGTTGACCTTCCAAAGCTTCAGCATATTAGAGCGCCTCCTCATCGAGCGGAGCGGCCATGGTGCCCTCGCCCGCAAGCGGCGACTTGTCGCGCCAGACGTTCTCGAACTGCTCCTTGTCGAGCACGTGGTCGCGCTTGGCGGCGACATCGGTCACCGTCACGCGGTCGGTGCAGGAGTAGCACGGGTCGAGCGAGCCGACGATCAGCGCCGCGTCGCCCACGGTGTTGCCGCGGAACATGTAGCGCAGGACCGGCCAGTTGCTGTACGTGGCCGCCTTGGCGCGCCAGCGGTAGCACTTCTGGTTGTTGCCGAGCATGGCCCAGTGCACGTCCTCGCCGCGCGGCGCCTCGGTGGCACCGATGGCGTACTTGTGCGGGGTGTACTCCCAATCCGTGGTGAGGATGGGGCCCGACGGGCAGTTCTCGAGCATGGTCTCGATCATGTCGATCGAATCGTAGACCTCCTGGATGCGGACGGCGGTGCGGCCGAAGGCATCGCAGGTGTCTGCCGTGGCAGCATGCATCTTCTGAACATCCGGATCGGCGTAGCCGTCGAAGGGATGGTCAAAGCGCACGTCGCGGGCATAGCCCGAGCCACGCATGAGCGGACCGACCGGCGAGAAGTCACGTGCGATCTTGCGGTCCAGAATGCCGATACCGCTCGTACGCTCAATAAAGTTGGGCGTGGAGAGCAAGACGTCGACGAGCTCCTGAACCTCGGAGCGCAGCTGGTGGATGGTCGTGAGCGTGGAGAGCTTCTGCTCGGCCAAAATGTCGCGACGCACGCCGCCGATCACGTTGAGGCCGTAGGTCTTGCGGTGACCGGAGAGCTTCTCGGCCAGGTCCATGGACTTCTCGCGGACGCGGAAGAACTGCTGGAAGCCGGAGTCGAAGCCGGTGTAGTGCGATGCGAGGCCAATATTGAGCAGGTGTGAGTGCAGACGCTCGACCTCGAGCATGATGGCGCGGATGTACTGGGCGCGCGGCGGGACATGAATGCCCTGGGCGCGCTCGACGGCCTCGGCATAGGCCACCGAGTGGGCGCAGCCGCAGATGCCGCAGATGCGGTCGGCGAGGAACGTCACGGCGTCATAGTTCAGGCGCGTCTCGGCGACCTTCTCCATGCCGCGGTGCACGTAGAACAGACGGTAGTCGGCATCGACGATCGTCTCGCCCTCAACGAACAGGCGGAAGTGGCCGGGCTCGTCGGAGGTGATGTGCAACGGTCCCATGGGGACGAGCGTGGTCTCCTTGCCCTTGGTGTCGGCCAAGAATTCGTAGTTTTCCATGTCGCTCGCGGGGGCGGGGCGGAAACGGTAATCCATCGAATCCTTGCGCAACGGGTACAGCCCGCTGGGCCAATCGTCGGGAAGCACAAGGCGACGGCGGTCGGGCAGACCCTCGGGAATCAGGCCGAACATATCGCGCAGCTCGCGCTCGCCCCACACGCAGGCGGGGACGAACGGCGTCACGGACGGGAACGTCATCTTGGCGGGGTCGACCTCGGCACGCACGGTAACCCAGCCGGGGTCCTCCCCCTCCATGGAGATGACGTAGTACACGGCGTAACGGCCGCACAGGGAGCGCTCGTCGTTGCCGACAATCACGGGAATCCAGCCGTAGCGCTCGTAGTACAGGTAGTGGACGGCCTCGGGCAGACGGTCCAGCTTGACGGTGATCGTCAGCTGGTCCTCGCACTGCCACTCAACCTTCTCGATAGCGCCCGGCACTGCGGCGCGCAGGGCCTCGACGTGGCTTTCGCAACGACGAGCGTAGTCCTTCTTTTCAGGTTCTGCCATGGTGCTAATTCACCTCGCTTGTCTTGGTCTGGGAACTGAACACCATGCGGTAGAGAGGAGCCTCGTGGAGCTCTTCGACGCTCTGGTTCAAAACGACGGACGTTGCATCCTCGACGCCGCTCGTGATGGCGACCGGGGTGGCGATACCGAACCACATGACCACGATCGCGAGGGCGATCTCGGGGATGATCATGAGGGCGGGCACCTCGTGGCGCTTCATGCCCTCGGGCGCCTTGCCGAAGATGGACTTGAGCGCGATGCCGGTAAGGGCAAAGTACACGCCGGTGAGGCCAATGGCCACGAGCACGACCACCCAGATGGGACCGGACTGGACGCCGGCCACGAAGGTGAGGAACTCGGAGATGAACAGGGCGAACGGCGGGAAGGCGGCGAGCGCGAGCAGGGCGATGATGGTGAGCGCTGCCGTGACGGGAGCGATCTCGACGACGCCCTTGATCTTGTTCAGGTCGCGGGTGTGGTAGATGTGCTGGATGTTACCGGCCATGCAGAAGGCGAGCGCCTTCGTGAAACCGTGGAAGATGCAGTGCAGCAGGCAGGCGGCGATACCGAGCGGACCACCGATACCCAGGCACAGCGCGACCACGCCGACGTTGTCGACGGAGGAGTACGCGAAGCGGCGCTTGATATCGTCCTGCTTAAAGATGCACAGGGCGGCCACCAGGATGGACAGCGTGCCCAGGATGAGCAGGAGCGTACGCGGATAGGTGTCGCCCACCGTGATGATGGACAGGGAGTAGAAGCGGATGATCACCAGCATGGCGCACTTGAGCAGCACGCCCGAGAGCAGCGCGGAGACCGGGCTCGGAGCCTGGGAGTGCGCGTCGGGCAGCCAAGTGTGCATGGGGAACAGGCCCGCCTTGGTGCCGAAGCCGATGACGATGAACGCGAACGCGAGGCGCACGAGCATCGGGTCGAACTGGTCGGCGTAGGGCATGATGGAGGTGAGGAAGGCTGCCTCATGCGCGTTGGGCATGATATCGGCGGCGTTCGCGTAGATGAGCAGCGTGCCGAACAGGCCGAAGGCCACGCCGGCGGTGCAGACCATCGCGTACTTCCAAGACGCCTCGAGCGCCTGCTTGTTCTTGTAGATGCCCACGAGGAACACGGTCGACAGCGTAGTGGCCTCGACCGCCGCCCAGGTGAGGATGATGTTGTTGGACAGGCAGGCGAGCAGCATCGTGAAAACGAACAGGCTAAACAGCGCGTAGTACTGCTTGGTGCGCTCGGCCGGCATGGTCTTCTCCTCGATATCGATCTTGATATAGGAGATGGAGTACACGCCGGTGATGAACCCGATGATGCCTACCAGAAGGACGAAGATCGACGAGAGCGAATCGAGATGGAGCCACAGGCCCAAAGCGTCGATATTCTGCCCGCTCGAGAGCATGGTTCCCGCGGTGACGACCGAAAGGACAAGGGTCGCCGCGACGGAGATGGTGTTGAGCCCCGCGAAGACGTTGTAGGACGTCGTCTTGGGGAGCGCAGCCATAATCAGGGAGAACACGAGAGGACAAGCGAGCAGGGCGACCGTCAGCATTGAAACATCCATGGCCTACCCCTTCAATTCGGTCAGGTCGTGGGAGTCGAGCGACTTGGTGTCGTTCCAAATCCTCACGACGACGGCGGACATGATGATGACGGCGAAAATGGCGTCGGTGGCGATGCCGATCTCGATGATCTCGGGGGCCGTGGGCGCGAGCAGAGCGAGCGTCACGTGGCTACCGTTCTCCATAAGGCAGTACCCGAAGATCTGCTTGAGGATGTTGCGCTGGGAGATGATGCACGTGAGGCCGACGAAGAAGTGCGCGAAGCTGATGGCGAGGGCCGGAGTGGCCACCTCGGCGGTGGGCAGGCTCAGGCGCGTGACCACCGCGAAGCAGACGGACACCTCCAGACCGGTGAGGATGATGGTCCAGGCCGGCTTGATGGAGGAGGTCAGCGTGCTATCGGCAGGCGAACCCATCTTCTTGTAGGCACGGTTGAGAATGAACGGAACGAGGATCACCTTGGTGACGAAGGCCGACGCGGCCCACATGAGAAGCTCGGTGGCACCGGTGGTGAGGCCCAGGGTGAGCAGCACGCCCACCAGGACAACCGACTGGATCGCGTACCACTTGATGGCGGACGGGATGGTCTTCGAGACGACCACCATGGTGGAGGTCACGATCAGAAGACCGCCCAGGATATTGACTAACGAATAACCCATGTCCTACCTCCTAACCCATCCAACTAGAGGACAGAGGACCGGCGACGACGACCATGATCATGAGGACGACGAACACGAACGCCATGGCGCGCGGAAGGGGCTGGCCGGCGGCCACGGTCTCGCTCGGCTCACCGGGCAGGACCTTACCCATCCAACGCAGGAACCATGCGAAGGTGGCGACGGTCTCGACGACCATGACGCACACGAGGACAAAGATGACCGTGTTGGTAGCACCAACCGCGAAGCCACCGGAAATGATCTGGAACTTGGAAAAGAACGTGCTCATGGGGGGCACGCCGGCGATAGCGGTCGCGGCGACCGCAAAGCCCACGCCCGTGACCGGGTACTTCTTCATGAGGCCCTGGATCTTGGGCAGCATACGGGTCCCCAGCGTGAAGCTGAGAGAGCCAGCGATGAGGAAGAACAGGGTCTTGGTGAACGCGTGGTTGAAGATGTGCTCGACGGCGCCGTTAAACGCCATCTGGCTTCCGAACACGGAGAGGCCCAGGCCGAAGAACACGTAGGCGAGCTGCGCGATCGTCGAGAAGGCGAGCAGGCGCTTCATATCCTTCTGGGGCAGGTACATGAGGAAGCCGAAGAGCATGGTCACGACGGCGTCGATGATGGCGACCCAACCGACGATCTCGGGGATATCGCCGGCGCTCGCAAGAGCGCGGGCGAACACGCACACGCCGACCTTAACCATGGACGCGCCATGAAGGTAGGCGGAAACGGGCGTGGGGGCCTCCATTGCGGAGGGCAGCCACATGTAGAGCGGGAACTGGGCGGACTTGGCCCAAGCAGCGAACAGGATGAGCAGCAGCACGACGGTCTTCATACCGGAATCGAGCTGGGAGATCGCGCTCAGCGCGAACGTGCCGGTTCCGGCGAACAGGAAGGCCGCGCCGATGTAGAGTCCCAGAGCGCCGATATGGGTGATGATGAGCGCCTTCATACCGGCCTTCTTGGCCGTGGGCGTCATGTAGTAGCTGATGAGGCCCCAGGAGCACACACCGGTGATCTCGAAGAAAACGAGCTGGCCGACGATGGTGGAGCTGTAGGCGAGACCGGCCATGGCGCCGATGAACGTGGAGAAGTACACGTAGAAGCGACGACGGGGCGCGTCGGGATGCTCCTTATTCTTATCGCTCATGTACGGGAACGAATAGATGACGACGAGCAGGCCGATAGCGACGAACGCGGGTGCGAGCAGCGTGCTCATCCGGTCGAATATGAAGCCCATGACCAAGGTCTGGCCCATACTCGCCCAGGTTACATCGATCGCGTTCA
The DNA here is from genome assembly GCA_900546965.1 of uncultured Collinsella sp. GTDB lineage: Bacteria > Actinomycetota > Coriobacteriia > Coriobacteriales > Coriobacteriaceae > Collinsella. The sequence continues at coordinate 6,333 of URFE01000031.1, forward strand.
TGCCGTTTCCGGCAAACGTCGCGGCCAAGCCAACGGAAGCGACCGTGGCGATGCCGCCGGCAAAGGCGCAGATCCATTTAGCGTAGGGACGCGGCAGCATGACGATGAGCAGGGAGCCCAGCATGGGGACGGCGATCGCCACCATGGCAAAGAGGGACAAGCTCGATTCGATTGACATAGTTTCTCCCTTCTCCCTACACGCCTACGACGACGAAGACGAACGCGAGGACCGCGATGCCGACGACGGCCCAGGTCTGGTTACCGAGCACCTTGAAGCGCGAACGGGAAACGGAGTTCTCGAGCACGCCGCAGACGACGAAATCGACCAGGCACTTGACGAGGAAGACGACGGCGCCCACGAGAGCGGTGACGCCGATGGTCGCGGGCTCTCCCCAGGGGATGAAGATGGAGGTGAACCAAGCGACGACCACGACCTGCTTCATGCCCATGGCGAGCTTCATCATGGCCAGGGACGGGCCGGAGAGCTCGGCGAGCGGGCCCTCCTGGAGCTCCTGCTCGGCTTCGGCCTGATCGAACGGAAGCTTGCCGAGCTCCATATAGCAGGCGGCCGCGAAGGCGACGCCGGCGAGGATGACGGCGACGACGCTCGAGACGTTGCCCGTAACGATGTGCTGACCCATGGTCGCAATGTCCGTGGAGCCGCACACGATGGCGACGGTGAACAGCGCGATGAGCATGGACGGCTCGATGAGCACGCTCATGAGGAGCTCGCGGATACCGCCGAAGCCCGCGTAGGCGTTGGAGGAATCCACGCCGGACAGCGCGAAGAAGAAGCGGGACAGCGCGAGCGCGTACATGATGGTGATGGCGTCACCAAAGACGGGCATGGGGCTCTGGAGCGTGAACATGGGCAGGCCCATGGCGAGCATAAACGACACCGCGAGGAACAGCGGCGGCATGATGCGCAGCACGAAGCTCGAGTCGGAACTCACGGACTCGGGACGCGCCATGAGCTTCGCGAGGTCCCGGTAATCCTGAAGGATGGACGGACCGCGGCGATTGTGCATCTTCGCGCGAATCACACGGGCGAGGCCGGAGAAGAAGGGCGCGACCAGCATGACCACGAGGCCCTGCGCCATCGCAAGAACGATGTTCATAATATCCTCTCCCCTCTCTAGACCATGACCACGGCGAGCACGAGGAAGACCACGAGCGCCGCGACGATGTAGCAGATGTATACGGAGTAGTTGCCGCCCTCGATCTTGGAGGCGAGGCCGGCCAGCTTGTCGGCACCCTCGCTCGGTGCATCGACCAGGAAACGGTCGGGCAGGGGCTCGACGCCCTGGGCGACACCGGTGAGCTTCTGGAACACGTGCGCGATGGACCAGCAGATCTTGGTGCATACCTCGCGCAGGGTGTAGAGCGGGCCCATGAAGAGTTCGACGTCGGACGCGAAGCTCGTGGCGACGACGGGCATGTGCTCGTTGGGCTCGTAGCCGCACGCCCAAGGGTCGGTCTTCTTAGCGGGGGCCTTGGCGCCGAGGCAGGACCTCAACGCGAACGCGAGGCCGGTGAGGACCACGAGCGCGATGGCGATCGCGGGGGTGGAGGTGGCGGCACCGGAAATCTCGTTCACGAGAGACACGCCCGAGGTGGCTGTGACGGCGGAGCCGGCAAGCACGCTCTGGGCGACGTCGCCCAGAACCGGGGCGATGACCGGGGAGCCGATTCCCAGTACCACGCAGATGGCCGCGAGGAGCATCTGCGAGAACAACATCGGAGCCGGGGACTCCTTGGCGTTCGCGGCCTCCTGGGAACGAGGGCTGCTCGCGAACGAGACGCCGTAGGCCTTCACGAAGCACGTGACGGCCAGGGCACCGGTGATGGCGAGGGCGGCCGCGGAGGCGACGGCGAACACCATGACGACCGGGTCGGAGAGCGTCGAGATGTTGAACAGGGACTGGTAGGTGAACCACTCGGAAACGAAGCCGTTGAGCGGCGGGATGGCCGAGATGGCAAGGGCACCGATGAGGAAGCAGACGGCCGTGACCGACATGCGGCGGAACAGACCGCCCATCTTCTCCATGTTGCGCGTACCCGTGGCATAGAGCAGGGAGCCCGCGCCGAGGAACAGCTCGCCCTTGAACATGGCGTGGTTGAGCGTGTGGTAGAGGGCGGCCATGAGCGCGATCGTCGCGATGACGTCGTTGCCCAGGGCGTGCGCCGTCATGGACGCGCCGACACCGAGCAAGATGATGCCGATGTTCTCGACGGAGTGATAGGCAAGCAGGCGCTTGATGTCGTGCTCGTGGAGGGCGTAGACGACACCCAGGACCGACGAGATGGATCCGAAGACCAGGACCATGAGGCCCCACCAGAGCTGGACGCCCGAACCCGCGAGCAGGTCGAGACCGACCTTGAGGATTCCCAGGATGCCGATCTTGATCATGCCGCCGGACATGAGGGCGGACACGTTGGACGGCGCCTCGGGGTGCGCCTGGGGCAGCCAGGAGTGCAGCGGAATGATACCGGCCTTCGCGCCAAATCCGAAGAACGCGAGGACGAAGCACGCGGAGGAGACGGCGGGTCCAAAGTCATGCGTACGGAAATCACTGAAGCTGAAGGAACCGCCCACGCCGTTGGTCATGAGCAGGAAGCTCGCCATGATGAGAACGAAGCCCACATGCGCGATGACGAAGTAGAGCCAACCGCCCCTAATGGAGTTCTTGTTCTCCTCGATAACGACAAGGAAGTAGCTCGTAAGGGACATGAGCTCAAAGGCGACCAGGAACCAGAACACGTTGTCGGCGGTGATGACGAGCATCATCGAGGCGACGAAGGTGTTCATAAAGAAGCCGGCGCGCCCGACCTTGCCCGGGTACTCGTCGAAGTAGGACAGACCGTAGATGAAGCCCGCAAAGGCGAGGATTGAGATGAGGACCACGATCAGGCCCGCAAGGCCGTTGAGCAAGAGCTCGAGACGGGCGAACGGGAAAAAGAAGACCGTGTTGAGGGACGAAACGTCGCCAAGCACGGCCTCGAGGCCCGCGATGAACGACAGCACGGCCGCGACGGCGCCGATCAGGCAGCCGGCGGTCTTGGCGGCGTTGTCGGCCTTAATCAGCAGAACCGAGGCGAGCGCACCGATGCACGAGACGGCAAGCGATGCGATAAACAGCGTCATGCTATCCATTGTTTACGCTCCCTTCTGCTTTCTCGGACAGGCCCTGGGCCACAGCGGTAACGTCGACGACCGGACCGTTTTCGATCGAGCGCAGGCGCTTGGCCTCGTCGAGCTCGCGATCGGCCGCGCCGCCCATGACGGTCAGCGCCTTGGTGGGGCACGCCGCCACACAATGCGGGCCGTCCGGATCGAAGGCGCACAGGTCGCACTTGACAGCGCAGGTGTACTGGCCGGGAGCCCACGTAAGCAGGCTGCTCAGGGACTTAGGATACGAAGGCGTCGGGTCGCACATGCCTGCGACACCGGCGATAGACGTGCCATCGGGATGGATGGCTCCGAAGGGGCACGCGATGGCGCACAGCCTGCACCCGATGCACTCCTGCTCCTTGACGTGGATGCGATCGCCATCGTGCTCGATGGCATTCACCGGGCAAACCTCGGCGCAGGGGGCACCCTCGCAATGGTGGCAGGCAAGGGCGGCCGAAATGCCGCCGGTCTTCACGAGCGCCAGGCGCGGCGTATCCTGAAGACCCTGCATCCGGTGGGCGTCGGCACAGGCGGACTGGCATGTTCCGCAGCCGATGCACCTCTCCGGGTTGATGTCGATGAAGCGGTTCATCCCCACTTCCTTTCAAAATAACGGGCCGGGCTCCCGAACGTACGGGACGCCCGGCCCAAAAAGCCAACGAGAACGGGACTACACGATTTGATTCACGTGCGTCTCGTCGTCGAACTTGGCGGCGCCAGGCTCAACGTCCTGGGGAGCGGCGGCGTCCACCAGAGCCTGCTTGAGCTCGGTGTACTGACGCTCGACCTCGCCCTCTGCCCAAACCTGGTCGGCAATGGCGTCGACCTGGCAGGCGGAGAACTTGTCCTCGGGCGTATGCGAGACCGGGTCGACCTTGTGCATGGTCAGCTCGTTGCACTTGCCGATCCACCACTGGTAGGTCATATAGACCGTGCCCTTGTTGATACGGTCGCTCACGTCGGCGCGGCTGTATACCTGGCCGCGGCGGCTGTGAATCGAGACGATGTCGCCGTTCTTGATGCCGCGCGCCTGGGCGTCCGCGGGATTCATGCGGACAAAGCCGGGCTCGTCGGCGAGCAGCGCCAGCGTCTTGCAGTTGCCAGTCATCGAGCGGCAGCTGTAGTGACCGACCTCGCGGACGGTGCACAGGATGAGCGGGTACTCATCGTCGGGAAGCTCGGAGGGCGCCTCCCAGTCGTGCGCCATCAGGTTGGCGCGGCCGTCCTTGGTGGTGAACTTGCCGCCAGCGAACATGTCGGGCGTACCGTGGTCGTTCACATCGGTGCTCTTGACGGGCCACTGGGCGTAGCCGCCCTCGGGAGCCATCTTCTCGTAGGTCGCGCCCACAAAGTTGGGGCACAGGCTGATGCACTCGTTCCAGATCTGCTCGGTGTTGTCGTAGTGCATGGGATAGCCCATGCGCGTGGACAGGTCCGCGAAGATCTCCCAGTCGTGACGGCACTCGCCCTTGGGCGGAACGGCCGCGTCAAAGTGCTGGAAGCTACGGTCGGATGCGGTAAAGACACCCTCGTGCTCGCCCCAAGAGGTAGCGGGCAGGATGACGTCGGCGAGCATGGTCGTCTGCGTCATAAAGATGTCCTGGCAAATGAACAGATCCAGCTCGGAGAGCGTCTTGCGCATACCGGCCGAATCGGGCTCGGTCTGCACCGGGTCCTCGCCGTAGTTGTAGAAGCAGTGCACCTTGCCCTCGTCGACCAGGTGGCCCAGGTCGGTGAGCTTGTAGCCCTCCTCGAGCGGGAGCTTTTCCTCGGGCACGCCCCAAGCCTTGGCAAACTTGGCACGCACAGCCGGGTCGGTGACTTTCTGGTAGCCAGGGTACAGGTTGGGCAGCATGCCCATATCGCAGGAGCCCTGGACGTTGTTCTGACCGCGCACGGGCGCGAGGCCGGAATTGGGTTTGCCGATCTGGCCGGCAACGCAGGCGATGGAGGCGATGGTGTGCACCGTCTTCAGGTTCTGCTTCTGCTGGCATACGCCCATGCCCCAGCCAATGATGGCAGAGGGCTTCGCCGTGGCGTACATCTCGGCAGCTTGGTGGATCAACGCGGGCTCGACACCCGTGATGTCCTGTACGGATTCGGGAGTGTAGTTCTTGATGGTCTCCCACCACTCGTCAAAGCCGTTCGTGTGCTCGGCGACGAAGTCCTTGTCGTAGAGGCCATCGTTGACCAGACAGTTGGCAAAGGCGTTGAGGAACGCAACGTTGCAACCGTTCTTGATCGGAAGGTAGATATCGGCGATACGCGCGGTTTCGATATGGCGCGGGTCGGCGACGATGATCTTGCAACCCTTTTCTTTGGCTCGCACGATACGCCTTGCGACGATGGGGTGCGAATCGGCAGGGTTATAGCCGAAGAGGAAAATGCAGCCCGCATCCTCCATACCGGGGATGGAGCATGACATGCAACCTGAACCAACCGTGTCCATCAGACCGAGGACAGTAGGGCCGTGTCAAGTACGGGCGCAGTTGTCCACGCTGTGGGTGCCGATGCACGCACGCGTAAACTTCTGCATGACGTAGTTCGCCTCATTGCCGCCGCCTCGCGAAGAGCCGGTGGTCATGACAGCGTTAGGACCATATTCGTCAATTATGGCCTGCATCTTAGATGCGGTGAAATCCAGTGCCTCGTCCCAGCTTACGCGCTCAAGATCCGAGCCCTTGGTGCGGCGGATCATCGGGTGCAGTACGCGAGGAGTCAAGATCTTGGTGTCGTTGATGAAGTCGTAGCCGCTCATGCCCTTAAGGCACAGCTCGCTCTGGTTGGTGATGCCGTTGAGCGGTTCGGTGCCCACGACCTGGCCGTTTTGGACCAGGAGGTTGAACTGGCAACCGGCGCCGCAATACGGGCAGATCACTTTATGCTTCTCCATGACACCCTCCTTCCTTTTTCTGCTACCGATTACTCGGTACTAATTTGACAATCATTGGGCCTGTCGCCCCAACGCTTACGCCTCGTTTTCGATGGTGGCGCGGGCACGCTCGGCAGTCAGTTCTGCCAAACGTTCCTCGTCTACCAGGGTGAGGCCCTTGGTCGGGCACGCCTCGGCACACGCCGGACCGCCGGGACGGTCCACGCACAGGTCGCACTTGAGCACGAAGCTCTTGGTCTGCGAACCCACGCGAACGTCGCCCATCAAGACCGGAACCTGCGTGGTCGCCACGCTCACGGCGCCAAAGGGGCATGCCATGACGCAGCTCTTGCAGCCGATGCAGTTGTCCTCGTTGACGCCGATGCGATGGTTCTTTGGATCAAAGAACAAGGCGCCCGTAGGACAGGCCTTCGCGCACGGGGCATCCTCGCAGTGATGACAAGCCACCGGTGCGGAGATCTCGTACGTACGCGTCACGCGCAGGCGCGGCGCGGCGATGTTACCGGGGATGTCGTGCGCCTCGATACACGCCGCCATGCAGGTTTGACACCCAATGCAGCGCGTAGAATCGGCTACGACTCGCTTATTACCCATGTTGTTCACTCCCTCCTGAATCCCATGCCGGAGAGACCCTGCCGACGTTGTCCCAGACCGCCCGTGGTCTGGCATCGGCGCATCGAGCGCATGCGGCGAAACAGGCGCTTCGATAGAGTTCCTCCAACGATATACAGGCTAAATATACGCAGTTGCAGGTGGCAAACTTGAGCATAGGCCCTGCAATACGGGTGTATTGCAGGGGTTTTGGCAGGTTGGAATTATTCTCTAGAAGCTATAAAGGTGAGTGTATTACATGCGTACATCCAGGGAAGATTTCACGCTCGTTTATAAAGGATGTAATACGTTTGATATATATTTCGCGCTCATTAACTTGAGTGCAATAAAGCAGTGGTTATAAGATTGGCTATTATTAGCCCATGTTGTATTTGACCGACTATATTGCACGCTCATTAAGGGAGGCCAGTGATGTCATCGACGCAAAAACGAGCCATCCTGCAGGTGCGCATTCGCGAGGAAGACAAGCAGCATGCCGAGCATCTCTACGACGCCATGGGCACATCGCTCACCGAGGCCGTCCGTCTTTTTGTCGCGCAGAGCATTTTGATGCGCAAGCTCCCCTTTCAGCCGGTCGCCGTGCGCTCAAAGGACGGCACCGCCGCCTATGGATCGCTCAAAGCATATGGTGACCCCAATCGCCGCGCCGAGGAGCGCAAAGCCTGGGTTGAATACCTTGCCACGGAAAGCGACGATTCGATTTTGGGTCCCGAGGAAGTAGATATCCATGAGTAGCACCATCATCGACGAGACCGTCATCCTACGCTACCTGCTTGACGACGACGAAGTTCTGTCACCTCGCGCTGCCAAGGTCATCGCCACACGCACCGCTCGCGTCTACCCTGAGATCATCACGCGCGTCGTGGTCACGCTGCGCGACGTCTATAAGGTTCCCCGCGTTGAGATTGCTACAGCCATGAGAAGGCTGCTCGATGACGTCATGGTCGACGAGCCCACCGTTGTCGCCCTTGCCGTCAAACTCTTTGGCAAGACCCATATGGACTTTACCGACTGCCTCCTCGCAGCCCGAACCGCCATCTACAACGATGATGTCGTGAGCTTTGGCAAGCCCATCATCCAAGGCATGATCGATTACCGCCGCAAGCGCCAAACCGCTGCCGACGCCCGCGACCGCGCCGCCGAAGCCCGCAGCCACGGCACCGATGCCACCATCGACAAGCTCCGCCACCGCCACCGCAGCTAACCCCATCCCCTCCTAAGTTGCGGTGAAATAGTTCCTGGATTTAGGCTTATTCGAGCTTTTCAAGAACTATTTCACCGCAACTTTCTGTAAGGGTGGTTTTTAGTGCCGCCGAGGGGCACTAATCAACCGTTTGCCGATATGTTTGGCTCCGACTCATGGCTCTGACCTGCCCCGTCAAGCTTTTGGTCAGTTCATGGCAAGGTCTGGCGGACCAAATATGGGATAGCGTAGTGTCATTCACTCCCCCTCGAGACCATGGGGTCGAAAATGAGTCATGATAAACGCTGTTCCAAACCGCAAGCAGAGCTATTCTTCCGGTTATTCGAGGCCCATCATGGCGGGCATCTGTTTGTAGCTACCAAAAAAATGGGATGAACGCTGTGCCTACGCGCTCATGCAAAAAGAGATGATTATTCGACTCTACAACCATGTCTACGCTGACCCCGCGTATTGGAATGACCTCGACGTCGAAGATCGCATCTTTCAATTGGCATCCGCTATTGCGGTCGTTGAACCGGATGCCGTGTTTTGTGGAGCAACGGCGGCACTGCTCTATGGCGTCGGTTCTGCATATTCGCTTCTCGACAAGGTGCAAGTGCTGCTGCCGCGTTCCACCAGACGCGATATGTACGAATTCGTTGAATACCGACGCTGGCGGCCGGGCGACGTATGGCAGCTCGGCCCGTTTACGTTAACGGATCCATATCGCACGGTGGTCGACATCGCCCGAACGAGCGCTTTTCGATATGCACTAGGCTATGTCGACGGGTTGGCTCGTGAGTACGGTGTCGAGCGTGAAGAATTGCGTGCATATGCACAAGCGAACTGCCGCGGACTGCACGGCATCGCGCGCGCATTTGACGTTTTTGAACACATGGATGACAGATCGGATAACGGTGGAGAATCCGAGGCACGGGCGGCAATGATTCTGGCGGGAGTTGCCGCTCCCGAACTTCAGGTTGAAATCACTCGACCGGGAAACGCCGGCTATTATTTGGCAGATTACGGCTGGCAGATGCCAGACGGCTCTTGGATGCTGGCTGAGCTGCATGGACTAGGCAAGTTTGAGGACGATGCCCAAAATGATCCGGAACATACTGCGGCAAAAACCTATCGAGCTGCCCTCATGCGCGATGCGAACCTGCGTGCCATGGGCCACAATGTCATTCATTTCGAGCTCTCAGACACCTACGATGTCAAGGCGTTCGGCTCCATGATGCGCGGCTACGGTATACCAACCACAAAACCCTACGTAGACTCCTGACCGGCTGCCCTCATCTTCTCGACAACAGAACCCATCATCGACCCAACCCGCTCGGCCTCAATAAGTTGCGGTGAAATAGTTCCTGGATAACAGCTTTTGTGGCTAATCCAGGAACTATTTCACCGCAACTTAGGAGGGGATGTGGGGTCCCGGCATGTATATGAAAATGGCTCTGGTCCCAAAAGGAACCAGAGCCATTCATCTATCCTATGGAGCGGGCGACGGGAATCGAACCCGCGTCATCAGCTTGGAAGGCTGGGGTTCTACCATTGAACTACGCCCGCAAGATATGGTCGGGACGACAGGATTTGAACCTGCGACATCCTGCTCCCAAAGCAGGCGCGCTACCAAACTGCGCCACGTCCCGAAGGTGTTGAGCAGCTAAGGTCTAAACCTTGCGTGTCCCAAAGCGAAGGAAATTATAGGGGAGACTCCCCGCCTGTGCAAGCGCAGAAACCCTAGCTCCTCGAATGTGCGACAAAACGACTATGGAGCAGGCCGATCACAAATGCCACCACGGCAACCGGCGCCCACGCGGCACCGATATCCGCCAACGGCAGCGCATCAAACGGCAGCCACGTGCCCCCAAAGAACGCATCGCGGACCGAGGTGATCACGCTCTGCACGGCAACCACACCGCCAACCCAGACCCACACCTGCGGATGAGCGTCGCAAAAGCCGTGTACCAAACCCATGAGAACCAGCACGATGGCGACGGGATACAAGGCGTTAAGCATGGGCACCGAGAACATAAGGATCACGTCGAGGCCTACGTTGGAGAGCACGCACGAAAACGCCGCGAACACAAAGGCAAGGATCGCGAAGGGGCGGCGCATGGCCCCCTCGGAAGCCTCCGCTCCCCCTTCAACTACGTACGTCTCACAGAAATAGCGCGAGCAGCAGCTAATAAGACCGACGCACACGTTCATGCAGGCGAGGAAAAAGATCGCGAAGACCACGACCGTGCCAGCAAGCCCAAAATGCATGGAGGCCGAACGAGCGAGGATGGCAGCGCCGTTGGTGGCATCGGGCATAACCGTGCCGAGTTGCATTCCGGCAAGCGCCAGGCCGCAGTAGATGATGGCCATGAGCACGCCGGCGATCACACCCGAACGCGAGATCTCGAAGGCCACGCGCCTATCGTCGGTAACGCCCAACTCGTGGATGGTCTCGGCGATGATGATGCCGAAGGCGAGCGACGCGAGCAGGTCCATGGTCTGATAG
>URFE01000032.1:0-16519 GCA_900546965.1 uncultured Collinsella sp.
GTGGCGCGGCGCTCGACGCCTGGGGCCCGCGCCGTCATTTCTTGCTGAGCATCGTCGGCACGCTGGCGACGGGTGCGGCAATCATCGCCTTTGGCAGAGCGACCGGAACAGTCCTTGCCGGCGCGGTGCTCCTGGGCTTTGTGATGGGATTCGCCCAGCCCATCGCCACGTCCTATCCGGCGTATCTCACCGACGACCCCGTCGAGCTCAAAGACATCAACTCCGCCATAGCCATGTTCTCCAACGTGAGCATTGTCGTCGGCCCCACACTGGGCGGCTTTGTCGCGGCGGCTGCATCGTCACGCGCGGTGTTCGTGCTCATGATGATCTTTACCGTACTGGCGCTCGTCGCCGGTTGGGGCTTTAGGCCGCAAGCAGGTCGTGCCGCCGCGCGCAAAAGTACTCCCGCGGATGGCAGCACAACGGCAAGTACTGCCAGTCAAAACTCCGACTCCAGTAAATCCACCCGCGCCACCTTCGCGACCAGCATCAAGACGGTCTTTACCAACAGTATCCTCGCCTTGCTGTTCTGCATCATCTTCCTCTCGTTCTTTGGCTACGGCGCCTTCGACCCACTGGAGTCGTTCTTCTACCGCGATGTCCTGCACGTCGGTGTCGAATGGATGGGCTGGCTCTCGTCGGCCAGCGGTGTGGGCGCGGTGCTGGGCGCCGTGGTCGCGCTCCGCTTGCCGCCGCGCTTCGTCAGCCTCAAAACGCTGCTCGTGGCACTCATGTCCGTGGGCGTGGGAAGTCTGATTTATGTGGGGACACCGTACGTGGGCGTAGCCCTTATCGGCCAGATTGTCCTGGGCGTGGCCTGGGGCGTCGTCAACCCGCTCCACAACACTATCGTGCAAACGACGGCTCCGCTCGAGCAGCTCGGTCGCGTCAACTCGGTCATGGGCTTTGGCAACATGTTCGCCGGCGTGGCCCCGCTGGCGATTGCCCCTTGGCTGGCGGCGACGTTTGGTGTGCAGCAGACGCTCGTTGGTGCGGGCATGGTCGTGACGGCGGTTCCCGTGGCGTTGCTGCTGTTTGGTCGCCGGCATTTGGATCGTGCCGCAAAGCAGTAAAAACCATCACAACATTCGATGAAAATCGCGATTTTGCTGAAAAACGTCGAATGTTGTGATGGTTTGCGCCCCAGGCCAGGCCGCCCTGCGGGTTCGGCCACCACAGAGGGGACAGGCACCTTTGTGGTGGTTTTTGCTTTGACGGGCCGCGCCTGCGCCTTGGTATACCATGTACGCCGTTCACGAATACGCCCCACACCGACGCGCTACCCAGAAAGGCCCCCATGGACACCACCTTCAGCCACATCAAAGCCGTGTTCTGCGATATCGACGGCACGCTGCTCACGAGCCAGCACACGGTGTCCCTGCGCACCGTGGCGGCGATCCACGCCCTGCGCGAGCGCGGCGTGCTCTTTGGCCTGTGCACCGGGCGCGACGCCCAGGCGACCGAGGCCATGTTTGGGCTCTGGGGTATCGAAGGCCTGGTAGACGTGCTGGTGGGCTGCGGTGGCGCCGAGGTCATCGACCGTGCGCACGGCATCAACGAGCTGAGCTACCCGCTGCCAGGCGAGACCATCGCGCGCATCTGCGAGCACATGGCAGGCCTGCCGGCAACGCCCGTTTGCCCTCGAGATGGCGTGCTCTATGTGCCCGAGAGCAATGCATGTGTCGAGCACCTGTCGCGCGTCGACGGCGTGCCCTACCAGGTGGTCGATTTTGCCGAGTTCTTGCGCGAGCCGCAGCCCAAGGTGATGTTTACCATGGCGCCCGAGGTGATGCCGCAGGTCATCGAGCGAGCATCGACATTTGCCGATGACACTGTTAAGGCGGCGGCTCTGCAGACCACGCAGCGACTCTACGAGTTCATGGATCCGCGCGTGTCCAAGACGCGCGGCCTTGTGCGCGTGGCGGAGCTCAACGACATGGAGCTCCAGAACATCTGCGTGTTTGGCGATGCCGATAACGACACCTGCATGGTGGCCGACGCCGGCGTGGGTGTGGCCATGGCAAATGGCAGCGATGCCACTCGTGCCGCCGCCGACTTTGTAACCGCCAGCAACGACAAAGACGGCATCGCGATCTTTATCGAGGAACATCTGTTGTAGCGCCGGTGGAGAGAGACCGCAAAAGGGGACAGGCTCCTTTTGCGGTGGCCTCAGGCGATTTGGGCGAATTGATGCCTAAAAACTGCGCGCAAATTCAAATTTGGTTGTCTGAACATCATGCTTCTAACCACCGATGAGTTAAAGATATTCCCATCAATTTGGTAGTCTATTCCTCCCGGTTAATGACTTACCGTTCACGGTCGATTTTCGACTGTTCACAAGATGTTTGCTCTTGAGCAAAATGTTGTGCAAATAAATAAAATGCTATTAAAAAACTGATAACTAACTTAATTACCAGTAGAAACAGATATTTCAGAGCGAATAAACGAAGGTTAATCCGAGCAAATGTCAAGAGAATTGAGAATTCGCTACAAAACTATCGGTATTCTTGCTTAGATGTTCAAACAATTGCTACAATATGGATTATTAAGCGTGTGCAATTACAGATTGCGCAGATACGTTTGATAGTGAAAGAGCAAGATCGCGGTCTCTTGGGGAGGAGACATCGATGAAAGCGAATTCAGACAAATCTAAGCAGAGTAAAAAAGCGACGCGCCGTGTACTGGCAGGCGTTTTGTGCGGAGCCTCCGTTTTGAGCCTGGTACTGTCGCTCGTCATGCCTCCGATCTCGCAGGCCATTGCCAACGATGCCCAGACGGTTCCTACCGAGAAGACTGTGACGGAGGATTCCTCAACTGAGTCTACTGATGTAGAAAACACCAACAATGGGGATACCGAAAACCAGAATAGTGACAAGACCGAGGGCGACGAGACTGGCGACGATGCCCAGCTTGAGGGACAGTCCGAGGAAGAGCAGCAGAACGAGGGTGCAACGACTTCGGATGGTGAAACCGTTGTTACGGCTGCGCAAAACGAGCAAACTGAAGCGGCTGCCGTACAAATAACTAGCGCAGAAGAGCTCCGCGATAAGCTTCAGGGTGTTAAAGCGGGCGAAACGGCCAGCTTCGAGCTGATGAGTAACATCGATTACAACGACGAGATTTTTCTCAGGAATAAAGGAAGCAATATCACCCTTAATCTTAATGGCTGCAAGATAAAGCACTCGGGCGATGGTACTAAGCCGCTTTTCAGTGTGAGCAATGGTGCCGAGTTTACAATTACGGATAATCCTAATCACTCTGGTGATAGGCCCTTATCAAGCGTGGTGCTGGATGATCAAGGCCAGAAGTTCACTCCCGATTATTATGGCAAAAATGGCAAGGTCGGCTATGACAACGACATCCCGAACAAGCTCACCTATTACGTAACCACGTCGTCCGTTAACGATACGGGTACGGGCACGACGGAAACGCGTGAAACATATGAGGTCAACATCCAGGGTGCAATTGTCTCAACTGCGCCCAAGGGTTCCACATTGAAGCTCATTAACGTCTACACGGGCGGCAAGTTTAACCTTCAGGGCGGTACGCTCACGCAGGCAAAGGATTGCAACGTCGGGCATCTCATCTATGCCGAGAACGGCTCTACTGTCAACATGAGCGGTGGCTACGTTTGCGGTGCTTCTGGCTCGGGTGACGGCGCGGGCATTATGGTATCCAACGAGCAAGGCGGCGCCTCGACCCTTAAGCTGACTGGCGGCGTAATTGCCGGCAACAGCGCTTATAATGGCGGTGGTGTGTATGCCCGTTATTCCAAGGTCACCATAACTAATGGCGTAATCTCCGGTAATAGCACACTCAACGAGGGACTCGGTGGCGGCATTATGGCCAAGGGCGGCATCGTGTCCGTTTCTGGTGGCTATATCACGAATAATAGAATGGCTAAATTCTGCGGCAAGGATGGCAACGGTGACCATGGCGGCGCTGGGCTTGCTGCCAACTATGGAGCGAAAGTCACTATTTCCGATGGTCAGATTACCGGCAACTACTCCGAGGAAGCCGGCGGCGGCGTTTACGTTACCGATGTCGAACGGAATGGCCAAACGTCTCCCTCAGGAATGGCGTGGCTGAATATCACGGGAGGAATTATTGCCTCTAACGTGAGCTACCGATCTGAAGGTGCCGGCGTCCGAGTGGGCCAGATGGTTGACGCGATGATTAACGGCACTGAAGACAATAAAGTCTATATCACTAACAATCACTGCATGTCTCGCTTTGACTGGGGTGGCGGCGGCATCTTTGTTCAGGGAAACTCGAATGCGAATATGGAAAAGACCGCTGGTAGATTATTTGTATACAACTCGTACATTAGCAGCAATACCGCTGGTGGCTATGGCGGCGGCGTAGCAGTCTGCCCCACGGGCAAGACATTGGTAACGAACACTGAAGGCACAGCGATTTTTGGCAACACTGACGCTAAAGACGCTAGTTCTTTCACCAAATATGACCCGCAGAATAATAATAACAGTAATAATGGTAGCCTCCATCTTTCTGGCGGCGGCGAGGGTAAAGATCAAGACTGGGTCGCCTATAACTCGGTCGACTCTAACAATGAACATGTTTTTCGTAAGAATGGTCATGCCGATTTCTTCCTCGCGGCGGAAGGTCACACAACGCCGGTCGCAGTGGTAAGCGGCAAGATGCTTGGCAATATAGACGCCAAGTATTCGGGAAGCATTGAGCTAACGAATCGCATCACCATCCCCGCCAACGGTGCTGTTGGGGTAAAAAATAACATCGGCCTGACTTCTGATGTTAAGGCCACGGATCAAGCGGTGACTGACGCAGTACAGGGTAAAGTACAGGGTACTAAAGTTACAACTTTCATCACGGACAACTATTCCTGGGACCATGGTGGCGGCATCATGTCGAATGGCGACCTGTACTTGGGTCAGCCGGCAGACACGTATGTCTATCCGAGCCTTAAGTTGAAGGCAACCAAGGAGTTGGACGGCCGCGACCTCAAAAAGGGGGATTTCACCTTTACGGTTTATCGCAAGGACTCGGATACTGCGAAGGCGCCTTCTTGGAAGAAAGATGAATTCGACAAAGGTGACTGCGATTTTGTCAAATCTGTCTCGAATAACGCTGACGGCAACATCGCCTTTGACCTTAGCGAAGACGTTCGTAAGCAGCTTCTTGATAACGAAAACGTTCGCAAGCAGTTCTTAGCGAATGGTGCTGCCGAAATTACATACTACTTGGTCGAAGATGCGGGCAAACTTCCTGGTGTCATATACGATCGTGCTGTATATGAGATTAAGGTGACAGTCAAATACACGTCGACTGTACTTATGTCTGTTCCGATACAGGGAAAGACGGATGAGTTTAAAGATCTTAATGTCTATAGCTACACGATTGATCGTGTGGACGTGACTAAGAATCCTGGGGGTTCAGCTGGCTCGCCGAGGACTGCGTCAGTAGATGCTAATGGGTATTATTCGATCGTCGACTCCAGCAGCGCAGCCTCCACCAACAAGGCAACCTTCACCAACAAGTACGACCCTGAGGTTTCTTGGACTCCTAAGGCGACTAAGGTCGTTGAGGGCGGCGAGATGAAGGAGTTTACGCTTCAACTTGCGAAAGACAGCAAATTTCAAGACATCATCGGTACTGCCGTGACCACCTCTGGTAAAGATACGAAGCAGACGCTTTCGTTCAAGGACACCACTGATAACAATAAAAAGGTTGAGCTCAAGTACTCGCTTTCTGATATCAGGAATAATCCCGACGATCTGGGTGGTTCCACGGGTGGCTCTTTCAAGACCTTTAAGTACTATGTGCGCGAGGAAACCGACGGTTCGCAGTTCTCGCACTACACGTACGACCAGTCGGTCTATAAGTTCACGGTTGAGCCAACGTATGACACCGAAAAAGGAGAGATCAACTGTAGGGTGACCTACAAGAAGGGAACCGTTGACTCCGCAGGCAATTGGACAGCAGACCCCAAAGCCGAAAAACGGACGTTCACCGACACCTCCGTCCCCAACTCCACCGACACCTCCACCCCCACCTTCACCAACACCTACTCCACCTCTTTGCCCCTTTCTGGTATGTCGGGCGTCACTCTGACGTACCTTGCCGGCGCGGCGGTGCTTTGCGCTGCTGCGGCCTGGATGCACATTCGCCGCAAGGCGAATGCGAAGGGAGGTGAGCGTCGTGAATAAGAAAGTTTGCTCCTTCCCGATCTTGTTTGCGCTGCTTGCCCTCCTGATCGGCACCTGCGCGGTTGTGTTCCCCGCTTCCGCGCAGGCCGCGCCGATCTCGACCGGTTCCATCACGGTGAGGGGCACCGTGGCGAGCAGCTACGACGCCTACCAGATCTTTAGCGCCAACGTCGTCGACGGCGACAGCGACGCCAAGATCGCCACCGACCTCGCCTGGGCAAGCGACGCCGTGCGCGACGCCGCGCTGCCTGTGCTGCACAGCGCCGGCATGCCCAATTCCCAGACCGCCGCGCAGGAAGCTGCCGAGTGGCTCAACACCGATTCTCACCTTACGAGCGCGCTGAGCGCACAGCTCGCTCGTTCCCTCCAGAGCTCTGGCGCCGTGTCCGTGGCCCTTAACGCGGGCACGACGGCCGAGCTGCCCTGCGGCTACTGGCTCATCGTCGCCGACGACGACGCCATCGCCCAGGGCGAGGCCGGCACCGCGCCGATCATGGCCCTGGTCGGCGGCAGCGCCGTCACCGTCAAGCCCAAGGCGGCGACCCCCAAGGTCGCCAAGCACGTGCTGGAGGACAGCACCGCCGCCTGGCAGAAGGCCGCCGACGCCACGGTCGCCGACGACCTGTACTGGCGCCTCTCCGCCACGGTCCCGGCCGGGCTCACCGCCTACGACACCTATACGGTGCGGTTCGTCGACACCATGAGCGCGGGGCTCGACCCCTCCAAGGTCGCCGCGAGCATGCGCGTGTACGTGGCGGCGGGCGCCGAGGGCGGCTTCGACGCCGTCGCATGTGAGGGCGGTAACGCCAACTCGACGCCGGCTAAAGGGTGGACAGACATTACTTCACAGTGCAAGGTCTCGGTCGAGGGCAATGCCTTCACCGTGCGCACCGGCGACCTGGTCGCCGCGCTCGGCGGGACCGACGCCTTCACCGCGGGCGCGCGCGTGGTCGCCGTGTACGACGCGCCGTTGGGGGCCAATTGCAATCGAGGCGCCACCAAGGGCAACCCCAACGAGGTCTACCTGCGCTACCCGCGCTCTCCCTTTGCCGACCAGTCCGGCGACGCCGGCTTCACCCGCACGCCGAGCGACGACGCGTGCGCCTACACCTGGGATCTCGCGCTCACCAAGCGCGGCAGCGACGGCGACAAGCCGCTTGCCGGGGCGGTCCTGAGCATCGCCGACGACCGCGGTCGCACGCTGGCGGCCGACGGCACGTGGGATGCAGAGAGCAAGGCCACCGTCACCACGGGCGAGGACGGCCGCGCGACCGTCTCGGGCGTGGACTCGGGCAAACTGGAGGTCCGCGAGCTCAAGGCGCCCAAGGGCTACAGCGCCTTCGAGGGCACGCGCTCCGTGACGGTCAAGGCCGAGGGCCTGGACGTCGACCAGGTGGCCGCCGCCAAGCCCAAGCTCACCATCACGGCCGAGTCGCCCCTGCGCGCCGACAGCGCGGACGGGTCGACGGGCAGCCTGGAGGCGTCGCTCATCAACACGCCCACCGGCACACCCCCTAGCATTACCACCGGAGGCTTTATGCCCTCGACTGGCGATATGGCAATGTACGCCGTGGCCGCCGCAGCGGTCGCCGGAGTCGCGCTCATCGTGGTCGCGCTCCTGGTCAAGCGGGGAGGTGGCAGCCATAAAGAGTAGCTGGCAGCCCCACAGAGAGCGGGGCGAGACGTAGCGAAGCAGATGCTAAGACACAGACAGACAGATTTAGATCAAATGGAATTCGAGCAGAAAGCAGAGGAAAAGAAGATGAGCATGAGCAAGAACATCGCACGCCTGGCAGTGACAGCAGGCCTCACAGCAGCGCTGAGCTTCGGCGGAGTCATGGCCCCGGTGACCATGGCGTTTGCTGAGGATGCGCCTGCTACGACCAATAGCATCATGATCAATAAGAACGCACAGAATGGCGATGTGACGTACAAGGCCTACCAGATTTTCGAGGCCGATGTTGTAGATGGAAACGACGGTTCGAGCAAGATCGTTTCAAATGTCGAGTGGGCCGTTAATGGTTCAGCTCAGACTAAAATCATCGAAGCCATTCAAAAAGTTGATGCTAATGGCTCCAACTCGCTCAAGGATAGTCCCAGCGCGCAGGATGTCGCAAATTGGCTGGAGGACAATTTCGGTTCTTATGACGATGGGACCATCGTCGGCAAGAATGATTTGTTCAATACGCTCGCCAAGATAGTTCAGCAGGAAGTTAATCCTACTAAACCAATTAATTTTACGGGAGAATCGTTTCCAGCGAACCAGCCGTTTTCTTTCAGTGAATCCGGGTACTATCTCTTTCTGACCGACAGCAGCAGTATCAGCAAATCGGATGATACGACTAAAAAGCCGGATACCGGCACCTCTCCGATTTTCGCTGTTATCGGCGGCAGTCCCGTGTCCGTTACCGAGAAGACCAGTATTCCCACCGTCAACAAGGCAATCTACGACGATGAGGATAATAAGTGGACGTTTAGTGGCAGCGATATTCTCACTTCTCCCAACTTGGGCGCCGACTCCTCTATTGGCCAGTACGTTAAATATCAGCTCGTTGGCACCGTTGCGAGCAATATCAATACATATGGTTCCTATGAGTACACCTTTAAGGATAAACTGCCTGAGACCATGACGCCCAAATACAACAAGGTCAGTGAGGGCAATAGCGCTCTGGATGTTACAGTCAAAATTAACGGCGAGCCTGTCGTGAATGGCTGCTCGGTTGATTACCGGGACCATGTGCTCACGGTTCACTTCGATAATCTCAAGGACTGCAAGGGTGCCCATAGCGAAGCGATTGATGTGTCAGCTGATTCTAGGGTGACCGTTGAGTATGAGGCCATGCTTGATCCTGATATTATCTGCAATAAGAATGATGGCACGATCAAGCAAGAGTACGAGAATATCCTCGGCGTGCCTCAGGAGAACACGGTCAAACTGGAGTACTCCAACAACCCGAATGGCAATGGTATCGGTAGCACGGTCGAACATCCTGCTTATGACTACACTTATGGCATCGATGTTACCAAGGTCGGCTCCGACAAACCGAATGATGGTCTGGCGAACGTTGAGTTTTTGCTGAAGGAAGACGGGTCCAACAAGTACATAAAGGCAAACGGTACCACGACGGACAAGGCGGAGGAAGCCATCCTCAAGACTGATGCCAACGGCAAAATTAACGTCTTCGGTCTCGATCAAGGCACTTACATTCTTACCGAGAAAACTGCTGCGCCCGGTTACAACAACTCCCATAGCGGCGAGGGCATTAAGTTTACGATTAGCCGAAATACGCTTCCGGCAAATAAGACGGAAGCGGTGCAGCCCGCCTGCAATATTGTTAGCGCTGCCAATCTGAATCTCGTGAGGAAGGAAGAATCTACCACCGGTATGGTGCACCTCACCGTCACCGATGAGAAGGGCTCCAACCTCCCGCTCACCGGTCTCAACGGTGTGACCTTCACTTGGATCGCTGGTGGCGCGGTGCTGTGCATCGGCGTGGCGCACCTCATCCGCAGCCGTAAGCAGGCTGAGGAGTCCGAGCAGGAGTAACGCTCGCTCACCCATCCCTTTGCCAGGTGGGATGTGATGGCCATGAGACTTGCGGACACTTTTCTCGTCCATCCACGTTCTTGCTTTGCCATTCTTTTTTCGGGGCAGGCTCCGCACTGGAGTCTGCCCCGTTCTTTTTGGGATAACGCATCCAGCCTCCATTGCCCGATGGATCAAGCGTATGAATATCGAACAGATGTTTGCAATTATTGCGTTTACCAGCTGTGGGTGCATACGCTCGCAGTAAAATACCCTTGCGACGCATTCCGTGCGCGGGCGGCCGACGACTCGATCGGAGGTCCCCAAATGCTGAAATTCCTTAACGCGCTCGCCGCCCTCGCGGCGGTGGGCACGTTCGTCATCGCGTTTCTTGACTCGTATGAGGTTCGGTTTAAGGTCCGTAGGCGCACGCGCGGTGCGGACGGTGGACGGCATTTGCGCCGAAAGCGCAAATAAGAATGCCCGGGGGTCGGATCCCGGGCATTTAACAAAAGCTGAAAACTAGGCCGCCCGCGCTCTCGTACACTTACGCGGGGTGCGTCGTTTTCAATTGTCATTGTATCCCGAATCGCCCAGCCGATCCGGGACATTTTGAAAACTTAAATGCTGGCCTATGTATGAGGGGAAGCTCGTTAATTCCGATAATTATGTATAATTCCAATACAAACTGGAATCGAACGAAAACGATGGAAATGAACGAAGCGCTAATCTACTTACAAGAAGCACTAGGCCTCTCCGCCAAGGCCAAAACTTGGCCTGGATTCGCACGCTTGCCGCTGCATATGCGGGCGATTGAGGTCCGCGCTGTTGACGCAAACGGTTTTTCGTTTTTGCTTGTAAGTTTGCCTACTGGCGTCGGGCTTCCCGAGGCTAAGAGAGTCTATAGCCAGCTAGCCTTGCGTGCGGAGACTCCTGTTGTCGTTTCGTTTCCTGATGCCGATGCACGTCAGCGCAAAGCATTGGTCGCACAAGGGATTCCCTTTGTCTGTCCAGGTAGACAGGCTTTTCTTCCATTTATGGGCGCAGCTTGCACGGAGAGGGGCGGTGCTTGGTTTCACAATCACGCGATCAAGATGTCACCCAACGCGCAGGCTGCCGCAATCTGGGGAGCAGCCCAGGAGCCATATCGTCCCTATGACCTTT
The DNA here is from genome assembly GCA_900546965.1 of uncultured Collinsella sp. GTDB lineage: Bacteria > Actinomycetota > Coriobacteriia > Coriobacteriales > Coriobacteriaceae > Collinsella. The sequence continues at coordinate 10,876 of URFE01000032.1, forward strand.
GTCGTGCGCTTGGAATCTCGGCAAGCCGCGCGAGTGAGGCCATAACCGAGCTTGTTGACAGGGGGCTCGCGAGGCGCGAGCGTTGCGAGCGACGTGTCGTCGTGCTCCCTGTTGCCGTTGATCTTCTGCTTAGCGAGCACATGGCAGAGCTCTCCTCGCCTGTCTCGAAGGTCTTTTTTGCAAGGAAGACGCCGCAGATCGACTATCTTGTTGACGCCGGGGAGACGGCGCTCGCTGCGCGTTCGATGCTCGCTGCGCCGGGCATGGAACAAAAGGCCGTCTTAAGAAGTGCATGGTGTCAACTGAGCGACCTCGAAGTCGCAGACGGGGAGTTGCCGGATAACGAAACGGCGATGATCCAAGTGTGGCGCTATGCGCCCGTGTTTGCCGACTCCTCCCGCGTCGATGACATTTCGCTTGCGCTATCTTTGGCGGCAATCGACGATGAGCGAATTCAGCTCGAAGTCGATCGCATGTTTGGAAAGGAATATCCATGGCAAGAAGCGCTGTAGAAGGTCTCCAAGAATTTGGACCGTAGGCGGCGTTTCGGTCCTAGCGGCGTTGTCCGGCGCGGAAGCTCGCTAATCGGCTATTATTTGTTTAGACAACTTGAGTTGTAGAGGAGTGACCGGCGATGGTGCAGGGCGCCAAACATATGAAGAGCAATAACGCCGCGGCCAACGGTGGCTCAAGCCCTCAGCCCAAACCTCAACCAAAGTCCAAACGCCGCCGCAAGCGACTGCCGCGCTGGGCCGATCGGCTCATCACCATCGTCATCATCCTTATTGGCGTGGGCCTTATGACCTGGCCGTGGATCTTGGACCGGCTCGAGGCCTCGGGCGTGTTCAACCAGATCAGCACCGTGTCCAGCACCGTGGACGCGCTGTCTGCCGAGGAGCGCGAGCGCATCCTGCTCCAGGCGCGCTCCTTTAACGAGCAACTTGCCGGCGAGGCCACCGAGCTCCCCGCCGACCAGATCGAGCCCTACGCTCAGCAGCTCATCTTTGACCGCGACCCCATGATGAGCTGGGTCGAAATCCCCTCCATCGACGTGAGCATGCCCATCTACCACGGCACGAGCGAAGAAGTCCTTATGGCGGGCGTCGGCCACCTGGAGGGCACGAGCCTGCCGGTGGGCGGCACCTCGACGCATTGCGTGCTCACCGCGCACTCGGGCATGCGCAACTTGAGTATGTTCGATGACATCCATTCGCTGGAACCTGGCGACCTGGTGCTGCTGCACACCATGAACAAGACGCTCGCCTACAAGATGGTGGACTCCGAGGTGGTGCTGCCCGAGGAGATGGAGTCGCTGACCATCGAGCCCGGCGCCGACAAGGTGACGCTCGTCACCTGCACGCCCTACGGCGTAAACGACCATCGCCTGCTGGTGCACTGCGTGCGCACCAAGTACAGCAAGAAGGACGTCGACAAGCAAAAGTCGCTGGCCGGCCGCCACTGGGGCAAGCGCGAGTTCGCCGTGCTCATCGTGGTCGTGGCCATTGTGCTGTTGCTGCTGGACATCGTGATCCACGCGGTCCGCAAGCGCCGCAAGGCCAAGGCCTCGGCATAAGACATTCTCCAGAACTGCCATAATGGGGACAGGCACCTTTGTGGTGGTCGGGGCTTCCAAACCATCACAACATTCGATGAAAATCTCGATTTTGGCGAAAAACGTCGAATGTTGTGATGCTTTTCGTTGTGGGCGGGACGGTTTTCGCTATGGACGGTGCGGTTTCGCTGCAGAATCGCCAGTCCGCCGCCCTCGTTACGTTTTCGCTGCATTTAGGTAAAGCGCCTGCTCCAAGCGGCGTTGCCTTGTATACTAGAGCGGTTTATCTGTTATGCGGAAGGGAGCGCCTATGGCACTCAGCGAGAAAGACGTGCGCGGCATCGCCGAGTACGCAAAGATCGCACTGACCGATGACGAGCTCACCCAGATGACGTCCTACCTGAACGACGCCGTCCAGATGCTCGAGCCCGTCTTGCAATATGACTTGCCCGACGTGGAGCCCACGTTCCATCCCATCGGAAGCCTGTCCAACGTGATGGGCGATGACCTGCGCGAGCCCGAGCGCGACCTGCCGCTCGACGTTGCGCTCGAAAACGCCGGCAGCGCGCGCGACCGCTACTTCCGCGTGCCGTCCATTTTGGGAGAGGGGGAGAGCGAGTAATGGCGCAGAGCTTCGATTCCCTTACCGCCGTCCAGATCGCCGCGGGCGTTGCCGCCGGCGACTTTACCGCTACCGAGGTGGCCCAGGCCTCCCTTGCCGCCATCGAGGCGCGCGAGGGCGGGGTCCAGGCATTCCTGCAGGTGGCGCCCGAGCTCGCGCTCGAGGCCGCTGCGCGCGTGGATGCCGACCGTGCCGCAGGCAAGCCGCTGCCCCCGCTCGCGGGCGTGCCGCTGGCCATCAAGGACAACATGAACCTCGTGGGCACGCGCACCACCTGTGCTTCCCGCATGCTCGAGAACTACCAGAGCGTCTACACCGCCACCTGCGTCCAGCGCATGCTCGATGCCGGCTGTCTGCCCATGGGCAAGGCCAACATGGACGAGTTTGCCTTTGGCAGCTCCACCGAGAGCTCGGCGTTCCACCGCACCAACAACCCCTGGGATACCGAGCGCGTGCCCGGCGGCTCCTCGGGCGGCTCCGCTGCAGCCGTCGCCGCGGGCGAAGTCGCGCTCTCGCTGGGCTCGGACACTGGCGGCTCCATTCGCCAGCCGGCGTCGCTGTGCGGCGTGGTGGGCTTTAAGCCCACGTATGGCGCCGTGAGCCGTTACGGCGTGGTTGCCTTTGGCTCGTCGCTCGACCAGGTGGGCCCCTTTGGCCGCACGGTCGAGGATGTCGCGCTGGCCATGAACGCGCTTACCGGCGCGGGCCACGATCCGTACGACTGCACCAGCCAGGATTGCGCCGTCGACTTTACCGAGCATCTCAACGACAGCATCGAGGGCAAGCGCGTGGGCATTATCCCCGCGTTTATGGAGGCCGAGGGCCTGACGCCCGAGGTCAAGGTCGCTGTTCAGCGCGCCGCCCAGGAGCTGCAGAACCAGGGCGCCGAGCTGGTTGAGGTCGACCTGCCGCACCTGGACGCCGCCATCGCCGCCTACTATGTCATCGGCCCGGCCGAGGCGTTCTCCAATCTGGCCCGCTTCGACGGCATTCGCTACGGCTATCAGGAGGAGGGCTGCGCCAACCTGTCCGACCAGAGCTCGCTTTCGCGTGCCCACGGCTTTGGCGCCGAGGCCAAGCGCCGTCAGATGCTCGGCGCCTATCTGCTGAGCTCGGGCGTGTACGACAAGTACTACTACGCCGCGCAGAAGGCCCGCACGCTCATCACGCAGGACTACGATGCCGCGTATGCCAAGGTGGACACCATCCTCATGCCCGCCTCGCCGCGCACGGCCTTTAAGTTTGGCGAGATCAGCGACCCCACGCAGATGTACCTTTCCGACCTGTACACCATTTCGCTCAACATCTGCGGCAACGGTGGTATCTCGGTGCCGCTGGGCCTGGGCGAGGATACTCAGCTGCCCGTTTCTGCCCAGCTGGTGGCCCCGGCGTTTAAGGACCGTCAGCTGCTCACGTTTGCCCGCGCCCTGGAGCGCGGCTTTGCCGATGCCGCCACGGGTGCGCCCGCGCTTTCCGTCGCGCCCGATTTTGCCGGGAAGGGAGGCGAGCTGTAATGAAGGAGCTTTCCGAGGTCCTACAGGATTGGGAGGCCGTGATCGGCCTGGAGATCCATACCGAGCTCACCGCACTCGATACCAAGATGTTCTGCAACTGCAAGCTCAGCCACGATGACGAGCCCAACGCCAACGTGTGCCCGGTGTGCCTGGGCCTGCCCGGCGCCCTGCCGGTGCCCAACAAGCGCGCCATCGAGAGCATCGTCAAGGCCGGTCTTGCCACCAACTGCGAGATCCAGCGCCACTCGATGTTCTACCGCAAGCACTACTTCTACCCCGATATGGCCAAGAACTTCCAGACCACACAGGGTCCGGTTGCCTTTGCCATGTATGGTCACCTGGACCTGGACGTGACCGGTCGCGGTGCCGCCGAGCGCCCCGACTGCGCGTTTGGCGAGGCCGAGGCCCAGAGCCTGGCGAGCGCCTCGGCCAACGCCGAGGGCCTGTCCACGTCCATGACGTCGACCATGCGCGAAGGCAATCAGCGCGCCGGCCACCTGGCCAGCTATGACGCGTCCAGCCTGCAGATGCCCGAGCGCCGCGAGGACGGTTCCTACACGGTGCCCATCCGCATCCTGCGCATCCACATGGAGGAGGACGCCGCCAAGATGGTCCATGTGGGCGGCGCCGAGGGCCGCATTACCGCCGCGGCCGAGTCGCTCGTCGACTACAACCGCTGCGGCACGCCTTTGATTGAGCTCGTGACTGAGCCCGACTTGCGTACGCCCGAGGAGGCTCGCCTGTTTATGGAGAAGCTCCGTCGCATCTTTGTGACACTGGGCATTTCCGACTGCTCCATGGAGAAGGGCTCCATGCGTTGCGACGGCAATGTGTCGCTGCGCCGCCGCGGCGAGACCAAGCTGGGCACCAAGACCGAGCTCAAGAACCTCAACTCGTTTAAGAGTCTGCATGACGGCCTTGCCTACGAGATCTGCCGCCAGGCCGAGGTGCTCGAGGAGGGCGGCATCATCTATCAGGAGACCCGCCACTGGGAGCCCAGCCGCAAGCGCACCGTGGTCATGCGTGTGAAGGAGACGGCCGACGACTATCGTCTGTTCCCCGATCCCGACCTGGCGCCGTTCGATCTGGATGACGAGTTCATCGACCGCTGCCGTGGCGAGATTCCCGAGCTGCCCGATGCCAAGCGCGCCCGTTTTGAGGCCGACTTTGGCATTAAGACGGCCGACGCCGAGCAGATTGCCGGCGACCCGGAGTTTGCCGACTTCTTTGAGGCCGCTGCTGCCGGTATGGCCGGCAAGGAGGCCCAGACGGTCGCTAACCTGCTGGTGAACGAGATGATCGCCTACCTTAAGGGCGCAGGCGTGTCGCTGGCCGAGTCCGGCATCGCGCCGGCTCAGGTGGCAGCTCTTGCCAAGCTGCTGGCGACCGACGCCATCAGCTCCAACCAGGCGCACGAGGTCTTTGAGGCCATGGCCCAGACCGGCGACGACCCCAACAAGATCGTTGACGAGCGCGGTATGCGTCAGGTGAGCGATGCCGGCGCGCTGCAGCCGATCGTGGACGAGGTGCTGGCAAACTGTGCCGATCAGGCGCAGCAATATCGTGACGGCAACCAGAAGGTTATCGGCTTTTTGGTGGGCCAGTGCATGAAGGCGAGCCGCGGCAAGGGCAATCCGAAGCTCTTCAACGAGTTGCTGAGAACGTCGCTCTCGTAGCTGCGAGGCCGGGGAAGCCCCGAGTCGCCGGGGTATTTCCTCCAAATTTCAAACAGTCCTATGCAAGACGAAGGCCACATTTAGTGGCCTTCTTTGCATGCGGAACTCATTTGGAGCAAACACCCCGGCGACTCGGGGCTTCCCCGGCCAGACGACTCGGCCGTTCGGGTCAGGTAGGCTGAATGGAATAGAGTGAATGGGCGCGCCGTTTGGCGCGCCCATTGTTTCAAGACTTTAGTCTGCTGGCCGCGCAGCGGCCAGCTTTAAACCACCCGCTACG
>URFE01000033.1:0-16430 GCA_900546965.1 uncultured Collinsella sp.
GAACGGTCGTTTTTATCCGCTCAGCGTACAGAACCCCAGCTCAAGCATATCTACGCCATTTACGTGCAACTTTATTTTAATAGAGCAGGGATTAGACCAGATTATGCAAACTATATCTTTGCTAAACACAAAACAGACAGCGCAATATCTCACTCGCACTATACGAGATTCTATGCACATATAAGTCGAGTATGCACCCCTGCAAAAACAAGGGGCTTTTCATCCAACAAAAGGAATAAAGAAGAGCTCCGAAAAAGCGGCAACGGCCAAGTCCCCCATCCATCCCCAAAGTGGCGCGAGGTTTCGCGGCAAAGCCGCGAAACAGCGAAGGGGACAAAAGGCCCCCCACAACCACGTCCTTCATCAGCCCACACAATCCGAGGACGTAGTCGTAGCAGGATCTGAGGGCTGACCTTCGCGGACACTCCGCAGGACGAAAGAACCCCCGCCGCACGTAGTGCGCAGCGGGGGTTCTTTCATGTCCGAGGACGTCCGCGAAGGTCAGCCCTCAGATCCTGCGGTGGGAGACCTAGGCCTCGTTGTACACCGTCTTGAGCTTCAGCAGGTGAGCGTAGCGGTCCATAGCGGCCTGCTCGTTCTCCTTGAAGAGCTCCTCGGCGCGCTCGGGGAAGGAACGCGTCAGCGAAGCGTAACGGGCCTCGTTCATCAGGAACTCCTGATAACCGCCCGCGGGCTCCTTGGAATCGAGCGAGAACTTCTTGCCGGCAGCAGCCTCGGGGTTGAAGCGGAAGAGGTTCCAGTAACCGCACTCGACAGCCTTCTTCATCTCGGCCTGGCAGTTCTGCATGCCGCCCTTCTTGATGGAGTGCATCTCGCAGGGGCTGTAGCCGATGATGAGGGACGGGCCGTCGTAGGCCTCGGCCTCGTGGATGGCCTTGAGGGTCTGAGCCGGGTTGGCGCCCATGGCGACCTGCGCCACGTAGACGTAGCCGTAGCTCATGGCAATCTCGGCCAGGGACTTCTTCTTGGTCACCTTACCGGCAGCGGCGAACTGAGCGACCTGGCCCAGGTTCGAGGCCTTGGAGGCCTGACCACCGGTGTTGGAGTAAACCTCGGTGTCGAAGACGAAGACGTTGACGTTGTGGCCGGAAGCCAGGACGTGGTCCAGGCCACCGAAGCCGATGTCGTAGGCCCAACCGTCGCCGCCGAAGATCCAGAAGGACTTCTTGGTGAGGTAAGCCTTGTCGGCGAGGATCGCCTTGGAAGCGTCGCAGCCGCACTTCTCGAGCTCGGCAACGTAGGCAGCGGCAGCGGTCTTGGAGGCCTCGGCGTCGTTGACGGAGTCGATCCAAGCCTGGCCGGCAGCCTTGAGCTCATCGGACGGACCATCGGCAGCGATGATGTCCTGGGTAGCGGCGATCAGCTTCTTCTGGACGGCCTCGTAACCGACGGCCATGCCCAGACCGTGCTCGGCATTGTCCTCGAACAGGGAGTTGTTCCACGCCGGGCCGTGACCGTCCTTGTCCTTGCAGTAAGGAGCGGTGGCAGCGGGGTTGCCCCAAATGGAGGAGCAGCCGGTGGCGTTGGAGATGAACATGCGGTCGCCGGCAACCTGGGTCACCAGACGTGCATAGGCGGTCTCGGCGCAGCCGGCGCAGGAGCCGGAGAACTCCAGGTAGGGCTGCTTAAACTGGCTGCCCTTGACGTTGGCCGCGATGAGCTCCTTCTTCTCGGAGACGTTCTCGACCATATAGTCCCAAACGGGCTGCTGATCCATCTCCTGCTCGGTGGGAACCATCTCGAGGGCGCCCTTGGGGCAGACCTTGACGCAGTTGGTGCAGCCCATGCAGTCGAGCGGGGACACAGCCATGGTGAACTTCATGCCCTTGGCCTTGGGGCCCATGGCGTCGAGCGTGCGGGTAGCCTCGGGCGCGGCGGCAGCCTCGTCCTCGGTCATCGCGAACGGACGGATGGTGGCATGCGGGCACACGTAGGCGCACTGGTTGCACTGGATGCACTTGGTCTCGTCCCAGTGGGGAACGACCACGGCGACGCCGCGCTTCTCGTATGCAGAGGCGCCCAGCTCAAACTGGCCGTCGGCGCAATCGACGAAGGCGGAAACAGGCAGGCTGTCGCCGTCCATGCGATCGATGGGCTCAAGCAGGTTCTTGACCTGCTGGGCGATGGCAGACTTGGTCTCCTCGGAGAGCTCGACGGGAGCGGCATCCTCGGCGGTAGCCCAGTCGGCCGGAACCTCGAACTTACGGAAGGCGGTAGCGCCGGCATCGATGGCCTTGTGGTTGGCGTCGACGATGGCCTGGCCCTTCTTCATGTAGGACTTGGTAGCCGCGTCCTTCATGTACTGCAGGGCGTCCTCGGCGGGCAGGACCTTGGCCAGCGCGAAGAAGGCGGACTGGAGCACCGTGTTGGTGCGCTTGCCCATGCCGACCTTAGCGGCCAGGTCGATAGCGTCGATCAGGTAGACGTTGACGTTGTTGTTCGCGATGTAGCGCTTGGCCACGGCGGGCATGTGCTCGGCGAACTCCTCGTCGCTCCACTGGCAGTTGACCAGGAAGGTGCCGCCCGGCTTGACGTCGCGGACCATCTTGAAGCCCTTAACGATGTAGCTGGGGTTATGGCAGGCGACAAAGTCGGCCTTGGTCACGTAGTACGGCGAACGGATCGGGGAATCACCAAAGCGCAGGTGCGAGACGGTGACGCCGCCGGTCTTCTTGGAGTCGTACTGGAAATAGGCCTGGACGTACTTGTCGGTGTGGTCGCCGATGATCTTGATCGAGTTCTTGTTGGCGCCGACGGTACCGTCGCCACCCAGACCCCAGAACTTGCACTCGATGGTGCCGGGGGCTGCGGTGTTGGGCGCATCCTCGGCCTCGGGCAGGCTCAGGTTGGTCACGTCATCGACGATGCCGATGGTGAACTCGCGCTTGGGCTCGTCCTTCTTGAGCTCCTCGAAGACAGCGAACGCGGACGCGGGAGGCGTATCCTTGCTGCCCAGGCCATAACGGCCGCCGACGACCTTGATGCCCGTCTTGCCGGCCTCGTAGAGAGCGGAGACGACGTCCTGGTAGAGCGGCTCGCCGATGGAACCCGGCTCCTTGGTACGGTCCATGACGGCGATCTTCTGGACGGTCTCGGGGAGAACGTCGACGAAGTGCTTGATGGAGAACGGACGGAACAGACGAACCTTGACCAGGCCGACCTTCTCGCCGTGAGCGTTGAGGTAGTCGATGACTTCCTCGAGCACGTCGCAGAAGGAGCCCATGCACACGACGACGCGATCGGCATCGGGAGCGCCGTAGTAGTTGAACAGGCCGTAATCGGTGCCGAGCTTCTCGTTGATCTTCTTCATGTAGCCCTCGACGACGGCGGGAAGCTCGTCGTAGACCTTGTTGCAGGCCTCGCGGTTCTGGAAGAAGATGTCGCCGTTCTCGTGGCTGCCGCGGGTGTGCGGGTGCTCAGGGTTGAGCGCGTGATCGCGGAAAGCCTGGACGGCGTCCATGTCGCACATCTCGGCCAGATCCTTGTAGTCCCACATGGCGACCTTCTGGATCTCGTGGCTGGTGCGGAAGCCGTCGAAGAAGTTAAGGAACGGAGTCTTGCCCTCGATGGCGGCAAGGTGAGCCACCGGCGAGAGGTCCATGACCTCCTGGACGTTGCCCTCGGCGAGCATGGCGAAGCCGGTCTGACGGCAGGCCATGACGTCGGAGTGATCGCCAAAGATGTTCAGGGCGTGGGAAGCGACGCAACGCGCGGAGACGTGGAAGACGCCCGGGAGCTGCTCGCCCGCGATCTTGTACATGTTCGGGATCATCAGGAGCAGGCCCTGAGAAGCCGTGTAGGTGGTGGTCAGAGCACCGGCGCCCAGCGAACCGTGAACGGTACCGGCTGCACCTGCCTCGGACTCCATCTCGACGACCTTGACCGGGGTGCCGAAGATGTTCTTGCGACCCTGGGCCGCCCACTGGTCGACATGGTCGGCCATCGGGCTGGACGGCGTAATGGGATAGATTCCCGCTACCTCGGTGTACGCATACGAAACATATGCGGCCGCCTCGTTGCCGTCCATAGACTTAAACTTACGCGCCATATACCCCTCTCCTCTCATATAGGTATACAGGCCCCGGCGATCGCCGGGATGTTGGCGTGATGGGATTTACGCTGTTGCTTCCAATCATCTGGCAGGCAGGCTCAGCAGCAGGTACGTGGCGTGGAGAGAAGACATGCCGAGGCGAGGGGCAGCTGATGCGCCCCACAGACCCGACCGCCCGTCTTGCACATGACCGAGCGCCGCAAAGGCCGCATGCCGGATGCTCCCGGGCACGCCCCGGCGATGGGAAGCGCCCGCAACGGAAATCCGCATGCGGGTTTATTGTACCCCGCCGTTAAGTGTAATTTCGACAAATATAGGCGGGCGGTAAAGGTTTACCTCGGGTGACCGCCAAGGGCCAGAATGGTCCCTCCATCCCCGGACGACTGGCTCTGACGCGCCAAGGAGTGTCCCCAAGTACCGGCAGGAAAGGAACGTCCCTAACTGCCGGCTAGAGGGCGCCGAGCAGGATGGCGTAGGTGGTGGATTCGCCGAGTTTGAGCTCGTCGCCGGGGTTGAGCTGGGCGGAGCGGCCGGGCTCTACTTGAATACACACACTCGTGGCCCCGTTTACCACCACGGTGCCGTTAGTGGACGACAGGTCCTCGACAAACCATGCGCCAGACTCGTCGCACCAGATATGGGCATGGCGGGCCGAGACGTCGTCGGTGATGCCGCCCTCCCCCGTTGCCAGCGCGCCGATCTCAACGCCTTCCTCACTCGGCTGAATCCAGCGCGGGACGCTCACCACGTAGCCGTTTTGCACGCACAGCAGTCCCAGCGGATGCGCCGGCGCGACCTCGTGCTCGCCCGCGACCGAAGATGTGCTCAGCGAGCGCGGCGTCGACGTGTCGCCGCCACGGGTCGCATGAGCGCGGCGGCTCGCCCGACTTGGAACTAAGGCGGGCGTGAGAGCAAACGGCATAGGGAACGAATCTTGCGGATGTACTCCTCGACGTCAGGCAGGTAAGCCCCACGAAGTCACCGGGGAGGCCCAAGCGGCCCGGCACCACTTCCAGATTCTGACCAGGGCGAGTCGTTCGCCGGTGGCTGAAGGCTCGCTCCCACCCAAAAGGGGAGATTCGCGTTGTTCCCCAATCGCTCTCGCATCTTTCATTTTGCTCGAGGTGGGCTATAAAAACTTTCCTGGTGAAAGGCGGCGATTGGTTTCCTTTCTTTCTAGAGGAGCGCGCCTGTAATCTGTTTTCATCCTAAATCAAGTTAAGATCGGACCTTCCAGAGGCAAGTCGACTCAAACTGCGAGGCTCCATGTTGGAATAAAGAGCGCTGTCGAAGTGCCAACAACACAAAGCTTGCCAGTCTCAAATAGAACCTTTTGGGAGTCCGATTGGGCCGCACACCGAATCCCCGCTGGTGGTTTTTTATAGCTGCGCAACAATAAACAAGGTTAGTGCCAGTCCAGCATGAAATTGAGGAACGTATGCATTTTTTCTCAGTAAGTGATCGTCGTTACTGCTTCGATGAGGTCACTCGCAATTGCTTTCAGGTTGACCAAGCATCAGAAGATGCGCTTCGCATATTTGAAGCATCGGGAAGAACGGTCAACTCGAAGTTGCTAACAAAGTCACTTGCTGCGAAAGGCTACGACCAAACGACCATAGCAGAACTTGAAGACGACATTGATGAGTATCAACGATTGTCTGAGCGGACTTTCTTAACAAAAGACACGCCTCGAAAACTTAGATCCATCGAACTCCACGTTTCACATGCATGCAACCTTGGTTGTAGTTACTGTTTTGCCGGTAAAGGAGATTATGGAACGTCTCCTCTGCTGATGACAGACGAGATAGCCTTCAAGGCGGTCGACTACCTCGTCGCAAGTTCATCGGAAAACGAAACGCTTGCGATCGTCTTTTTTGGTGGGGAACCCATGATTAACGAGCCGCTGATATGGAAAACGGTCGACTATTCAAAAAGAATATACCCCAATAGAAACTTTACCTATTCTATTACGACCAACGGAACGCTTTTGAATGACACTGCTGTGAATTCTTTCAAGGAGCACGGGTTTTCTGTTCTGATTAGTCTCGATGGTACAGGATGCAAGCACGATGCATCGCGCCCGTACAAGACGGGAGGCGGCTCTTTCTCCGATATCGACAAAAACGTTCGTCGTTTTTCCGAGTCGTTCCCCTTCGGCGCAAGAGCGACCTTAACAAATAATAACTGTAACCTTGTTGAAGACTATCTTCAGTTTAAAGAGATGGGCTTCAGAAGGATTTACTTCTCGCCCGTGAGCTCATTCGATGAGAATATCAAACTCGACGAACACTCATTAAACAAAATCAGGGCGGGCCTAATAGATTTGGCGGATCAATATCTCAAACAGATTGATCAAGGGGAAAAGCCCTTGTTTAGAACATTGAAAACTGCAGTTGATTTGATTATGAGCAACAGGATCCCCTTTGTCGGATGCGGGGCTGGCAGGCGTTTTATTTCCGTGACTCCCGAAGGGGACGTATACCCCTGTCACAGGTTTGTCGGGATGATTCGATTCAAAATGGGCAACATCGTCACCGGAATTGACGAAACTAGGTATATTGAAAACTGGAGTCAGGGTGTCGAAAAAAGAATTGACTGTACGGACTGTTGGGCTCGGTCTTTCTGTGGTGGGGGCTGTAGCTGGGAGGCTGCAGACGAGCACGGCTACTTGCCCAAGAGTCTACACCCTGCATCATGTGAATATAGAAAAATGTGCTACGAGATGGCTTTTGACCTTATTTCCCGCCACTCATCTTCGCAGGAGAAAAATCAACGAGAAGCTACTGTATCGGAATAAGCGGTTCAGCGCATTGCTGTCACCATTGTGGAGGTGTTCGTTCTTCTGATTACCGTCTGCGAAGCTTATTGCTACGTTCGCCGAAACCATTCTAGAAATATGGTGAACTAGACATCTTGGTTTGTTATACACAATATTGAGGTTTTTCTGCACTCAAAGGGAGGTAGTCGTGAAGCATATTCATCCGATTAATCCAGGAAGTGGCGACGAGGCAGGCGTGAAGCCGATGTCTTTTGACTGCCTCTTGGGCATTACTGACATCTGTACTGTTTATGATAAAGCAGATGGCTGTGGTGCATACGATTACTGCGACTATGACATGGATGGCGGCAGCATCTGCGTTGTAGATCACTGTGGCATTGATCAAACGTAGTCTCTAATTGGATTAAGGTGAGGAGCTGTTATGAAGCATATCCATCCTGTTGGTTCAAATGAACATCCTCCCGTTGAGCCTTGTTGTCTTGGAGTTGATATATGCAATTTTTACGACATCGCCGAGTGCCCTGTTGCGGATTGGTGCTATGTCGATAAAGAATCAAGCTGTTTTTTGCCAGCAGATTGGTGCGATCCAGTTGACGAGTAGTTTTGTGGCTAGGAACTATTTGGTCCAATTCAGAATAAGATGGGAACAAATACCAAAATCTCGTGTCTGGGAGGAGTTATGCCATTATTGCAAGGTCTCGTTGGATTAGCCTTTATACTTGCGTTATATCTGGCACCTTTTTTAATTCTATTCTTCATTATCCGACTCTTTCTTCGGAGAAAATAGGAGTGTCACGCAAACATTAGCGTAGCTTTCTTCCAATATGAGCCGAGCATTGGCAAGTGGAATAAGAAGCCCGACCGTTCGCCACATGAAAGTGATCGGACGGGCTTCTCTATTTAACCCGGGCCGCCACCCATAGCGGCTTTCCAAGCGTATTCTCAGTACAAAGCAATCGTCAGTTTAATCCTATGCGCTGATACCGCATTTCATTTGTTCGGCTCGAATTCTACGGCCTGGCAACCCTCGCACTCTCCGGCAAATGGATTGAACGCGAAGGCAGAGATGATGTGTGCGTGGACATCGAGGCTGCTGTAGGCAACATACTGGGACATGGACCCCCGCTGCGCGTGGTATGCGGCCCGGCATATTCATTGCCGTCCAACCCCGTGTAGTTGCAGCAAAGGGTGGAACCTCAATGCTCAGCTCATGTTGTCCGTGGGACACGAGAATCGTAAGTACACTTTGGTGCGATTCTCACGCTGATACTGAGCCACCTGGAATAAGATACGTCGCGACAACACTTCGCTTCACCTCTGTCTCGACAAGATGACGTAGACTAAAGTTTCCTTTAGTAAGAGAACGAGAACTATATCTGAAAGCGTTGCGATGGCGTGAAGGCACCGAGTCCGAACCGCCTGAATGCTACGTGCATCTGCATCGCCTTTTTGTTATCTCTGCCAGTTGGGTAGCACTACACTTGTCATCATTTACCCTGGTACATGCTGCCTAAATCCACTACCCCTTCTACCGCGCCGACCATCTCGTCATCGTGAGAGACAACGATGATCAGCTGGCTTTGCTTGTTGCGCTTAACATAGGCCGCAAGCTCGGCGCGGCTTACAGCGTCTAACCCAGTCGTGGGCTCGTCGAGTACCAAAACTGACGACTTGCGTGAAATCGCCGACCATAAGTACACTCGGCGCAGCTCACCGTCCGAAAGCGCGGAGCAACGTTTCCCGAGCAACTCCTTCACGCTGTTTTCCAGCGAAAGTAGGCCATCTACACCCCGGTGATAGGAAGAAAAGGGCGTGTCGAAATACTCTAACAGCTCTTTCACCGTTTCGTCCGGCGCGAAGCACGACTGTGGGCAGCACGATATCTCTCTCGCACGTATGTAATCCAAGTCGCATTCTTCGATTGGCACGCCGTTGTATTTTACTTTGCCTTTCGATGAGTATAGCCCGAGCATCAAGTAAAGAAGTGACGTCTTGCCTCTTCCGTTTTCCCCAACTATGCAATATGTACCAGGACCGGAAAACTTGAAAGAAAACCCGCCGAGGACCTCTCGGACAGATCCGTCTGGAAGGGCAACCGAGAATTCCAAATCAGATACCGAAATGTCATTTATTTCATCGAGTTTAGCTAAATCGGTCCGATTCCACCCCGATCTCTCCTTTTCTCTCGTCGCGATAGCCGTCCTATCCCATGATGCTTTGGCATCTTGATAGGATTTGAACAATGACATCATACTTTTCAAAGTCTTAAAGAGAACCGCGAAGTATGTACCGATGATAGTGTACTCGCCTATTGACATAGTTCCGTTAATGATTCGTACTCCGGAAACAACAAGTATCACCGCTTGAAACAACGCTGCGAAAAGACCATCGAGCGATGTCAGAGAATATGATAGCTTTCCGGAGCGCAAAACTTTGGGAAAATAGCTCTTAAACCCAGCGTCGAGCGCTTGTTCGCTCTTGCCGTACGAAGATGTCAGTTGAATGTTGAGAATCTGATTAAGCTGCGATGCAATTGCGGCGTAAAAGGCGCTGTCCGCCTCTTTCTTCTCATACGTGACCCTATACAAAAGTTTCCTCAACCCAGTAATTACACAGAAATACACGATGAGGAGAATGATGGAAAACACCGCGAGAGTTGAATCAATTGACCATATGATAAGCAATACGATGGGAATGGCTACAATGGACAGCGGCGCACTGATAAAATTCGCCAAAACGAAGGATGAGACCACGCTGGAGTCGGAAATAATCCGTTGCGTTGTATAGGCTGGATCGATGGTCCGACTCACCAAGTAATCGTCTCTTTCAAAACGCAAGACGGCCTCCCTGAGAAGATCAAAGGAAAGTCTCGTGGTTATGCGAATGGAAAGTGTTCCTGCAAAATAAGTAAAGAGGGTGGAGAAAACTCCTATTGACGCAACCAGGAGCGCGAAGAGTACGGCGTCTCTTTCGCTGCGGTTACCGAGAAGAAAATCTAAGAATTTCCCGTTCACGTATGGCATGGCATAGGAGAGAGCGGTTCCAATCACCGTGATAGCAATGAAGACGAAAGCCCCTTTTGCTCTGATGAACCTCGAGAGAACGCATCGAATCAAGGAAGGCCCCAATCTACCCGCCACAAAACATCAATCACTGATACCTTACACCTCAACACAACAGGAGCGAAGATTTGCCAATGAGACTGCTTTAAGATTGCCTTGGGCCAATACGATCTCAAGCTCTTCCTACAAGAGAGTCGGAATCGGACATCTCCTCCGACGAACCTGGCAATCGGGCGGTTGAAATATCTTTTTCAACCGCCCGATTGCCACAATAGATTTGAGCATCCGCCCACAAACGTCCGCGTTTTATACCCATCAAATCCTTTGCCTTTTGTCGTCTAGACTAGAAAAATCGCTCGAAATAACGCAACCGGCCTGCTCGCTTGAAGAAACCTAAGCCCGTAACGTAGATGTGCAAACTTCCGAAACGCCTTGCGCGGCATAGTGCGTATAAACTTCGTCAACCGCCTCAGAAATATCTGAGTATCGCGCCGGGTCAAAAGCATACGATGTCGCAGCTATACCCTGCACCCATTCGGAACGCGGATTAATTGAATAGCCACACAGCATCATCATACATGCATCTAGACCTGATTTCCCAAGTATCCGACGTATTGATGAGAGCATCGCGGGTCGCCCCTGCACCATCGTCGTCACCCCTATTAGCAGTATTTACCGTTTTTCTCTAAATGCGTATCGCCACCCTTAAGAATACGAAGTGTTTTATCCAGACCCGATTGTCCTCCATCTCAAACGAAGGGATAAGGAATCTCATCCGGAATCGGCAGTAACGGAGGATTCACAACGACAAGCGAAAAACATGAGTCATCTCTCAGAGGGGAGTAAAGGCTCCCCTCAAGCACCCTAGTTTCGTCATCCAAAGAGTTGATGGCAGTGTTTTTCTTACAAAGGTCGACAACAAAAGGGTTGATTTCTACAGATGTTACATCCATGCCACAGTTGGTAAGTATCAGGCCCTGTATTCTGGGGCCAGAACACAAATCGAGAGCCTTCCGTGCGCTCTGCGGTGTAAGGCGCCAATCTCAGCAAATCTGTCCCACAATACTGCGCTGAAGAACAAGACGGAACCCCTGAGCCAAACTCCCCTATACCTTATTAAGGCTAAGACAGGCAAGTTCACGCACCCGGCATATTCCAGAATAACATCCTATTGTTTTAGATGCTCTACAAGCATGAACAGCCGCGAATCGGAAAGATCTTCTAGTTTCGCCCCGACTGACCGCCAAGGGCCAAAATGGCCCCTCCATCCCCGGGCGACTGGCTCTGGCGCGCCGAGGAGTGTCCCCAAGTGCCGGCAGAAAAGAAACGTCCCTATCTGCCGGCTAGAGGGCACCGAAGAGGATGGCGTAGGTAGTGGATTCGCCGAGCTTGAGCTCGTCGCCGGGATTGAGTTGGGCGGAACGGCCGGGCTCGACCTGAATGCAGACGCGCGTGGCCCCGTTTACCACCACGGTTCCGTTGGTGGACGACAAGTCCTCGACGTGCCAGATATTTTGAGCATCGCACCAGATATGAGCATGGCGGGCCGAGACATCGTCGCCGACGTCGGTAATATCGCCCTCACCAGTGGCCAGCGCGCCAATCTCAACACCCTGCTCGCTCGGCTGAATCCAGCGCGGGGCGCTCACGACAAAACTGTTTTGTACGCGCAGCAAGCCCAAGGGGTGCGCCGGGGCGGGTTCGCGTTCGCCCGCGGTCATCGACATGCCAAGCGAACGCGGCGTGGATGTTCCTCCGCCACAGGTCGCGTGCGCGTAGTCGATGGCATAGTTCACCGAGGACCGCACATCCGCCGAACAACCGACGGCGACAAACAGCACCAGCACGGCCTCGGCGCGCTCGGCGGGCATGAGTTCCGCCGCCTGGGACAGGCGATCGAGCGCGTTGCGATAGAGATTCGTGTCCTGGTGGCACTCTTCGAGCGCGCGTACCATCGGTTCACCTGCAGGACCGCACACCATATTGATCACAGCCGTGGAGTCCATGGGATTGCGCTGGCGCAGGGCCAGTTGCGACATAATACGCGCAGCCGAGGTACCGTATTCGGCAAAGTAGCGCTGCTGAAGCGTGCCGACCGGCGCGCGAACGATAAAGCGGGAAACCCAAGAGCGATCGGCGGCTCGGCTCTGCGGGCTGCGGCCGTCGGCGAGCGGACGGGACGAAAGCACCAGGCCGCACAGCTCGATATGGCTCAGATGCGCCGCGCGCTTAAAGATGTCAAACATGGCCCCGCATGGGGTGAGCTCAACTTGAGATGCCATGACCTAGGCCTCCTTGGTCGTAGAAATAGAATCGGACGATACTTCAACAGGTCCGCCAAAAGTACGGGCAGCTGCGGCTCCACCGGCAAGCGGAGTCGCCATCTGGGCTTTTGTGCGTCGCGGTGCCGAAACGGGAAGTTCAAAGGCAAAGCCCATCGCAAGCAAAAACCACGTAAGCGTATAGGTTGCAACCAGAGCGGCAACAAGGCCGCCCATCACGGCGCGTTGGGAAAATACGCTACATGCAGCCACAACCAGCACCGGAACCTCGCAGGCAGAAAGCGCAAGCACACCCTGCAGGAAGCCCGAGCGCCGATCGCGCGCAAGCGCCCCCGCGGCAACGCCGGCTATGCCTGGCAGCGCCAACGCCAGTGCGGCAATAATACCCGGTAGCGACCCAGACCACACGAGCGATCCCAAAGTCGCCGTCACGCGAGCGCCCGACGCCAGCAGCGCGGCCGAAACCACGATCACAGCCCAAACCACGCCACAGACGACCGTCGCGCCGACCATCAGCGCGCGACGAACCGCGCGGCCAGACGCATCCATGGGGCACGGCGTGAGCGGCTCGCCGCGGAGCGAACGACCGACATTTTGCGCATAGTGGTCACAAAACGCCGAGAGCGCCGCCTCGACCGCCGCCGGCTCGGGACGATCTTTTTGATGGCTGGACAGACAGGCCATCACCACGTCGAACAGCTGGGCATCGACAAACGCCAGCGCATCGCGTAGCTCTTCGGAATCCGGCTCAAGCCCTAGCTGCTGGGCCTGCTCGGCCGCGGCGAGCGCCACATCGGGCTCACGACGAAGCAGCTGAGTCAAATCACAACCGGGCGCATGGGCACCAATAGGATAGTCGGGCCGCGTGTCCATCTTGAGACGGTAGGGGCTCGCGATGTCGCGCGTCTTTTTGCGCGAACCCGAGGTGCCCGAAGTGCTCGGCGCGGCTTCGTATGGCGCGACGCCGGCAATGAGCTCGTAAACCGTGCTTGCCGCGGCATAGACGTCAATCGCCGGCGACATACGCAAAGCACGCAGGTCGGGAATATCGTCGGTGAGCATCTCGGGCGGGGCATAGGCAACCGTCGCGCGACGCAGCGTGGCATAACGCTCCGTAAACGACGCCTTGCCGCCGGTACCGGCCACGGCCGACGCAGGCTCAAGCGCCAGCGACGAGCCAAAGTCGATCAGGCACAGGTCAAAGGTGCCCTCGGCAAGCTGCCGGTCAAGCGGTAGACGCGCCGTGCGCACCATAATATTAGCGGGCGAGATATCGCGATGGACAAAGCCCTCGCCCACCAGGCTCATACGGCAGAGCAGATCGAACAGGTCGCGACCCAGACGCGCCGCCACAAGTGGCGACAGGCGTCCGGCATCGTCCACGGCAAGTCGCGAACGCAAGCGGGCAAGCGTCTCGCCCTCGACCCATTCCATGACAATTGCAGGCACACCGTCGACCTCGCCCCAGCCATAGAGGCGGGGAAAGCCCTTGAGGCCCGAAAGGGCGCGATGGCATTCGTATTCCTCGCGAAACGCTGCCTTGAACTTGGCGACCAGCGCCTCGTGAACGGCATCGTCGTCGAACTCATCGCGCGCCGGCAAGATGAGCTGCTTGAGCGCCACGGCCTCGCCTTGGGCGTTGACGGCACGCGTCACGCGGCCGATACCGCCACGGCGCATGGTGGCATCGTCGGCAAACAGCATCGTAAAACGACGCAGATAGGTAGGCAGTTCGTCCTGACCGAGCGCAATGGCCGGCTCAAACCCGTCGACACGCGCCAGGCGCAGGCCGACCATGGGATCGCGACCGAGCGATTGTGGTGTGGTGGATGCAAGATCGGTCATCATAGGGCAAGCGCCGCCACGTTATTGTTGAAGTTACCGAGCGCGACGTCATCATCGCCGTAATGGCCGACCCATTGACATAGGTTGGTGTAACAGCCCCACAGATTGGCATACTGCTGATACCACTTTGACCGGGGCGAGAATGTCTGACGACCGAACTCGGCTCGAATGACAAACATCTCCCCGACCAGGCTGTCGCACGGTCTGGGATCTCCCGTAGAGTTATAGGTCGAGACCACGTCATTGGCACGAGAAACATAGCCGTCGAGCATGTTGTACTTGGTCACAAGCCAACTGTGAATGCTCTCTTCCTCAGCAGCGGAAAGGCCGCCGGAGTTTGCATCGTTGTCAGTGTTGCCGCCCGTCGAGCCGCCGTTTCCAGGCCCTCCGGTAGAGGAACCCGACCCAGAGCCGCCGCCCGAACTCGATGAATCCGAGCCGGAGCCAGAAGTATCCGAGCTACCGGGCTTTCCGAACTGCTGGGCGTCCTGCTCCTTCTGCTGCTCGACCTTATTCACCGTTGCCGCCACGCTATTGTTGGACAACCGATCGATGATCTTGGTGTTGGTGAGCACGATGGTTTTGCCATTGGCAAGCGTGACTTCGTTGTCCGGGGCCTCGGCGCCGTCCGCATCGTCGGTGCCAAACACAATATGCCCGACCACACTTGCCCAAGCATATCCAGTCGTGGTGCCCAGACCGCTTTTGACCTCAT
The DNA here is from genome assembly GCA_900546965.1 of uncultured Collinsella sp. Classification (GTDB taxonomy): domain Bacteria; phylum Actinomycetota; class Coriobacteriia; order Coriobacteriales; family Coriobacteriaceae; genus Collinsella. The sequence goes on from URFE01000033.1 coordinate 14,756, forward strand.
GCCCCACGCGCGGTTCGCGTGCGGCATGCGCCTGCATCATGGACGGCACGGTCATGCCATAGGCAGAAACGCCAGCTATGACCAGCACCAGCGAGCACGATAGCAGTGCGTACGCCCGCGGCGCCAAGCCCAGTCGGCGTCGCATGCGCACCGCGGCGCCGCGCTTTGTCTGAGTGCCACCGGGCCGCATGCGTTCTCCTCCAACAAAAACACGCCGCTCGGGAGCGGCGCATTCATTCGAATCCATATTTGAGTGTATCAGCGAACCAAAAAGGTTGCGCAACGAATGGACAAATTAAGGATGCGAGCGGAAGCATCCATGCGATAAGCGGATACGAAGCATCTTTGTTGCACAACAAACTCACAGTCGCACGGGGAAATTATGACTACCCCGTGCGTCGCGAGGAAAACATACGGCAGGAGCAGGCTCGCCACCTAAATCGCGCGGCGGGCCTCGATGGCGCGGCCAAGCGTAAGCTCGTCGGCATACTCCAAGTCGCCGCCCACGGGAAGGCCGCTTGCCAGACGCGACACCTCGACGCCCAACGGCTTGATGGTACGGGCCAGATAGCTCGCCGTGGTCTCGCCCTCAATATTGGGGTTGGTGGCGATGATGACCTCGTGGATGTCCTCGTGGCCCAAGCGTGCCAGCAGCTCTCGAATGTGCAGCTGCTCGGGGCCAATCTTGTCCATGGGACTGATCACGCCGCCCAATACGTGGTAGAGGCCGTGGTAGCTGCCCGTGCGCTCGATCGCCTGGACATCGCGCGGCTCGCCCACCACGCAAATGCGAGTGGTATCGCGCATCGGGTCCTGGCAGATGGAGCACTCGTCGGCCGTGGCGTAGTTAAAGCAACGGCTGCAAAAGTGGACCTCCTGCTTGACCTCCAGGATGGCCTCGGCCAGGCGGCGCGCCTCCTCGGCGTCGGCCTCCAACAGGTAATAGGCGATGCGCTGGGCCGACTTGGGACCAATGCCCGGCAGACGGCCCAGCTCATCGAGCAGTTTTTGCAGACTGTGATTCGCACTCATATATATGCGTGTCTTAGAACGGCATGCCCGGGATGTTGAGGCCGCCGGTGATGGCGCCCATCTGCTTGTTGGCGAGCTCGTTGACGCCGCGGACGGCCTCGTTGACGGCAGCCATGATCATGTCCTGCAGCATATCGACGTCCTCGGGATCGAGGGCATCGGGGTCAATAGTGAGGTTGACGAGCTCCATCTCGCCGTTAACGGTCACCTTGACCATGCCGCCGCCGGCAGAGGCGTCGACGGTCTGGGACTTGAGGTTCTCCTGCGCGGCGGCAAGCTGCTCCTGCATCTTGCGAGCCTGCTTCATCATCTGCTGCATGTTCATACCGGCCATGATGGCTCCTTTACGTGCGGCCGCGCGACAAGCTGCAAGGGCAGCCGGAGCACGGCGGGACTTTCAAACTCAAAAATCGTACCACGGCGCGCGGCGAGAGAGCGGGGCGGACGTGTTACCTCAGTCGATATACATGTCCTCCAATACAAACCGCACTCAAAGATTATGCAAGGTCGAATTATGCAAGGTTGCATAATATCGCACACTCAATCTAGTAGAGCCGAATCCGGCATTTCATGTGCGCCACTAAATAGGGTTGATTTTCAATCTCAACGCAACAGCCTGAACGGACCCCGCGTTTCCGCAGCT